>NZ_JNNN01000074.1:0-59985 GCF_000735635.1 Massilia sp. LC238 | reverse complement strand
TCTTGAATACCGGAGGGTATGCCGGCCTTCCTGCACGGCGCTGCTCGAAGTAGCGGCTCCAGGCCCTGGCGAGGTTGGTGAAGGGCTGCGCATGGGCGTCGCGGTGGACGGTGCGCAGCCAGGGCTGGCCGTTCTCGTCAAGCCAGGCCGGGTCCGCATACTTGATCCGGTTGAACTGCTTTTTGAGCGCCATCGCATTCGGCTTGCAGCCTGCGGCGACCTGGCGCTGCCATTCGGCGAGCGCCCAGTTCCAGACCCGGCGCGCAGTCCCGGCCGCGCGCGCGAAATAGCCGCGTTGTTCAAGCGTGGGGTCAATCCTGATCCGGTGCGCCAGCAGCATCGTGACTCTCCAGCGCCGCGCGCAGCTGGCGGCGGTAGTTGCGCAGCCCGCACAGGCGGCTCGAGAAGCAGTGGACGATCGTCATCAGGTCCTGCACCATCTCCTGCTCGGGCGACAGGCGTTCCTGGTTCAGCACCAGCAGTTCGCAGCCGTGCAAGGCTGCGTGATGCGCGAACCAGTCGAAGCCGAAGCGGGGCAGCCGATCGCGGTGGGCCAGCACCAGCGTCGCCACCTCGCCGCGCCCGATCGCATCCATCAGGGCCAGGAAGTGCTTGCGACCGAAGTTCAGGCCCCCTCCGACTTCCTCAACATACTCGACCCCGGCCAGGCCGCGCGCGGCCGTGAACTGCTCGAGCGTGTGGCGCTGGTTAGCCAGGTCGGGGCGCTGGGCGGCGCTCGACACCCGGCAGTAGGCGACGATCCGCCGCGGTGCATCGGGCGACGGCAGGCGCAGGAACGCGCGCAGCTGGCTCTCGGTATAGCGACGTCGGTTGCTGGCGGTGCGCGCCGCCGGGACCAGTCGTCCCTCACGCTCCCAGCGCTGCAGCGTCTTGACCGTGATTCCCAGCCGCTTCGCTGCGTGTCCAATCGCTAAAGTGCTTTCCATGATCATTATTCGACACGTGGGTGCACATTAAGTTCGACTAGGGTCTAGCTCCATTCACCAGGGAGCATCCAATGAAAAAAATCCTGATCGCCCTGCTGGTCCTGTCCAGCATCTGCAGCAGCGCCTTCGCCCAGAGGAGCACGCTGGTGTACAAGGAGGAAAAACGCCGCTACATCGTCTACACGCCTGCTTCGTACCATAGCGTCGCGCAGCAGTCCTACCCGGTCGTGTTCAACTTCCACGGCAGCGGCATGACGATGGCCGAGCAGATGCTCTACACCGGCATGAACCGGGCCGCCGACCGGCACCGCTTCATCGTGGTCTACCCGCTGGGCATCAAGCACGACTGGAACGTCGGCTTCGACATGCCTTACCTGGGCGGCAGCGACGATGTCGGCTTCACCGAGGCCCTGCTCGAGAAACTCAAGAAGGACTACCGTGTCGACACGTCGCGGGTGTATGCGACCGGACTGTCGCGCGGCGGCTTCTTTGCCCTGCGCCTGGCGGCCGAGCTGCCGCATGTATTCGCGGCGGTGGCCTCGGTGGGCGGACCGATGCCGGAACCGGTGGTCCAGCACCATACCAGGCCGGGCAAGGTCGGCGTGATGCTGATCCACGGCACGGCCGACCAGGTCGTGGCCTACGACGGCAAGGCGAGCGGCTACCTGTCGGCCATGGACAGCCACCGTTACTGGATCAGGCGCAATGGCCTCGAAGCAGTGCCCGAACAGCTGCGCAGCTTCAATGGCGACGCCGGTGACGGGACCGAGGTCGGCTACCGCGAACAGGGCAGCGCGGACGTCCGCGTCGCCCTGGTGACGGTGAGGGACGGCGGCCATACCTGGCCCGGCGCCGATGCCTTCAATGTTGGCTTGCCGATCGGCAAGACCACGCGCGACGTCGATGCGAACGAGCTCATCTGGCAATTCTTCGTCAAGCACCGCCGCTGTGCCTTGAATGTGGTCGGCCTTGCAACTTGCCGGACCGGCCCCACCTGTCGTAACAGGACGCGGCCAAAACGCGGCCGCGGGTAAGATCAAGCCGTTATGACAACAGGAGCAATCGTATGCAAATCAATGTCAATACCGACCGCACCATTACCAACCACCAGGGCCTGGACGAACACGTGGAATCGGTCGTCCGCAGCTCGATCGACCGTTTCGGCGACCACATCACCAGCGTCGAAGTACACCTGAGCAACGAGAACCGGCAGAAAGGCGCCGATGGCGGCAACTCGTGCATGATGGAAGCACGCGTGCGCGGCTACCAGCCGATCGTGGTCCACGAGCATTCCGACGACCTGCGCCAGTCGATCAAGAACGCCGGCGGCAAGCTGGCGCGCGCCCTCGACAGCGCCCTGGGCCGCCTGCAGGACAAGGACCGCCACGGCCACGCTGCCCCGGCAGTCGATGCCCTCGCGGACAAGCACCTGACCGACTCGTAAGCGGTGCGAGCGCGCGCCCTGCTCCTGGGCGTGCGCTTGTCGTATCGATTCAAGCCGCGCCTTCCAGCATCGCCCGCAGTTCGCGCAAGTAGCGCAGGCCGGCCAGCGCGCGGCTGCCATACCACGACATCATTTCCCCATCGACCAGGGACACCGGGATGCCGAGCTGCTTCTCGAGCGCGTCCGCATGCGCCTCGGTAAACCGGTAGGGCTCGGTGGACAGCAGCACGGCGTCGAGCCCGTCCACCAGCTGCGCCGACCACTCGAAGCGCGGGTAGCGCGCCTCTCCCAGATTCGGCACCTTCCAGCCCAGCTCGGCCAGCATGGCGGCGATATACGTGTCTTTCGACACGCTCATCCACGGGTCCTGCCAGATACAGTACAGCACGGTGCGCGCCGGCGCCGGCGCCAATGCGCGCAAGGCCGCGTATTCCTGCTCGAAGGCGGCGCACCAGCGCTCAGCTGCTGCTTGCGCGCCGAAGATGCCGCCCATCAGGCGCGCCAGCGCCAGGTTGTCGCCCGGGACCATCGGATGGGTGACGACGACGTGCGGCACGAACTTCGCCAGTTCCTCCACCGTCGGCTTTTCGTTTTCGTCGATGTTGACCACCAGGTGGGTCGGCGCCAGCTTGCGGATCTTCTCGATGTTCACGTCCTTGGTGCCGCCGACCTTCGGGATCGCCTCCACCGCCTCGCGCGGATGGATGCAGAAGCCGGTACGGCCGACCAGTTGTCCTGCCAGGCCGAGCTCGCACAGGAGCTCGGTAATCGAAGGCACCAGCGACACGATGCGGGCTCCGGGTGCGGGATGGTGTTGGTGGCCGAGCGCGTCGACCAGGTGGGCAGGATGTGTCATGGCCGCCATTTGACCACTGTTGTTTCTGGAACGCCAGCCCGCGCGCAGGTTTGCAATGAGTTATCATGCCGTAAGGTAATGACATTAACCTCCAGTTTTTTTTCCCGCTCGAGCAAGCCTTGGATCCGATCGGCACCTTCGGTGCTTCCCCCTATACCACGCGCGACCTGCAGCTGTTCCGCGACGCCGACGATCCGGTCGTCGCGGCGGCGCTCGCCCCGTGCGCGGTCATCCGGGTGGCGGCCGGCCGCCGGGTCGAGGACGGGCTGCGCGCCCGCCTGTACATCGTGCTCTCGGGCATGCTGGAGGTGGCGCCGGACGCCCATAGCAGCAGCGAGGACAGCGGCACCACGCGCGTGCTGCCCGGCGAAAGCGTGGGCGAGCAGGCCGTGCTGGACGACGCCGTCAACCTGGCCGCGATGACCGCACTGGAAGACTGCGAGCTCCTGGTCATCGAGCCGGAACTGGTGTGGCAGCTGATCGACCGCTCCAACGTCCTCGCGCGCAACCTGCTGCGCCTGCTGTCCTTCCGCGTGCGGGCGGCCAACGCCCAGCTCAAGCGGCGCCAGAAACTGGGCGAGTTCTACCGCCAGCTCTCGCTCAACGACGGCCTGACCGGCCTGTACAACCGCGCCTGGCTGGCCGAGATGCTGCCCAAGCTGGCGATGCGCGCGCGCCAGGACGGCAGCCCGCTGTCGGTCATCATGATCGACCTCGATCACTTCAAGCGCTTCAACGACACCCACGGCCACCTGGCGGGCGACGCCGCCTTGTCGAGCGCCGCCGGCGTGATCCGCGAATCGCTGCGGCCCTCGGACTTCGCGGTGCGCTACGGCGGCGAGGAACTGATGGCGGTATTGCCGGACACCCCGACCGCCCTGGCCGAGATGGTGGCCGAACGCCTGGCCGAGCGCCTGCGCACGACCCTGGTCTTCCCGGACATGCGCCTGCCGCTGCCCCACGTCACCGGATCGTTCGGCGTGGCCAGCCTGGCGCCGGGCGGCGACGAGCAGGGCCTGATGGCGGCGGCCGACGCTGCCTTGTATCGTGCCAAACAGGCAGGCCGCGACCGCGTCAGCATCTAGTCACGCTGCCAGCCCTTTGGCTGACGCCGCGCCGATTCTGTGCCACCATGGCGCCTGCCCGCCCCAACGGCGACACAAGAACAATACCTGAGCAATACATGAGCACGCATACCTTCCTCTGGCACGACTATGAAACCTTTGGCGCGACCCCGCGCCGCGACCGCCCGGCCCAGTTCGCCGCCATCCGCACCGATGCCGAGCTGAACGAGATCGGCGAACCGATCATGCTGTACTGCCAGCCGGCGCCGGATTTCCTGCCCGACCCGCAATCCTGCCTGATCACCGGCATCACCCCGCAGCATTGCCTGGAACATGGCGTGCCGGAACACGAATTCGCCCGGAGAATCGAAGCCGCCTTCAGCGAGCCCGGCACCATCGGCGTCGGCTACAACACGATCCGCTTCGACGACGAGGTCACGCGCCACCTGTTCTGGCGCAACCTGATCGACCCGTATGCGCGCGAGTGGCAGAACGGCTGCGGGCGCTGGGACCTGCTGGACGTGGTGCGCATGACCTACGCATTGCGCCCGGACGGCATCGAGTGGCCGCGCAAGGAAGACGGCAAGCCGAGCTTCCGCCTGGAAGACCTGAGCAAAGCCAACGGCCTGGTCCACGATGCGGCCCACGACGCGTTGTCGGACGTGCGCGCCACCATTGCCCTCGCTCGCCTCATCCGCTCGAAGCAGCCCAAGCTGTTCGACTTCTGCCTGGAACTGCGCCGCAAGGAGCGGGTGGCCGCCGAGATGGGCCTGCACCTCGACCCCGGCCAGCGCCAGCCCTTCCTGCACGTGTCCGGCATGTTCCCGGTCGAGCACGGCTGCCTGGGCCTGGTCTGGCCGCTGGCCCAGCACCCGACCAACAAGAACGAGATCCTGGTCTGGGACTGCCGCCACGACCCGTCCGAGCTGTTCGAGCTCGACGTCGAGACGATCCGCACCCGCCTGTTCACCCGCAGCGCCGAGATGCCGGAAGGGATGACCCGCCTGCCGATCAAGAGCGTGCACCTGAACAAGTCACCGATGCTGGTCGGGAACCTCAAGACCCTGCAGCCCGCCATGGCGGCGCGCTGGAACATCGACGTCGAGCAGGCGCGCGCGCACGCGGCGCTGGCTGCGGGCGGACGCAACATGAGTGCGGTCTGGGCCGAGGTGTTCAAGAAGCCGGCCGCGGGCGGCGTGGTGGACGTCGACGAGGACTTATACGGCGGTTTTGTCGGCAACGGCGACCGCCGCAAGCTGGAGTCGCTGCGCCACGAAAAGCCGCAAGCGCTGGCCGGCATGCGGCCCTCGTTCGAGGACGAGCGCCTGGGCGAGCTGTTCTTCCGCTACCGCGCGCGCAACTTCCCCGCCACCCTGTCGGCAGACGAGCGGGAACTGTGGGAGGCGCACCGGGCGGCGCGGCTGTTCGAGGGCGCTGCGGGGGCGCGCACCGTCGACCAGCTGTTCATGGAAATCGACACCCTGTCCGAGAACGCGGACGAGCGCGCGGAGGAGATCCTCGGCGCCTTGTACGACTATGCGGAGACGATTGCGCCGAGCAGGTATTGAGTTTTTTGTTCGCGCTGCGCGCTTGGATGCGTTAGCGGCTGCGGCACGAACTTGGGTCCCGGCCTGCGCCGGGACGACGGTTTTAAGAATAACGGTAGAACAAAGCTAACGTATTTCGCGTGTTGACTGTAGAACGTCGTTCCGGCGAAGGCCGGAACCCAAGTCTCAGCAAACCACCAGCGCCTCCTTACCCCCGCGCCGCATTGATTGCGTCGCGCGTCTCGGTGGCCACCCGCCTTGCCGCAGCGGCGAAATCTTCCCCTGCCTGCGGCGCCGCATACAGGATCGCGCGCGAGGAATTGATCATCATCCCGGTGCCGTTCGCCGTACGCCCGGCCTGCACGGTCGCCTCCACGTCCCCGCCCTGCGCGCCCACGCCCGGGATCAGCAGCGGCATGTCGCCCACCAGCTTGCGCACCTGCGCGATCTCTTCCGGGAAGGTCGCCCCCACCACCAGCGCCAGCTGGCCGTTGCGGTTCCACTTCTCGGCCACCAGCTGGGCCACGTGCTGGTACAGCGGGCGTCCGCCCACGTCCAGGAACTGCAGGTCCGAGCCGCCCGCATTCGAGGTGCGGCACAGCACGATCACGCCGCGGTCGGCCCACTCCAGGTAGGGCTCGACCGAGTCGAAGCCCATGTAGGGGCTGACCGTGACCGCGTCGGCGCCGTAGCGCTCGAAGGCTTCGCGCGCGTACTGGTGCGCGGTGGCGCCGATGTCGCCGCGCTTGGCATCCAGCACCAGCGGAATGTGCGGGTAGTGCTCGCGCAGGTAGCGGCAGATTTCTTCCAGCTGCGCTTCGGCGCCCAGCGCCGCGAAGTAGGCGATCTGCGGCTTGAAGGCGCAGGCCAGGTCGGCGGTCGCGTCGATGATCGCCTTGCAGAACTGGACGATGCCGTCCGGCTGGCCTTGCAGGTGCGCGGGGAAGCGCGCCAGGTCCGGGTCGAGCCCGACGCACAGCAGGGAATTGTTGCGGGTCCATGCTGCGGAAAGTTTGTCGATGAAAGTCATCCGGGCCTCTTGTTTGTCAGTGATTGCGAACCCAATATTGTACCGCCAGCCGTGGCGCTGGACGGGTGCAGCCCGGGTTTGGCCCCGGACGATGCGCCAAAATATCTTTACATCATGTATATTTTGACCATTCGACAACCTGCCATGGAATGATCATGACATCTACCCTCTTCTCGCGCTGGACCCGAACCCTGGCCGTGGCCGTCCTGACCGGTACACTGCTGTCCGGCTGCGGCTACAACGAGTTCCAGACCAAGGACGAGGCAACCATCGCTGCCTGGGGCGAGGTGGTCAACCAGTACCAGCGCCGCGCCGACCTGATCCCGAACCTGGTCAACACGGTCAAGGGCTATGCCTCGCACGAGCGCGAGACGCTCGAGGCCGTGACACGGGCCCGTGCCGCCGCGACCAGCTTCCAGATCACGCCGGAGGTCTTGAACGACCCGGCCGCGTTCAACAAGTTCCAGCAGGTGCAGGGCGAGCTGTCCGGCGCGCTGTCGCGCCTGATGGTCGTGGCCGAGAAATATCCGGACCTGAAGGCCGACACCAGTTTTCGCGACCTGCAGTCGCAGCTGGAAGGCACCGAAAACCGCATCACGGTCGCACGCCAGCGCTACATCGCCTCGGTGCAGGACTACAACGTCACCGTGCGCAAGTTCCCGACCAACCTGACGGCGATGGTGTTCGGCTACGAGACCAAGCCCTCGTTCACGGTCGAGAACGAAAAGGCGATCTCGACGGCGCCGACGGTCGATTTTGGTAAATAAGCGGCACACAGCGATGCACGCGCCGACCGGAGCCGGTTTCCTTCGTTGCCTGTGGGCCCTGCTGCTGGCCTTTGTGCTTGCAGCACCCGCCTTCGCCCAGCTCAAGCCGGTGCCCCCGCTGAGCGGGCGCGTGGTCGACGAAGCCGGCATGCTCGACGCCAGCCAGCGCGAGCGGCTCACGGCGGTGCTGGCCGACTACGAGGCGCGCACCGGAAGCCAGATCGCGGTGCTGCTGGTCAAATCGACCGAACCCGAAGCGATCGAGCAGTTCAGCATCCGCGTCACCGACGCCTGGAAGCTGGGCCGCAAGGGCATCGACGACGGCGTGCTCCTGATGGTGGCGCGCGATAACCCGAGTTCGCTGCGCCGGCTGCGCATCGAGGCCGGGCGCGGCGTGCAGGGCGTGCTGACGGACGCCCAGTCGAAACGCATCCTGCAAGACGTGATCGCCCCGCACTTCCGCCAGAACCATTATTACGAAGGCCTGGTGGCCGGCGTCGGCGCCATCGCAACGCTGCTGAACAAGGAAAGCTTCCCTGCCCCGCAACAACAAAACCCGCAGCCGGCGCCGCAGCGTCAAGTGCAGGTCGACAGCGGCGCCGGGTTTTCCCTGTTCGGCATCATTCCTCTCCTGATCGGCTTTTTCCTGCTGCGTTCGATCTTCCGTCCGCGCCGCAGCCGGCTCTCGCCGCACCACTGGGGCCACCGCCGCAGCAGCGGCCTGGGCGATGTCGCGACCGGCATCATCCTCGGTAACATCATGAGCGGCATGGGACGCGGCGGCGGCTTCGGCGGCGGCGGAGGCGGATTCGGTGGCGGCGGATTTTCCGGCGGCGGGGGCAGCTTCGACGGCGGCGGCGCCTCGGGAGACTGGTAATGGGTATCGGACAACGCATCAAACGCGCCTGGCGCCACCTGCGCAGCAGCGACGGCGAGGCCAAGCGCGCCTTCCCGGAAACCACGCTCAGCGCGATCAGCGAGGCGATTACCGCCGGCGAGCAGACCCACCGCGGCGAAGTGCGGCTGATCGTCGAAAAGGGCCTGCCCTTCGACGACGCCTGGGACGGCGTCAGCAACCGCCAGCGCGCGCTGGCCCTGTTCGCCGACTACGGCGTGTGGGACACCGAGGACAATTGTGGTGTGCTCATCTACATCAACCTGGCCGAGCACAAGGTGGATATCGTGGCCGACCGCGGCATCGACCGCAAGATCGACAGCGCTACCTGGCAGGGGGTGTGCCGCACCATGACGGACGGCTTCAGGCAAGGCAGCTTCCACGACGCGACCCTGGCCGCCATCGGGCAGGTCAACGAGCTGCTGCGCCAGCACTTCCCGGCCAACGGCAGCCGCGCCAACGAATTGCCGGACAAGCCGCTGATGCTCTGAGCATTCTTTTGATGCCGCGCTGTCGCCGGCGACGGCGCGGCCTTATCATGGGCACCCACGCACTTCATGCAGCGCCCATGGCCCACCGGATCACGACCATCCCGCCACGAATGGCTTGCTGGCGCGCCAGCCTCGAACGCCGGCGCTACCGCAGTGCGCTTGCGCTGGGTACATGCCTGGGCCTCGCAGGAACGTTGTGCGCACTCTGTGTGTCCGCGCTCGTGCTGCAGTTTCTCCCTCCGGAGCTATGGGGACATTCCGCTCCTGCCGGTCTCGCCCGGCTCACCCCGGCCGGCATCTTCCTGGCGGCCGTCGTCTATGCCCCCATCATTGAAACCATGCTCGGCCAGGTCCTGCCGATTGAAGCCGCGCACCGCCTCGGCGCGCCACCCGTCGCCTGTGTCCTGCTGAGCGCACTGGTGTTCGCCTACGGCCACTACCTGAATGGCGGGCTCGCCCACGGGATGACGACCTTCTTCGGCGGGATGATCTTCGCCTGCGCCTACGTGAACATGCGCTGGGCCGGCATCGCGCCGGCCGCCCTGGCTGCGGCGACGGCACACGCCGTGCAGAACGGAACGGTCCTGTTCGTCATCGGGCCCCTGTTTCCGGAATGGCCATAGGCGGCAGCGGCAAAACGCCGGCGCCGTTCGCGGGCTGGATACAATGACGGCTTTACAAGCAAGGATGCCGCCATGAGACTAGCCAACAAGACAGCCATCGTAACGGGCGCCAGCCAGGGCATCGGCCTGGCCTGCGCCACGCGCCTGGTGCAGGAAGGCGCACGCGTCATGCTCGTCGACATCCGCCCCGAAGGCCGGGATGCCGCAGCCAGGCTCGGGGAAGCCGCCCGCTTCCACCAGGCCGACGTCAGCCTGAAAGCCGATGTCGATGCGATGATCGCCGCCACGCTGGAGGCATTCGGACAGGTCGACATCCTCGTCAACAATGCCGGCGTCACGCACGCGGCGGACTTCCTCGAGCTGGCGGAGGAAGACTTCGACCGCGTGCTGCGCATCAACCTGAAATCGATGTTCCTGTGCAGCCAGGCGGCGGCGCGCGAGATGGTGAAGCGCCAGACGGGCTGCATCATCAATATGTCCAGCGTCAATGCCGAGCTGACCATCCCGAACCAGGTGCCGTATGTGGTCTCGAAAGGCGGCGTCAACCAGCTGACGCGCGTGGCCGCGATCAGCCTGGCCGAGCACGGCATTCGCGTCAACGCCATCGGCCCTGGCACGATTCTGACCGAACTGGCAAAGAAAGCGGTACTCGGCAGCCCGGAAGCGCGTCACACGTTCCTGTCGCGCACGCCGCTCGGACGCTGCGGCGAGCCCGAGGAAGTCGCGGCCATCTGCGCCTTCCTGGCGAGCGACGACGCTTCTTACATCACGGGCCAGACCCTGTACGCGGACGGTGGCCGCATGGCGCTGAACTACACGGTACCCGTGCGCGAGTAAGTTCGCCACGCCGGCATCTTGATGAAACAGATATTCGAAATATCAATGTCTGGTATCCGTATTCTAAATTGGACGTATATTTGGCGACGCAGCATAATCTCACCTGTCTCCACTATTCTCCTCCAAGAAAATAGTTTTAAGCCCGCCTCTAGCGGGCTTTTTTTTTGTTCGGCGCGTCCTGCGCGATATTGTTGAGATCACGGACATCCGGAACAGTTCGGTCGTCTCGGTTCACGTTTGATCGCTGTCATAGCGTGGTCACATTCAACTCGTATACTTTGAATCACCTGCGATACACGCAACCGATATGCGTGATGGCAGCAGGTGTGCTGCACCAGGCGTGCAACACACCAACCGATTTACGTCTCTTGGCCCGATCTTGGGTTGTGCCCGTCAGTTCCTGACGGGCATTTTTTTCTTCACATCGGCAACACAATCATAAAAATTACCCCGCTGGGCTTGAAGCCCTGCAGGATTTCGCTATGATGAAGCTCCCGCCCTGCGTTTCCCTGCTGCGCAGGCTTGTGGAGACAACACGATAATGGGAGCTTGTCCTATGAATCTACGTGTATCCGAGAACTACGCGCATCCGCCTGAATCAAGCGCCTGCCGCCGCCACCATACCGACGGCAACCTGGTGCTGAGCGAACTGAATCCCCTGGCCGTCACCGACCAGCTCGACGGTGACAGCGCCCCGCTGAACCTGCTGACTTTCGGCAGCGTGCGCGAAATCTGTCCCAAGTGCCAGCACACCCACCTCAAGCTCGTGCTGCGGCAGAACAGCGTCCGCATGGCACACCTTTTCTGCGCCGACTGCGAAAGCTGTTTCGACGCCCACTATACGAACGGCGCTCCCGCGCTGACGATCTGAACAGGCGACCCGCCGGGATGCCGGCGACCGGTGCGTCGAGCCGGTCGGTGCGACAGGAAAGACAAGTGCTGTGATATCGTTCGCTTTTGCCAGCGTTTCGTCGTCATGCCAGCTTTCCTGTCCTTCCTGTTGCTCGATCCCCGCCTGCGCTCCGCCCGCATCAAGACCGCCCTCGTTCTGTTCGCGGGCATCGTCGTAGCCGGATCGATTCCGGGGGCGCGCGCCGAAGTGGGCGAATTCGCGCCCGGCGTGGTGCTGCATGGCCTGACCTACGCCTTCCTGACCATGCTGTGGTTCTTCGGCAGCACCGGAAGCGGTCCCGTGCGTGCCGCGAAGGCACTACTGGCGATCGCCCTGATGGGCGCCGCCGACGAGCTGGTGCAGAGTTTCCTGCCCTACCGCAGCGGCGACGTGCGCGACTGGATGGTCGACGTGAGCGCAGCGCTGCTGACCAGCACCCTGCTGGCGGTGATCGTGCCGCAGCACGGCAGCGTGCGCCAGCGCTGACCTTCCGCACCGCAAAAAAATCCACCAGCCTCGTGGGCACCTTGATACAGCTCAGGCTCAACCCGAGTCAGCTGGAACGCTGACGCGCTTCCCCCCTCTCACTCCAGTGGCACGTGGCATCGTCACGCATCCGATTGAACATCCACCATAAGGAGTTGACCATGAAGCAAAAACACCAGAGCATGCTCCTGGCGGGCTTGCTGGCTGTATCGCTGGGCCTGGCCGGGTGCGCCGGCATGCGCGGCGGCGGCGACGAGTCATCGAGCGGCACCAGCAGCAGCGGCACTACCACGGGCGGTTCGAGCGGCACCTCCGGTGCGACCGGCACCGGCGGCTCCAGCAGCTACGGCTCCGGCAGCGCCACCGACGCCTCCGGCAACCCCACCGGCAGCAGCGGCAGCTCGAGCAGCCAGGGCACCATGGGCACCGGCACCGGCACCGGCACCGGCACCTCGGGCAGCTCTGGCACCTCGGGCACCAGCGGCTCCTCGGGCTGGGACCAGTCCGGCAGCAGCGGCGCATCGGGCAGCACCGGCTCGTCCGGCTCGTCGGCAGCGGCCGGCACCTCGGCCGCCGGCAGCGCCGCACCCAACAGCACGGTGCTCGCCATCGAGGTCGTGCCGAGCGAAAGCATGAGCTCGGGCAGCTCGGGCACGGCCGGCAGCACCGGATCGAGCGGCGCAGCCGGGCCAGCGGCGCCAACAGCTACCGCGTCACGGTGCGGATGGACGACGGCAGCACCCAGGTCGTCAACCATGCCAGCACGCCCGACTTCCGCAGCGGCGACCGCGTGAACGTCACCAGCGGCGTCATTCAGCGCTAAGCAGTCTCGCTCCGAGCGCGCTGCGGCACGGACTTGCTGCAGCGTTCCCACCGCCCCCCGCCACACGAAAAAAAACGCGCACCGCACCGGTGCGCGTCTCTATCGCTTGCGCGTGCGCTTACGGCATGCCGGTTCCGCCGGGGATGCCATCGCCTTCCGCTTCGACCTCCTTGCGCTGCAGCGCCACGTTGCGGGTGGCGGCGCTGATCACCTCCAGCGGCAGCTTCGGCGTGCGGTCCGCGTTGAGCAGGCCGTTGGCTTCCTGGAAGGTGTCGGTGAACTGCGTGTAGCAGAAGCCGCTGAACATGAAGGTCTCGTTCACCACCCTCAGGAGATCGCGGTACAGCGACAGGTAGCTCTCGGCCGTGTGCGCGCGCGAATACCCCCAGGTGGTCTTGTCTGCGTCCGGATCCTGGGTCGGATCGTAGGCGATGCCGCCGAACTCGGTCAGCACGATCGGCTGGCCGCGGTGCGGGAAGCCGTCCAGGGTCAGGATGCGGCCGCCCGGACGCCGCTGGTCGAACAGGGTGCGCACCGGATCGGTGACCGCGTAGCGCGCCTGCAGCTTCTCCGGGTCGCAGTCGTAGTCGTGGATGCCGAGGATGTCGGTGGCCGAGGCTTCCCAGCCGTCGTTACCGATCACCGGCCGGGTCGAGTCGAGCGTGCGGGTCAGGTGGTACAAGGCCTCGACCGCGTTGCGGTGCGCCTGGGTGAGCGTGAGGTTCGGCACGCCCCAGGATTCGTTGAACGCGACCCACACGATGATGCAGGGGTGGCTGTAGTCGCGCTGGATCGCTTCGGTCCATTCGCTCACCATACGGCTGATGGCGCGCGAGCTGAAGCGGTAGGCCGAGGGCATCTCTTCCCACACCAGCAGGCCCAGCTTGTCGGCCCAGTACAGGAAGCGCGGGTCCTCGATCTTCTGGTGCTTGCGCACGCCGTTGAAGCCCATCAGCTTGACCAGTTCGACGTCGCGCTTCAGGTGCTGGTCGGACGGTGCCGTCATGAAGGACTCGGGCCAGTAGCCCTGGTCGAGCACCAGGCGCAGCTGGTAGGGACGGCCGTTGAGCATGAAGCGGTCGCGGTTGATCGAGACCGAGCGCAGCGCCGTGTACGAACGGATGCGGTCGAGCACGCGGTCGCCGCAACGCAGGGTCACTTCGGCATCCAGCAGGGTCGGTCGCTCCGGGCTCCAGAGGATCTCGTTGCGCGAATCGTCGATGCCGGGGTCGGACAGCGCGATCTTGCGGTTCGCCTCGCCCTGCAGCAGCTTGTAGTAGTCGTCCGCCAGCAGCTGCTCGCCATGCCAGATCTTGACTTCGACAAACAGCTCCTGGTGGGTGTGGCCGGTGGCGAACACCTCGCAACCGATCTCGTAGGTCTCGAAGATCGGGGTCCAGCGCAGCGAGGCGATGTAGGTGTCCTCGACCTGCTCGACCCAGACCGTCTGCCAGATGCCGGTGGTGCGCGGGTACCAGATCGAGTGCGGCTCCAGCAGCCAGTCCTGCTTGCCGCGCGGCTTGGCCAGGTCGGCCGGATCGTCTTCGACGAACACGGTCACCACCTGCTTGCCGTCCGCATTCATGACGTCGGTGATGTCGGCCTGGAAAGGCGTATGGCCGCCCTCGTGCTCGGCCACCAGGCGGCCGTTCACCCACACCCGCGCCGAGTAGTCGACCGCGCCGAAGTGCAGGATGGTGCGCTTGTCGTTGGGCGCCAGCTCGAACTCGCGCTGGTACCAGACGGCGGTATGGAAACCGGTGTCCTGAATACCGCTCAGTTCGGTCTCGACCGCGAAGGGCACGTTGATTTCATGGGTCCACTCGGCGACGTCTTCCGGTTTCGCATAGCGCAGCTCGTCGTCGAAGGTGAAGCGCCATTTCCCGTTGAGGTTGATCCAGTTGTCGCGCACCAATTGGGGACGGGGATATTCAAACTGATTCATTGTTGTCCTTTCTGGTCAGTCGGAACCGGAATCAGGATCCGGCCCTGTCGTCCGTTCTTGTTGTAGGCCGCCAGCGCGGCGGCGGCCGCTTGCTGTGCCTGACCTGCCCGGCACAGCGCCACACATGCGCCGCCGAAGCCGGCGCCGGTGAGGCGTGCCCCGAGCACGCCGGGCGCCGCACGCAGGTGCTCGCACAGCTCGTCCAGCTCGGGGATTGAAACTTCGTAGTCGTCGCGCAGGCTGACATGCGACGCGTTCATCAGTTCGCCGAAACGCTCGGCGCTCACGCCGCCCGCCGCTTCCAGCACGCGCAGGTTTTCCTGCACCACGTGGCGGGCCCGCTCGCGCATCGGCGAGGGCAGGCTTTCGACGGACGATGGGTCGGTGACGTCGCGCAGGGCCTGCACGCCCAGCTTGCGCGAGGCCTCTTCGCACTCGGCGCGCCGTTCGTTGTACTTGCTGGCCGCGAGCTTGCGCGCCACCCCGGAGTCGACCACGATCAGCTCTGTGTCGGGCGGCATCTTGACCAGGCGGTGTTCCAGCGTGCGCGCGTCGATGAACAGCATGTTCGTTTCGTCGGCCAGGCTGGACGCCATCTGGTCCATGATCCCGCAGTTCACGTGCGCGAATTCGATCTCGGCGCGCTGGGCGATGCGGGCCAGCTTGACGTCGTCGAGCTCGAAGCCGAGCAGCGCCCGCATGGCCCGCAGGGTGGCCACTTCGAGCGCGGCGGACGAGGACAGGCCCGAGCCGACCGGCAGGTCGGTGGTGATGTAGACGCGCAGCGGCGGCACCTCTACTCCTTGCGCCTGCACCAGCCGGATGCAGCCTTCGATGTAGCTGCCGTAGCCCTGCGGCGCGCTGCCGCCCTGCGCGAAGGTGACGGTGTTGTCGAAAGTCGGCGAATAGAAGTGAAAGTGGTCGTCGCCACTGCGGCTCATCGCCACCAGGGTGCGCTGCGGGGTCGCCACCGGCAGCATGAAGCCGTCGTTGTAGTCGGTATGCTCGCCGAGCAGGTTGACGCGTCCGGGCGCCGACGCGTTCACCTCCGGCGCGCCGCCGAAGAAGGTGTCGGTGTTCGTCATGATGATGCTTGCGCCTCCAGCCAAAGGGGCCGCTTGCGGCCATGTACGTCCACCGCCGGCCAGCCGGGGTCGAACGTGAGATTCTCGAGCCCGTCGGGGCCGAGCAGGAAAGTGTCTTCGATTTTCAGGCCCGCGAAGCTCGGGTTGAATGCGAATGCCATGCCCTCTTCCAGCAGAGTGGCGGTGGTGGGACCGGTGACGACTTCGCGCGCCCGGTAGCCGGTGATGCCGCCCTGGTGGTGCTCGCGGATCGCCGCCTCGCGGTCGGCGTGCTTGTAGGCCGCCTCGAGCGCGTGGTACACGGCCGACAGCGACTTGCCCGGCTCGATCGCCGCCAGGCCGGTGGCCTCGACTTCCATCAGGGCGCGCTGCGCGTCCAGCGGCACCGAATGCTCACCGGCGAAACTGACGAAGCGGGTCAGGTTGGCGTACAGGCCGTGGCGCCGGGCGCAGAACACCAGCATGGCGCGCGCGCCCAGAGGTTCGCCGGTCGGGGTCGGATGGCGCCAGGCCGGCAGGCGCCGCTCGCCGGCGGCCAGCACCAGGGCCGGGTGGATGCCGCGCCGCCATAGCGCCTCGGCGCCCGCGCCCGCCAGCTGGAATTCGGTCCAGTCGGGCCGCGCACGGCGCAGGGTGTCGCTCATCGCCTCGGCGGCCTCGCGGCCGAGCAGCCGGTAGCGTTCGCGCTCGCTCGGTTCCAGCACCATGCGGCGCTGGCGCAGCGCGTAAGGCAGCGGCTGCTCGCCGTTCGCGGGGCGGTCGGACAGGATCGTGCGGCCGGCCGCAGCGTTCTGCACGTAGCGCTCGCGCAGCTCCGGCTCGGCCCAGGGTTCGATGTGGAAGGTGAAGCCCTCGGGCAGTTCCTCGGCGCGCAGGCGCTCGGCCTCGATCGCATCGGTCAGGATGCAGGCTTCCTCCGGCGTCACCAGGACCTCGGCCACGCCGCCGTCGGTGGTCTGCAGCACGGCGCTCGAGCCGCCCGCCGTCACCCAGGCGAACCAGTCGACGCCGCGCAGGCGGATCGCCCCGGCTTGGGCCCCGGCCAGGTGGGCGCGCAACAGCGCCAGCTTGTCCGCGACCTCGGCGGCGCGCTGCCGGACCGGGGTCATGCGCGGGCCTCCACGAGTTCACCGCTCTCATCCAGGCTGACGTCGACCTGCTGCAGCTCATAGGCGGTGGTCTCGGGCAGCACGTCCATCGCGAACATCCCGGCAGCCAGCTCGGTGCCGGCCAGGTACTTCAGGCGGTCGCGGGTCCGGTACGGCGGGTAGAACTGCGCGTGCAGCTGGGTCTCGGGATGCGCGGCGCCGTCGGTGGGGGCCTGGTACCACGCCATCAGGTAGGGGAAGGGACGGTTCCACAGCGTGTCGAACTTCAGCAGCACGGTCTTGAGCGCGCGCGCCAGGCTTTCGCGCTGCGGCGGCGTGAGCGCGGCGAAATCCTGGCAGGGCGCGGTCGGCATCACCCAGACCTCGTAGGGATAGCGGGCGCAGGCCGGCACGAAGGCGATCGCATAGTCGTCGTGGTACAGCACGCGCTTGCCGTCCGCCGCTTCGTCGCGCGCCATGTCGCACAGCAGGCTGGCGCCGTGCTGCAGGAAGTACTCGCGCTCCTGCGCCAGCATGCGCGCCGGCACCGAAGGCACGAAGGGATAGGCGTAGATCTGGCCGTGCGGATGATGCAGGGTCACGCCGACTTCGGCGCCGCGGTTCTCGAAGGGCAGCACGTAGTGGATGTGCTGGTAGCGGCCAATGCGCGTCGTGCGGTCGCCCCAGACCGATAGCAGCAGCTCGATGCGCGACAGCGGCAGCGAGGACAGCGAAGCCTGCGGGTCCTGGGTGAACACCACCACCTCGCAGTGGCCGTTGGCCGGGGCGGTCGGCACCGTCACGCTGGGCGGCTCGTGCGACTCCAGCGCCAGCGAGGGGAAGCGGTTGTCGAACACCGCGATCTCGTAGTCGCCGGCCGGCATCTCGGTGGGGTGCTGCGGGTCGTTCATCGGCGCCAGCGGGTTGTACTGCGGTGGCGGCTGGTAGGTACGGTTCTGGCGGAAGGCGGCGTAGGTCACCCATTCGCCGCGCAGCGGGTGCCAGCGCAGGTGGGGATTGGCATGCTGGGGATCAGGAAAAGGGCTGGGCGCAACGATACCTTCCGGGATCGGGTGGTTGCTGTACAGGGTCAGGTTGCGTCCGTCCGGCTTCTTGAGATCTTTGCTGTGCATGGCATCCAAAAAATGTCGGGCATTCGTAAAGCAAGGAGCGCGAGCCGGCACCGGGTTCTCCGGTGTCCTCGCGGTCTGTAACAATGATCCTATCATGCTGCTTTCGCCACATTTTCCCTCTAGCACCGTGGCATTTTCCGGCTATCAACGGCAGGGACAGCGGAGCGAAAAGCCGGCTTCGCAGCCTGCCCTGTCGCTCCGAGGGAAAGGCGCATTTACCCCTCAGGCGCCACCCTCTTTTGTAAGTACACTCCTACAAAAGCAGTGGAAATATTTACACATTTTGGCGAGCCAGAGACCTACTAGCTCAACATGAACACGATGGCGGACCTGATGCCGGAATCGAGCGGAAGCGGGCGAAAAAAACCCCGGACGATGCCGGGGCTGGAATGTCAGCGTGCGCGCTTACCTGGCCAGTTCGACCAGCACCGCCGTGTACATCTGCAGGTTCAGCAGCAGCTGCTTCTCGGTGATGAACTCGTGCTCGGAGTGGCCGGTGTAGACCTTGCCCGGCATCGCCGGACCGAAGCTCACCGCTCCCGGGAACAGGCGCGAATTGGTGCCGCCGCCGATCGCGATCGGCTGCGGATCCTTCATGCCGGTGAAGTAAGAGAACACGTTCATCAGGGTCGGCAGGTGCGGCGCATTCTTCTGCACCCAGGGCTCGCCGATGCGGACCTTGACGTTGGCCAGCGGCAGCCGGCGCGCCTGCCACTGCGCCAGCGCGGCATTGACTTCATTGGTCAGCTGCTCGCTGCTCTTGCCCTGCGGGCGGCGCAGGTTGATCTGCACTTCGATGCCGTCGTCGTTCTGCTTGATCACGGTCGGCGCAAAGCTCATCGGACCCATGAAGCTGTCGCGGTAGGCGATGGCGCCGAACTTCTCGCCGTAGATGCCGGTCCCCACCATCTCGTTCAGGTAGTTCACCGCGCCGCCGGCCGTGGTGTTGGCCCAGGGGCGCACGGCCAGCGCATCGGCCAGCATGCTGACTGCGTTGACGCCGTCTTCCGGCTTGGACGAGTGGGCCGATACCCCCTTGGCCTTGACGCTCAAGCTGCTGCCTTCCCAGCTGAAGCTGTACTGCATGCCTTCCTGCCTGGCGCCGCGCGCGCGGATGGCCTGCTCGATCTCCGGGGTCGCGTTGGCGATCACGGCGCTGGCATCCTCGGGAATCTGGGTAATGAAGAAACCGCCGCCGAATTCCGCCACGTAGGCTTCGCCTTGCGGCGGCGCGACCGCGCCCGCCTTCGGGATCGTCACCGCGACCAGGCCGGAGCCCTTCTCCGCCGTCACCGCCGGGTATTCGGCGTCGAGCGTGATGTTGACCTGCGGCGGCTGGTGGGTCTTGAGGAACTCCACCAGCGGCTGCCAGTCGGACTCCTCGCCCATGTACACATAGAGTTCGATGCGCTTGGACAGCGGCAGGCCCTTGTCCTTGATCGACTTCATCGCGTACATGGCGGTGGCGATCGGGCCCTTGTCGTCCTCGGCGCCGCGCGCCAGCAGCTTGCCCGGCTCGCTGGTGCGGTCCAGCACGAAGGGCGACTTCTTCCACTTGCTCGGGTCGACCGGCTGCACGTCGCCATGCGTGATCACGCCGACGCGTTCGCTGCCCTGCCCCAGCCCGATGATCACGGTCCAGCCGTGGTCGGCGTAGTCCAGTCCCAAGCGCTGGGCTTCCGCCTTCAGCGCTTCCTTGAAGGCGATGTGGACCGGGTTCTTGTCGGACGGGACGTTCTTGTCGGCCACCGTGTTGTAGCTCACCAGCTTGGCCAGCGTGTCGACGATGTCCTTGCGGTAGGTGCTGGCCGCGTACTTGGCGGTCTTGACGGCGACCTCGCTCGGGGCCTTGACGGGCGCCGGGGCCGCTGCGGCGGGCAGCGTAAAGGAAGCCAGCAGCAAGCTGGCCAGCAGTGTTTTTCGAATCATGAGGTCCCGTCTCCAGTGCAAAGCGATGGTTGCAAAAGCGCAAGAAGTCTAGCACAGGCGTGTGCGCCCGGGAGGGGCCTTGGAGTATCGTTTAGGACGAATGAACCATAGGAGCGACCCACCATGACAGCCCGCAGTGTCCACCGCCTGCATCCCGCGATGCGCGACGATATCGGCGACCTCATCACGCAGCGCCCGCTGCCCGGCCGCTTGGTCGACCAGATCGATCCCTTCCTGTTCCTCAACCACCACGGCCCGCAGACCTACCCGCCGCACAACCGTGGCCTGCCCTTCGGTCCGCACCCGCACCGCGGCTTCGAGACCGTCACCTTCATCCTGGAAGGCATGCTGGCCCACCGCGACAATGCCGGCCACGAAAGCGTGATCCATGCCGGCGGCGTGCAGTGGATGACGGCCGGGCGCGGCATCGTGCATGCCGAGGTCTCGCCACGCGAATTCCTCGAGCAGGGCGGCCCGATCGAGATCCTGCAGCTATGGGTGAACCTGCCCTCGCGTCTGAAGATGAGCGAGCCGGCCTACACCGGCCTGCAGCGCGCGGAGATCCCTGCCCTGGCGGTCGACGAGGGCAAGGTGTTGCTGAACCTGATTGCGGGGGAATGGGAAGGCAGCACGGGCCCGGTGCATTCGCTGACCGGCGTGTTCATGAGCACGCTGGAGATGCGCGCGGGCGGCAGCATCCGCTTTGGCGGACTGGAGGGGCGCAACGTGTTCCTCTACGTCGCGCGCGGGGTGGTCCAGGTGGGCAACCATGCCGACCTGGTCAGCCCGATGCACCTGGTGGAGCTCGACGAGACCGGCGACACGGTCGAGATCCGCGCCAGCCAGGACGCCCTGGTGGTGTTCGGCCATGCGGAACCGATCCGGGAACCGGTGGTTTCGCACGGCCCCTTCGTGATGACCACGCGCGAGGAGATCGCGCAGGCCATCGACGATTACCAGGCCGGACGTTTCGGCTCAGCGCTGGGCTAGGGCGACCTGGCGGCCGGCCAGGTTGCTGACGCGGACGGTGTCGACCACGCGGCGCTCGTTCGGACGGTCGAAGGACAGGCGCAGGTCCTTGTTCATCGCCACGAAGCGGTTCTTGCCGACGTGGACGATCTCGGTGGCGCCGTCGCCGAGGTCGGCGTACAGCTTGCGCGCCTGGCCATCGCGCTTGCCGCTCACGGTGAGGACGCGGCCGTCGTCGAGCTGGTATTCGCCCTGCACCCGGTCGAACATGAAGGCAGCCATCTGCGCCTGCTTCGGCTGGGCGCCGACCACGTCGACGCGCTCGGAGACGATGCCTTGCGGTGTCGCGCTGGCGGTCAGGGTGAAGAAGGTGGCGGCGGCGGCCAGCAGCAGTTTGGTGCGCATGATGTACTTCCTTTCGGGTCGAAATTGAATGGGTTCGGACCTGTGCGCTTCCTGAAGTATTTCGATTCGCGCCGCGCGGTCCACGTTGTTCAGTTTCGCCAGGGTTTCTCTCGGTTTGTCTGGCGATGAGGGAAGTGTAGCGACCTGCCGTGCAGGCTCAAGCCGGAAGCGCTGGAACGCCGAAAACGCGCGACGAAATGCAGAAAACAGCTACCAAGCGGGGCATGCATATCGGCGCGGGTTCTGGACGTCTGCACGCCGTGCAGATGTCCCGAAAAGCCTGGATTGACGGGCGAAACGCGACGCTTCCATGCATATGCAGGAACGTGCGTCTGCATGTTGCGCAATGCCTTACAGTAGGGTTCCGATCGCTTTCCACACACCTTTTGCCACGACACCATGCAAGCCATTCCCCTCGTCGCCACCACGCGCGGCTACCCCGATTCCGGCTACGTCGTCGAGAACATCCATGCCGGCTCGATCGCGGTCGTCGACGTGCAGGGCCGCCTGCTCTACGCGAGCGGCGACCCGTACTATCCCACCTTCACGCGCTCGGCCCTCAAGCCCTTCCAGGCCCTGCCCTTCATCCTGTCCGATGGTCCCGCACGCTTCGGCTTGAGCCGCGACGAGCTGGCGCTGCTGTGCGCCAGCCACTCCGGCGAAGAGAAGCACCTGCAGGGCGTGGAATCGGTCCTCGACAAGATCGGCCTCGATCCCGGCCACCTGGAATGCGGCTGCGCCACGCCGCTGTTCTACGAGTTCACCGGCCAGCCGGTGCCCCAGGACCGCAGCTGGACCCCGCTGCATCACAACTGCTCGGGCAAGCACAGCGGCTTCCTGGCCTGGTGCCGCCTGCATGGCGCGCCCACCCGCGGCTATGTCGAGCGCAGCCACCCGCTGCAGCAGGCGATCCGCAGCACGCTGGCCGAAGTGGTGGGCATGCCGGCCGACTGGATGCAGGTCGGGCTGGACGGCTGCTCGGCGCCGAACTACGCGATGCCCCTGTCGACCCTGGCGCACCTGTATGCGCGCCTAGCGCAAGGCGCCGCCGACCCGCAGCTGGGCGGCGCCATGGGGATGCTGTTCGATGCCATGACGGCGCGGCCCGACCTGGTCTCGGGCACGGCGCGCACCGACCTGGCCTGGATGACGGCCGGCGGCGGCGACTGGGTGGCGAAGATCGGCGCCGACGCGGTGCAGGCAATCGGCATCCGCTCGGCGGGGCTGGGCATCGCGATCAAGATTGCGGACGGCAACAGCCGCGCCCTGCACCCGGCGGTGTACGGCGTGCTCGACCAGCTCGGCCTGCTCGACGAGGAGCGGCGCGCGCAGCTGGAAGGGTTCCGCCAGCCGCCGATCCGCAATGCGCGCGGCGCCGAGGCGGGCGACATCCGCACCCTGTTCACCTTGATGCCGCAGGCCGATCCGCTGTCCTAGGCGGCCAGGCGGCGCAGCATGGCGGCGATGGCGGCGACGACGGTAGCGTCGTCCCAGTAGCTGTTGTGCGAAAACGGGTTCCAGCTGCGCAGCAGCAGGCTGGCGACGCCGCCGCTGGCGTTGACGATGCGGTCTTCCACCAGTTCGTTGTAGCCGCCCGGCAGGGGCTGCAGCGGCCAGCCCAGCACGTCGTCCGGATCATAAAAATTGATCCACTTGAAGAGCGAGGTCGGCCGCTCGATCGGGATGATGTGCATGATCTTGTGCGCGGCGATGAACACCGGGATGTTGCAGCCGGTCGTGACCAGCGCAGCGCAGGTGCCCGCGCCCAGGAAGGTCTTCTCGCTCGCGGTAAGCGCGCGCCCGATGGCAGCTAGCGCCCAGGCATCGATGTTGCGCCAGATGCCGGCGCCGACGGGCTGGCCCCTGGCGGCCTTCTGGGCGTCGTAGATGTAGCTCGACAGGACCTGGCAGCCGAGCGACTGCGCCACGAACACGACCGGCATGCCGGGCCGCAGCGCGTGCGCCGACAGCAGCGTGCGCGCGATCTCGCCCTGCGCCAGCTCGTAGACCGAACCGGGGATCTCCTTGCGGTTCTCGAGCCCGGCCGCGTCGCCGAAGCCGAACAGCACGAACTTGCGCAGGTCGGGGTAACGCACCGTGCTGTGTTCGCGGGTACGCTCCCACACATAGTTCTGGTTGTCCTGCAGGATCTTCTGGTAGTACACGGAGCGCATCACCACCTGCCCCGCCAGGCTGCCTAGCTGCCCGCGCAGCCGGTCCATCAACCCGTCGGCATAGGTGGGCGGGGTTTCCCCCATCCCGTGCACCGTGATCAGCGCCACGTCGGCCATGGCATCCTCCCCTTCCCGGGCCGCGTGTTTTTGTGAATCCTGCGGCCATCCATCGATGGAGACAGCGTACCAGTTTTCGTGGCAATGCATGCGTTCGCGCTGCCGCGCCGGCGTGCGCTACCATGAGGCTTTCAGCGACCGCCGCTCCCGATGCCAGAACCGCTCTTTCCCCGCTACCGCGAAGCGATCCGCAAGCTCGACCTGGCGCAGGTGGCGGCGCCCGCGCAGATCCCCGAAACCTTCCTGCTGGGTCGCGAAGGACGCTACAGCGCCCATTACATTCCCTTCGAATCGATCCACCCGCAGGCGCGCATCGTGGTCGCAGGCATCACGCCCGGTTTCGTGCAGTGGAAGAACGCGATGCGCGAGGCGCAGCGCCAGCTGGCGGCCGGCAGCGGCGACGCCGAGCTGCTGCGCGCGGCGCGGCTGGCAGGTGCCTTCAGCGGCGCGATCCGGCCCAACTTCGTGGCCCTGCTCGATGCGATCGGCGTGCAGCGCTGGCTCGGCATCGCCGGCTGCGCCACCCTGTTCGGCGAAGATGCCGGGCTGGTGCAGGTGAGCGCGATCCTGCGCCACCCGATCTTTGTGGACGGCAAGAACTACAGCGGCTCGCCCTCCCCGCTGCGTAACGCCTTCCTGCGCGAACAGGTACTGCGCTGGTTCGCGCAGGAGGCGCGCCAGCTGCCGGACGCGCTGTACATTCCGATGGGCGCCAGCGTCAGCGAGACGCTCGACTGGCTGGTCGCCGAAGGCGTGATCCGCGCCAGGCAAGTGCTGCACGGGCTGCCGCATCCGTCGGGGGCGAATGCGGAGCGGGTGGCGTACTTCCTGGGGCGCAAGGAGCGTGCTGCGCTGTCCAGCAAGACCAATGGGGCGCAGATCGATGCGGCGAGAGAAGGACTGCTGGCGCAGATGGAGGCTTTGCTGGCTAAGCGTTTTTCGTAGGGTGGGCAAGTTTCTTGCCCACGCGGTGATAGACATCGGCTCCGCTCTCGTGCACGATGATCTTGCTGCAAACTATCACCGCGTGGGCGGCATAGCCGCCCACCCTACGCGATCGACAACGCGAACTCGGTGACGCCTTCGACGCCGCCGCGCAGCTGGTCGCCCGGCTTCAGGGCCGCGACGCCGGCCGGCGTGCCGGTATAGATCAGGTCCCCGGGCGCCAGCGTGACCAGGCGCGACAGGTGGCCGATCACGTCCGCGATCGGCCAGATCATCTCGTTCAAGTTCCCCTCCTGGCGCAGCTCACCGTTCACCTCGAGCCAGATGCGCGCTTCCCGCGGATGGCCGAGCTTCGCCGCCGGAATGAGCGGGCTGCACGGCGCCGAGGCGTCGAAGCCCTTCGCCATGTCCCAGGGCCGGCCGGCATCCTTGGCCTGCGCCTGCAGGTCGCGCCGGGTCAGGTCCAGGCCCACGCCGTAGCCCCACACGAGCGACATGGCATCGCTCGGGTCGATGTTGCTGCCTCCGGCGCCAAGCGCCACCACCAGCTCGACCTCGTGGTGCAGATCCTGGGTGGCGGGCGGGTATGGCACGGCGCCGCTGGCCGGCACCACGGCGTCGGCCGGCTTGGTGAAGAAGAAGGGCGGCTCGCGGTTCGGATCGCTTCCCATCTCGCGCGCATGGGCGCCGTAGTTGCGGCCGACGCAGAACACGCGGCGGATCGGGAAGCGTTCCTGGCTGTCCGCCACGGCCAGCGAGAGCTGGGCCGGGGCGGTGATGACGTAACTGGACATGCGAATCCTTTCATGGACGAGCGCCCATGATAACCGCCTGGCCGGCGCTTCGTCAGGGCGCGGCCGCCAGCGACTCCGCCCGCGCCGCGCCGGCGCCGACCGATTCCAGGACGCGCCCCAGCGCCGTCATGTCCACCGGCTTGACCAGGTGGTGGGCGAAGCCGGCCTCGATGGCGCGCTCGCGGTCCCTGTCCTGGCCGTAGCCGGTGATCGCCACCAGCACCGTGTGGCGCGTTTCCGGCATCGCGCGCAGCTGCTGCGCCAGGTGATAGCCGTCGATGTCGGGCAGGCCGATGTCGACCAGCATGGCATCCGGGCGCTCGGCGCGCGCGCGGCGCAGGGCCGAGCGCGCGTCGTACTCGACCGCCGTGTGATAGCCCTGCACGCCCAGCAGCTGCGACAGGCTGTCGGCCGCATCGGCATTGTCGTCCACCAGGACCAGGCGCAGCGGCCGGTCCAGCCGCGCGCTTTCTTGCTGCAGCGGCCCCGTCGCCGCGCCGGCGTCGGGCGCCGCCTCCACGCAGGGCAGCACGAGCGTGAAGCGGCTGCCCAGGCCGACGCCGTCGCTGTGCGCGCCAACCTCGCCGCCGTGCAGCTCGATCAGGCGCTTGACCAGGGTCAGGCCCAGCCCGAGCCCGCCCTGCGAACGCGCCAGCGTGCGTGCGCCCTGGGTGAACAGGTCGAACACGCTCGGCAGCAGCTCCGGCGGCATGCCGGAACCGTTGTCGCTGATGTCCAGGGACATGCGCCCGTCCCTGCTGTCGAGCGCCAGCGCGATGCGTCCGTCCTTCTGGGTGTACTTGGCCGCGTTGTTGAGGATGTTGGTCACGCTCTGCACCAGGCGGGTCTGGTCGCCGCGCACGTACACGGGAGCGGGCGGCAAGGCCAGCTGCACTGCATGGCTCTTTTCTTCGAGCAGCGGGCGCGCCTGGTCGAGCGCGCCCGAAACGATGTCGCGGAAGTCGACCACGTCCAGCTTGAGCTTGACGAGCCCGCGCGTGACGCGCGACACGTCCAGCAGGTCGTCGATCAGGCGGCTCATGTGGCGCACCTGGCGGCTGATGATGGTGCTGGTCTGGCGGATGCGCGGCTCGTCCTTGAACTGCATCGACAGCAGGCTGGCCGAACTGCTGATCGGCGCCAGCGGATTGCGCAGCTCATGCGCCAGCATCGCCAGGAACTCGTCCTTGGCATGGCTCAGGCGCTCGGCCTGCACGCGCGCCGCGCGCTCGCTCTGCAGCAGCGCGTCGCGTTCCTGCGCCGACTTCTGGGCCACCTCGTACAGGCGCGCATTGTCCATTGCGATGGCGGCCTGGCCGGCCACGCCGGCGACGATGCGTTCGGTGCGCTCGGTGAACACGCCCGCTTCCGGATGGCCGAAGAACAGCCCGCCCAGCACCTGCCCCGCACGCGACACCACCGGCACCGCCAGGTAGCTGCGCACTGCCAGGTGGCCGGGGGGCATGCCGCTGCCGGGGCCCAGCTGCGCATAGCGCGGATCGGCGGTGATGTCGTCGCTGCGGATCGCGCCTTCGCCATCGAAGGTGGGGCGGAAGATCTCGGTGGCGCGCGGCTTGTCCAGGCGCTCCATGTCCTCGCGCAGGGCGCCGGACAGGGTGTACAGCTGCAGGCGCTCGCCATGCTCGTCTTCTGCGTTATAGAAGAAGGCGCCGAAGCGCGCCCCCGCCAGCTCGGTGCCGGCGTCGGTGATCGCCTGCAGCAGCGTGTCCAAGTCGAGGGTCGAGGCCAGCGCCTGGCCGGTGCGGTTGACCATCTCGAGCACGCGCTTCTCGTCGCGCAGCGATTCCTCGACGCGGGCGCGCCGCACCACCTCGCGAGTATGGCGCGCCACGTCCTCGGCCAGCGCGGCTTCCTGGTCGCTCCAGTGGCGCACGCGCTGCTCGTGCAGGTAGAAGATGGCCGCCAGGCGTCCCTCTTCGATCAGCGGCACGATGATCATCGAGCGCGCGTCGATGCTGGCATAGCCGGCCGCATACGGCGCCGCGTGCTCGTCCAGGGAGATATCGTCCAGGCGCAGGGTGCGCCCGCGGCGCAACTGGTCGATGATGGCCGGCCCGAAGCTGTCGAGTTCGCGCGATTCTCCCGCCAGGCTGGCGATGCCGCCGTCGGTCCAGTCGCGGTCCACGCTCACCAGGCGGCCGGAGCTGTCGATCTCGCCGTAGCCGACCCGCGCCACGCCGAGGTATTCGCCGGTCAGCCGGCTCGCGGCCTGCATCACGTCCACCGCATCGATCAGGCCGCGCAGCGTGTCGCTCAGCTTCAGGTGGAAGGCATGGCGCTGCTCGGCGAGCACGCGCGAGGTGCAGTCGGACAGCACGAAATACACGCCGATGATCTCGCCATCGTGGCGTACCGGGGTGATCGAGGACGAGAAGTAGCGCCGTTCCAGCTTGCCGTTGCGGTGGAACTCCAGCAGCGCATTCTCGAACTGGGCCGGCTGGCCCGACAGGACTTCCATGACGTAGGGCTGCAGGCGCGGCCAGAGTTCCGGCCGCACCAGCGGGAGCGGCTGGCCCATGGCGCCGGGATGCTTGTCGCCCAGCAGGAAGGCATAGGCGTCGTTATAGAACAGCCTGAGCTCCGGCCCCCAGGCGATCGCCATCGGAAACTGCGAGGCGACGATCAGGTCGGCGATGGCTTGCATGCCTTCTGGCCAATTGTCGGGCTTGACGGAGGGGAAGACGGGCCAGGGACGTTCGATCGCCTGGCCGGGCAGCGTCGCGCTACCTTCCGCAAGAAGGGAGAGACTGCTTTCGTTACTCATCAGGATAGTCCCGGTTCGATTCCACGCGGCGCCCGGTCGCAGGAGTGGGAAACCTGTCGCCGTGGTTTGTTGTATCGCCGCTAACTTTTTGTAAGCGGACGATTATAACGAGCTATCCGGATGAGCCGCGCGCGATAGCGCCGGACTAGCTGAAACGCGACTGGTACTCGCTGGGCAGGACACCCAGCTGGGTGGAAAAGGCGCGGCGCAGCTTGTATTCCGTACCATGGCTGCTGTCGCGCGCCGCCCGCTTGACCTGATCGAGCGGCTGGACATCTCACTGGAGTGATCAGCCTTGGCGATCAACAGAGAAGCGGAAGCGCGACTCGGTCTGGTACACCTCGCCCGGACGCAGGATCACGTTCGGGAAATGCGGCTGGTTGGGCGAATCGGGGAAGTGCTGCGGCTCCAGGCACAAGCCGCTGCGATGGGCATAGGTCTGCCCCTTGCCGGTGAGCGAGCCGTCCAGGAAGTTCCCGCTGTAGAACTGCACGCCCGGTTCTTCGGTGAACAGCTCCAGCACCCGGCCGGAGTTCGGCTCGAGCACGCGGGCTGCGCGCGTCATGCCCTTGCCGTTCGGCTTGTCGAGGGCGAAGCAGTGGTCGTAGCCCTGGCCATTGCGCAGCTGGACGTCGTCTTCCTCGATGCGCGAACCGATCGGACGCGGCGTGCGGAAATCGAAGGGCGTGCCCTCCACCGGCGCCAGCGCCCCGGTCGGGATCGATTCCTCGTCGATGGCGACAAACGCATCGGCATCGATGGAGAGGATGTGGCCGAGGATGTCGCCGCCACCGGCCAGGTTGAAGTAGCTGTGCTGGGTCAGGTTGACCGGCGTGGGCGCGTCGGTCACGGCATGGAAGCGGACGACGAGTTCGTTGGCATCGAGGAGTTCATACACCACGGTGACGTCCAGCGTGCCCGGGTAGCCCTGCTCGCCGTCGCGGCTGGTGTAGGCCAGGCGCAGGCTGTCGCCTTCCACCGTGGCGCTCCACTTCACCCGGTCGAAACCGGGGACGCCGCCATGCAGGTGATTGTTGCCGTTGTTGGTCGGCAGCGCATATTCCCGGCCGTCGAGCGTGAACCGGCCCTTGGCGATGCGGTTGCCATAACGCCCGATCAGGGCCCCGAAATACGGGCTGTCGCATCCGTAGGGTGCGAGCGTGTCGAAGCCCAGCACGACGTCGGCCAGCCTGCCGTCACGGTCCGGGGCGTGCAGCTCGGTGATGATGCCGCCGAAGTCGATGATCCTGGCTACCATGCCGCCGGCATTGGTGAGCGTGAACTGGGTGATGGCCTGGCCGTCCGGCAGTGTGCCGAAGGGGGCTTGTGTAATACCGGTGCGCACGTTGTTCTTGTCCTTGGATGTGGGTCGATGAACCGATCCTAACATGGTGTGCAGACAGTCCTGCGCAACGTAGCCCGCCCGTCCGGCATGGCGGTTTCGTTACCTAAATACAACAGCACCCTAAGTAGAACCACTTAGTTTGCGTTGGATCGTGCAGCTTTTTGGCGACGCGCACATGCTTTCCAAAAACCGAATAAGCAAAGAGCTAACGAATCGTGGCATCATTTCGAGTGCACTGGTAATGTAAGCTTTTTGCAACTGTACGTTTCTGTCAATATTTAAATCGACAACAAGAACGGCGTTCGGAAACACCATTCATCCACACTGGAGATATCAATGAAAAAGAAGAGTCTGGCCATCGCCATGCTGTCCCTCCTGCCGTTGGCAGCCGCCCAAGCGCAAACCAGCGTCCAGATCTACGGCATCGCCGATGCCTCGGTCGGCATCGAAGACACCGACGCACCGGGTGAAGACAGCCGCACCGTGATCAGCTCGGGCACCCAGTCCACCAGCCGCATCGGCTTCCGTGGCACCGAGGACCTGGGCAATGGCCTGAAGGCGCTCTTCAACATCGAAGCCGGCGTCGCCCTCGACAGCGGCGCCCAGGATGCCGCCGGCACCTTCCAGCGCCGCGCCGTCGTCGGCCTGCAGGGTTCCTTCGGTACCGTGACCATCGGCCGCGAATACGGCCCGATCGCCGCGGTGGCCCAGTCGGCCGACCCGCTCGGCCACGGCTTCTACGGCTCGACCCTGACCAGCTTCGGCAACGGCCGCCTGACCCGCCGCCTGTCGAACTCGGTGAACTACAAGAGCAACGACCTGAGCGGCCTGACTTTCCTGGCCGCCTACAGCGCCGGCGAACGCCAGACCGACGACCCGTCGGGCAACCTGGTCGGCGCCGCCCTCGAATACAAGAACGGCCCGCTGTACCTGGGCGCGGGCTACCAGCAGACCGAGCGCCTGGCCACCGGCGACGACAAGGAATACGCACTCGGCGCCGGCTACAACTTCGGCGCCTTCGACCTGCGCGCGGCCTACCTGGAAGCCGATCCGACCGGCGCGAACAACGAGTACAAGTTCATCACCCTGGGCGGCGTGTTCACCTCGGGCCCGAACAAGTTCTACCTGTCGGGCCACCAGCAGAAGCTGGCAACCGGCGCCAAGGGCAATGGCTTCTCGGTCGCCTACAGCTACACCCTGTCCAAGCGTACCAACCTGTACAGCTCGTATGGCCGCGTGCGTAACAACGGCCGCGCAGCCTTCGGCCTGGCTTCGGCGGGCGGTACTTTCGCACCGCCGGCTACCGCGCTCGGCGCCGATCCGTCGGTGTTCAACGTGGGTGTGCGTCACTCGTTCTAAACGAGCGTCCGCAAGCAAAAACGGCAAGCCCATGCGGCTTGCCGTTTTTTTTTGCCCCTGGCGTTCTTACGCCGCGAGCGCCTTCAAGGCACGCTGCGGTGCGCGCACGGGTTCCGGCGCCGCCTGTTCGCCGGCGCCGATGCGGAAGGCCGCCATCGCCGCGTTCAGCTTGGCCGCCTGGTCCTTCATCGCTTCGGCGGCGGCGGCCGCTTCTTCCACCAGCGCGGCGTTCTGCTGCGTCACGTGGTCCATCTCGACCACGGCCTGATTGATCTGCTCGATGCCGGCGGTCTGCTCCTGGCTGGCCGAGGTGATCTCGCCCATGATGTCGGTCACGCGGCGCACGCTGTCGACGATCTCCTGCATCGTGGCGCCGGCTTCGGCCACCAGCTTGCTGCCGTTCGCGACCTTGTCGGTCGAGTCGTTGATCAGGGCCTTGATTTCCTTGGCCGCCGCCGCCGAACGCTGCGCCAGGTTGCGCACTTCGGTCGCCACCACCGCGAAGCCGCGGCCCTGCTCGCCCGCACGCGCCGCCTCGACGGCGGCGTTCAGGGCCAGGATGTTGGTCTGGAAGGCGATGCCGTCGATCACGCCGATGATGTCGCTGATCTTGCCGGCCGATGCATCGATGTCGGACATGGTGCCCACCACCTGGCCGATCACGGTGCCGCCGCGCAGCGCCACCTGCGAGGCCGCTTCCGCCAGCACGTTGGCCTGGCGCGCATTGTCGGCGTTCTGCTTGACGGTCGAGGTCAGTTCTTCCATCGAGGACGCGGTTTCTTCCAGCGAGGACGCCTGCTGTTCGGTACGGCTCGAGAGGTCCTGGCTGCCGGCCGCGACTTCCGAGGCGGCCACGGTGATGGCATCGGTGCCGCTGCGCACTGTGCCGACGGTGCGCGCTAGGTTCTCGTTCATGGCCTTCAGCGCCTGCAGGAGCTGGCCGGCTTCGTCACGGGTCGTCACCTCGATGCGGCTGCTCAGGTCGCCGGCGGCGACCGTATTCGCCACTTCCAGCGCGCGTTGCACCGGGCGGGTGATCGAACGGGTGATCCACCATGCCACGCCTGCCGCCAGGGCCAGGGCGAGCGCGCCCAGTGCCCACATCATGCGGACGGTGTTGTCGTAGGTACGCTGGGCTTCGCCAGCCTTGTCCATGGCGATCGATTTCTGCAAGGCCGCCTGCTCGTTGATGTCCTTCTTCAGCTCCGCCATCCTGGGACGTAGCTCTTCGGCCAGGTATTGGCGCGCTTCCTCGTCCAGTCCGTCGTTGACGAGCTTGAGCAGCTGCTCCTGGCCCTGCAGGTAGCGGCCGGCCTGCTGCTTCATCCGGTCCAGCAGCGCGCGTGCCTGCGGATTCTGCAGGGTCTTGTCCAGCTGGGTCATGTCGGCCTCGATCGCCTTGCGCGCGGCGGCGATTGCCTCGATCTGCTTGGTACGGTCGCTGCGCTCTTCGTTGAGCATCATGTTGCGCAGTGCGATGGCGATCACGTCGACCTGGCCGAGCAGATGACCGGTCATCTCGAGTTTCGGCATGCGGTTGTTGACGATTTCATCGGTGCCTGCATTGATGCGGCCCAGCATAGTCGTGCTCATCACGATCATGCACACGAGCAGGACGCAGAGCAGGCCGAAGCCGAGGCCGAGGCGCGTGCCGATTTTCAGGTTGGCGAGGTTCATGTGGTTCTCCTTATGGCTGGATGTCCTGCGCGGTGGGTGGTATCCGCTCAGGCGGCTTTCTGTACGTTGGTGATCAGGCCGAGCTGCTCGGAGCTCATCAGCTTGTCGATGTCGAGCACGATCAGCATGCGCTCGCCGACCGTGCCCAGGCCGAGGATGGTGTCGCCGTCGGTGGTAGCGCCCATGTCGGGCGCCGGACGCATCTGTTCGTCCATCAGGGTGACCACGTCCGAGACGCTGTCGACCACCATTCCGATCACGTGGTTCCTGATGTTCAGCACGATGACGACGGTGAACTGGTCGTAGCTCGGCTCGCCCAGGTTGAACAGGATGCGCATGTCGACGATCGGCACGATCGAGCCGCGCAGGTTCATGATCCCCTTGATGCAGGCCGGTGCGTTCGGCAGCATCGTGGGCTCGTCGTAGCCGCGGATTTCCTGCACTTTCAGGATGCTGATTGCGTACTCTTCCTTCGCCAGGCGGAAGGACAGCACTTCGTTGTCTTGGTTGGTCTTGTGGGTATCCATCGTTGTCACTTTCTGGTTTCTTGCGCGAGATCATATTGCCTGAGCGCAAGATACATTACGTCCAATCCGGTGCGGATTCGATGGCGAAACGGCAAGACAGGGCGATTTTTTTGCCAAAACGGTGCACGGTATGGCGCCCTTGCAACGCCTTTGTCCCGCTTACCGCTGAGTTCTTATTGTTCAGAAAACATATCGCACGACCGTTCGTCGCTTTCGATGGACTGGCACGTATCCTGCATGGACCAAGGGGTCATACATCACCAGGGAGGCAGGCATGATCATCCGCAGACTCGATGCGCGCGCCATCGGAAAGGTGCGCACCCAGCTCGCCACCCTGTTGCTGGACGCGGTCGCCGATGGCCATTCGCTTGGTTTCCTGGCGGGCCTCGACGACGTGCAGCTCGAGACGTACTGGTGCGGCGTGGAGCGCGAAGTGGCGCGCGGCACCCGCGTGCTGCTGGCCGCCGAGCGCACCGGAGTGCTGGTCGGCAGCGTGCAGCTCGACCTGTGCCAGAAACCGAACGGCAGCAACCGCGCCGAACTGCAGAAGATGCTGGTGCATTGCACGATGCGGCGGCGCGGCATCGGCAGCGCCCTGCTGGAAGCGGCCGAGATCGAGGCGCTGTCGCTGCGCCGCGGCCTGCTGTTCCTCGAAACCGAAGCCGGCGCCACGGCCGAGCAGCTGGTCGGCAAGGCCGGCTACGTCCGCGTGGGCGAACTGCCCGAGTACTGCTCGACCCCGAACGGGCACTGGCGCGCCGCGGCGATCTGGTACAAGACCCTGTTCTCGCGCGTGCGCCCATGCTGATCCTGAATACCCGCATCGACGCGGCCACGCGGGTGCACGGCACCCTGGCGCTGCCCTGGGACCGGCGCGAGCGCTGCCGCATGCGCGCCACCCTGGCCTGCGGCGAAGAGGTCGCGCTGTTCCTGCCGCGCGGCGCCCCGCTGCGCCACGGCGACCTGCTGCGCGGCGACGACGGCCGCGTGGTGCGCGTGGCGGCCGCGCCTGAACCGACCTATGCGCTGCGCTGCCCCGATCCGCTGGTGCTGGCGCGCTGCGCCTACCAGCTCGGCAAGCGCCACGCCCGGCTACAGGTATGCGCCTGGGGCTTGCGCATGCGCGCCGAACCGGTGCTGCGCGACCTGGTGCTGGGACTGGGCGCCGCGGTGGAGGAAGAGCTGGCCGCGTTCGAACCGGAAGCGGACGCCTGCGCCGCCACGCTCGCAGGCGCCGGCAACCGGCCGGCAACGCTGCCACGGAAACACCATCGCCCGGTCGAGGTGGACGGCGCCTGAACGCCCTCGGGCACATACTAAGTCGGTGCTCATGTGAAATGTCACGTAGAATCAGGCATTACCAAGTGTCCAGAATACAACGTGACCGGCACCAGCTCCTCGATCGTCCGCAGGCCCCTGCGCGCCTACCTGCTCTGGCTGGTGCTGGCTACCCTGCTGCCCGGCGTCATCGGAGCGTCAATCCTGTTCGTCCACCAGTACCAGAAGGCGCGTGCCCAGATCGAGAAGAACACGCTGCAGACGGTGCGCGCCCTGGTGCACAGCACCGACAACAAGCTGCGCGAGGCGCGCTCGATCGCCCAGACCCTGTCTACCATCGACGCCCTCGCGGCCGAGGACTTCGCCCGCACCCACTACCAGGCGCGCGAAGCGCTGGCGCTGGCCGGCGGACGCATGAACGCGGTGCTGCGCGACCGTAGCGGCCAGCAGCTGATCAACACCGCGGTCGACTACGGCACCCCGCTGCCGCGCCACCCCACCCCTTCCATCGAGCAGGTCTTCGTCACCGGCCAGCCGGCGGTGTCGGACGTGTTCCAGGGCCAGCTGCGCAAGAGCGCGCTGGCCAGCGTCGACGTGCCGGTGCGCGTGCGCGGCCAGGTGCGCTACGTGCTGAGCATCGGCCTGGGTCCGGAAGAGTTCGACAGCCTGCTGGGCCCGACCTCGGTGCCGGAAGGCGCCGTCGCCTCGCTGTTCGACCGCAAGGGGATCATCTTCAACCGCAACATCAACCGCGACAAGTCGATCGGCCAGCCGGTCAACCCGCTGTTGCGCGACGCGGCCAGCCGCCAGCAGGAAGGCACGATCGCCTCGCGCTCGCGCGAAGGCAAGCCGCTCCTCACCAGCTACGCGCGCTCGCCCCTGAGCGGCTGGGGCGTGGCGATCGGCATCCCGCGTGAATCCCTGCGCACGGAGTTGATGGACCAGCTTGCCCTGATGGCCGGGGTGGCCGCGGCTCTGTTCGCGATCGGCCTGTGCCTGGCCTGGCTGATCGGCGGCCGCCTGGCGCGCTCGGTGCAGGCGCTTACGGGCCGGGCTCAGGCGCTCGGCGTGGGCGACACGCTGCCGCCCCTCGAAGACGTGCACGTGCGCGAGGCCGCGGAAGTGGCGTCGGCCATGGCCGATGCCGCCACGCTGCTGTCGGAGCGCTCGCGCCAGCTGGCCGCCAAGGAATCGGCGCTGCGCGAGACCCACATGCTGGCGCGTTTCGGCACCTGGCAGTGGAAGCAGGGCAGCGAAGAAATCGAGGTCTCCGATTCGGTTCCCCACATCTTCGGGCGCCCGATGCCGCCCTTCCCGCAGCAGCGCGGCACCGTGCTGAGCGAAGAGTCGTGGCTGCAGGTGCAGCGCCTCACCGGAGAACTGGTGCGCCAGGGCGGCAGCGGCAAGCTGCAGCTGCACGCCTTCCACGCCGACGGCCACCGCATCTGGCTCGACTACCGCTGCGAGAGCGTGCACGGGCCCGACGGCCGGGTGGTGGCGCTGCGCGGCAGCATGCAGGACATCACCGAGCGCGTGCGCGCCGAGGAAGCCCTGCGCCAGGCCGACCAGCGCAAGAACGAATTCCTGGCGATGCTGGCGCACGAGCTGCGCAACCCGCTGGCGCCGATCTCCTCGGGCGCCCAGCTGCTCGGCCAGGACAGCCTCGAGCCGGCGCGCGTCAAGCAGATCAGCGCCATCATCGCGCGCCAGGCGCGTCACATGGCCGGCCTGGTGGACGACCTGCTGGACGTCTCGCGCGTCACGCGCGGCCTGGTGGTCCTGACCAAGGAGCGCATCGACATCAATGCGGTCGTGCAGGACGCCGCCGAACAGGTGCAGGCCCTGGTGCACGGCAAGGAGCACCGCCTGGAGGTGCAGCTGCTGCCCCAGCCCTGCTTCGTGCTGGGCGACCGCAAGCGCCTGGTGCAGGTGGTCGGCAACCTGCTGCACAACGCGGCCAAGTTCACCGAGCGCGGCGGCCGCATCGCGGTGGCGGTGAGCAGCGCCGGCGAGACCGTGATGGTGGAGGTGCGCGACAACGGCATCGGCATGCTGCCCACGGAACAGGAGCGCGCCTTCGACATGTTCGTGCAGGGCGAGCGCACGCCCGACCGTTCGCTCGGTGGCCTGGGGATAGGCCTGGCGCTGGTGCGCAGCCTGGTCGAGCTGCACGGCGGCAGCGTCCATGTGAGCAGCGCCGGCCATGGCATGGGAAGCAGCTTCACGGTGCGCCTGCCGCGCTGCCATGAACGCGCCGGCGACGCGGACGGCGACGCCGGCGACGCGGCGCCAGGATCGAGCCTCAGGGTGCTGGTGGTGGACGACAACGTCGACGCGGCCCAGATGCTGTCGATGTACGTGGGCGCGCAGGGACATGAGGTGCGGGTCGAGCACGACTCGCTCGAGGCGCTGGCGCAGGCCGCCAGCTTCGCGCCCGAGCTCTGCCTGCTCGACATCGGGCTGCCGGAGATGGACGGTTACGAACTGGCGCGCCGCCTGCGCCGGCACCCGGCCACCGCCGGTGCGACCCTGGTGGCGGTGACCGGCTACGGCCAGGACCAGGACCGGCGCAACAGCGCGCAAGCCGGCTTCGACCACCACCTGGTGAAACCGGTGGACATGGCGGCGCTGGAGAAGATCCTGGCCGGCGCCGCGGCCGAGCCTTCCAGCGCGTAGTTCAGCGTTTCACGCTGCCGAAGGGGTCACCCTTCTTCCAGGACGGCATGGTGGGCGCGTTGGCCACCGCATAGCCCAGGTTGAGGGTGAACTGGGCTTGTTGCACCATGCCCGACAGGTCCCACTCGGGGCGGTACTCGTCGCTCACCTGGTGGTAGTCCTTCTTGAAGCCCACCATCTTCTCGCTCGAGGCGGCGTGGTCGTGGGCGAACTCGAAGTGGCCGTCGCCCGAGAACACGGCCGAGCCCACGTTAAAGGCCGGCACGCCCGCCTTGGCGAAATTGAAGTGGTCGGCGCGGAAGTAGGCACCCGACAGGTCGGGGATGGTCGGCGCCAGCTTCAGTCCCATTCCCTTCGCCACCTGGGCGGCGGTGTCGTACAGGGTGCTGCGCTCGGCGCCCGGCACCCCGATGTCTTTCGTCTTGCCGACGAAGTTCAGGCTGTCGAGATTCAGGTCGGCGGCGGTCCGGGCCAGCGGCACCGCCGGGTTCTTCACGTAGGCGGCACTGCCCAGCAGGCCCTGCTCCTCGGCCGCCGGCCACAGGAACACCTGGGTGCGGCGCGCCGGCTTCTTCACCGCCTCGGCGGCCATTGCCAGCAGCGCGGCGGTGCCGGAGGCGTTGTCGATGGCGCCGTTGTAGATGCGGTCCGTTTTACCGGGCTGGGGCTTCTCGTCGATGCCCATGTGGTCCCAGTGCGAGGAATACACCACCGCCTGTTCCTTCAGTTTCGGGTCGGTGCCGGGCACGATGCCGGCCACGTTGTACTGCTCGACCATGCGGATGGCGGACTTGATCTCGACGTGAGCGGCGATCTTGAGGTCCACAGGACGGAAGTCGCGCCGCTCGGCCTGGGCGCGCAGCTTGTCGAGGTCGAAGCCGCCGGCTGCGAACAGCTCGCGCGCAGTCTCTTCGTGCAGCCAGCCTTCGACCGGGTTGCCCGGCCCCGCCAGGTGGAAGCGCTCGTGCGAGAAGCCGTTGGCCGGCACGCTCCACGGGTAGGACGAGGACGGCAGCGTATGGATCAGCAGCACCCCGGCCGCGCCCTTGCGCACGGCTTCCTCGAACTTGTACAGCCAGCGCCCGTACCAGGTGTAGGCCTTGCCGGCGAAGCGCTTCGGTTCTTCCACGGTGGGCTGCGGGTCGTTGACCATCATGACCAGGATCTTGCCCTTGACGTCGAGGCCCTTGTAGTCGTCCCACTTCTCCTCGGGGGCCGATACGCCGTAGCCGACGAACAGCAGCGGCGCGTCGAAAGACAGCTGGGTGCGCCCGCTGGCGGTGCCGAACACGATGCCCTTGCCGATCTCCGGCACGATGCGCCTGGATCCGGCCTGGAAGCTCACCGCGCTGCCCGGCAGCAGCCTGGTGCCTTCGATCTCGACTTTCTGGCGGTAGCCCTCGCCCTTGGGAAAGGCCGGTTTCAGGCCGATGATCGCGGCCTGGGTCTCGAGGTAGCGCACCGCAAGCTCGCCGCCGCGCTGGCCGGTGCCGCGGCCTTCGAACAGGTCGTCCGCGAGGAAGGCCAGGTGGCCGCGCAGGACCGGTTCGGAGACCGCGGGCGCCTGCTGGGCAAGGGCGTGGGTGGACAGGCCCAGCGCGGCGGCCAGGGCAAGGGGGGAAAATCGCATCGAAGAATCCATTCAGGAATGCCGGCTCGGCAAAAGCGCCATCTTAACCCGGCAACCATATTCGGCGCGGCTGCCTTGCGGCGCCCTGCCTCGCGCGCCTATACTTGCCTTCTACCGAACAGGGACATGCCATGACCATCACCCGCCGCACCGCCGCTACCACACTGGTTGCTCTGGCCGCCCTGCCCCTCGCCACCCGGGCCCAGACCGGGAAACACAAGAAGGAAGCTTCGCCCATGTACGGATTGATCGGAAAAATGCGCGCCCATCCGGGCCAGCGCGATGCCCTCATCGCCATCCTGCTGGAGGGCACGGCCGCCATGCCGGGCTGCCTCAGCTACGGCATCGCCAAGGACAAGCTCGATGCCGATGCGCTGTGGATCACCGAGACCTGGGTCGACCAGGACAGCCACAAGGCCTCGCTGTCGCTGCCCGCGGTGCAGGCGGCAATCGCCAAGGGACGTCCGCTGATCGCCGGCTTCGGCGAGCGCTTCGAGACCGAACCGGTGGGCGGCCACGCCACGATGTCGAAGAAGTCCGCGTAGCGTTCAGGCGGCGGTGGGCGCCCCGGCAAAGGGCCGCGCGTCAAGCGGAATGTCGATGACGAAGGCGGTGCCCTCTTCCAGGGAACTGGACATCATCACGCTGCCTCCATGGGCTTCGGCCACCCGCCGCACATAAGGCAGGCCCACGCCCCAGCCTTCGCCATTGCCCTCCGCCAGGCCCTGCTTGCCGGCGCGGCGGTACAGCTGGAAGATGCTCTCGCTGTCTTCCGGCGCGATCGGCGGGCCCTGGTTATGCACCATCAGCTGCACCCGCTCGGCCGTGGTCGATACCGTCACCTGGATCGGCGCCTCGTGGTCGCCGTACTTGATCGCATTGTTGACCAGGTTCTCGACGGCGCGCCAGATCGCCTCGCCGCACCACCAGCCTTCGAGCGGCTCCGCATCGATCGCCAGTGCGATGGGGTGGAAAGCCTCGGCCGACTGGACGACGTCGCGCACCAGCGCCACCAGGTCGACGCGGTCGATCTGCAGCGTCACCATGCCGGTCTTGCAGAAGGCGATCCGGTCGAGCAGCTCGCGCGTCATGCCGTCGATGCGCTGGGTACTGGCCACGATCTTGTCGGCGAAGCGGCGCGCGTTCGGGTCCTGCGAGGTGTGGTTGATCATCTCGGCCGCCATCTGGGCCGTGGACAGCGGCGTGCGCAGGTCGTGCGCCATCGCCGCGACAAACTGCTCGCGCAGGGCCGCCTGCACCACGGTGAAGGCGTTCGCGCTCTCGCGGATGGTGGCGTCGATGTGGGCGAACAAGGTGGCGCGCTGCCCTTCGTCCAGCAGCACGTCGTGATGGGCCAGTTCGCGGAACAGGACGTTGCGGAAGATCTGCATCTCGTGGATGACGGCGGTGGCATCGTAGCTCGTCATGCGCGCACGCTCGCCGCCATGCTCGCTGGCGAGCGCGCCGAGGTCGGTGAGCAGGCGCGCCGAATGACCCGGGGTGAGCAGCGCAGCCAGGGTATCGAAGTAGGCCGGCAGGGTGTTCTCGGCGATCGGCGGGGCCAGTTCCTGCGCCTGCGGCACCGCGGCGCGTACCTCGATCATCCAGGCGTCGATGATGGGGCGGCGCAAGGCCACCATCGCCCGCGTGACGGGCGACAAATCGGGATCGTCCGGGGACAGGTGTCCGGTCAGGTTGGCGCTCATCGGGAAAGCGGTCGCGTTGTCAAATTAGAACGTGACCCCAGTCTACACGACGGTCTTTACGGGCGGCGCGTGAAGGAATGGCCGCCAGCGGCCCAGTCGCGCAGCGCTGCCGGGCTACTGGCCGAGCCAGAGGCGGTAGCCGACCCCGGTTTCGGTCAGCAGGTGGCGCGGCTGGGCCGGGTCGTCCTCCAGCTTGTGGCGCAGGTGGCCCATGTAGATGCGCAGATAGTGTCCGTTTCCGGCATGGCCCGGTCCCCAGACCGCCCGCAGCAGCTGGGGGGTGGTCATGACCCGGCCGGCATTGCCGACCAGGACCGACAACAACCGGTACTCCGTCGGCGTGAGGTGCACGTGCTTGCCGTCGCGCGAGACGCTGCGTTCCTGCGGGTACACGGCGACGCTGCCGAAACGCACGCTGCCGTCGTCGCGGGTAAGCGGCTGGCGCTGACGCCGCAGCGTGGCGCGTACGCGCGCCAGTAGTTCCCCGGTGCCGAAAGGCTTGGTAAGGTAGTCGTCGGCGCCGGCGTCCAGCGCGCGGATCTTTTCGCTCTCCATCGAACGGGCCGACAGCACGATGACCGGGGCCGCCGACCATTTGCGCAGGTCGTGGATGAAGTCGATGCCGTCGCCGTCGGGCAGGCCAAGGTCGAGCACCACCAGTTCGGGGCGGCGGGTGCCGGCGTCGATCAGGCCGCGCGCCATGCTGGCCGACTCATGGACCTGCCAGCCCTCCTGCTCCAGCGCGGCGCGCACGAAGCGGCGGATGTGGGGCTCGTCCTCGACCAGCAGGGCACTCGGTTTGTCACTCATTGCTTGCTTTCATCGAAGCCGTCGGGGAGTTCGGCGTCCGGCATGTCGGGCGGACTGCCTGCCGGCAGCGAAAACACGAAGGCGGCGCCGCCCAGCGGCGAAGCACAGGCGCGGATGCCGCCGCCGTGCGCCTCGACGATGGCGCGGCAGATGGCCAGCCCCAGGCCGACGCCCGGCAGCGCCGATTCGCGCTCGCCTCGGGTGAACTTGCCGAAGATCCGATCCTCGCTCCCCGGGCTCAAGCCAGGACCGCTGTCGCAGACCATGACCTCCACCACCGCGCCGCGCAGCGTCGCCGACACTTCGATGCGCGAACCCGCCGGCGTATATTTTGCGGCATTCTCGAGCAGGTTGCACAACACCCGCTCGACCAGTACGGCGTCGAAGCGCAGCAAAGGCACGTTGTGCTGCAGGCGCACCATCACGTGGTGACTGCGCAAGGCCGCGCGGCTGGCGCGCAGCGCGCTCCCGACCACCTCTTCCAGCGCCTGCCAGTCGAGGTTGACCTGCACCTGGCCGCTCTCGATGCGCGCCATGTCGAGCAGGTTGGTCACGAGGGTGCTCATGCGCAGCGCCTCCTCGTGCAGCGCCCCGGCCAGGCCGGCGGCCTGCTCCGCCAGCGGCGGCTCGCCGCGCAGGAGCGATTCCGACAGGCCCACCAGCGACGTGAGGGGCGTGCGCAGGTCGTGCGAGAGCGCGGCCAGCAGCGAATTACGCAGGCGCTCGGACTCCATGCTGACCAGGGCCGACTGCGCGACCTCGACGTAGTGCACGCGCTCGAGCGCGATCGCGGCCAGCGCCGCCAGGGCGTCGAGCTGGCGGCGCTGCTCGGGAACCAGGACCCAGCGCCCGGCATCCGGCTCGATCGCCAATACCCCGCGGGTACGCATCGGCGCCACCAGCGGCAGGTAGAACACCGGGCTGGCCGGCAGCGTATCCGTGCCCAGGCCGGCGCTTTGCGCATGATCGAAGGCCCACTGGGCGATGCCCGCATCGAAACCCGGCGGCACGGCGCCGGGCACGGCCAGCCTGCCGTCCGCATCGGGCGCGAGCAGGACCGCTCCGGCCCCGAACGAGTCGCGGACGACGGCCTGGGTAGCCTCGACCACCTGGTCCGCCACCAGCACGCCCGAGAGATCGCGCGCGAATTCGTACAGCGCCCGCACGCGGCGCTCGCGCTGGGCCGCGACCCGCGCCTGGAAGCGCAAACCGGCCGTGAGATGGCCCGTGATGAGCCCGACCGCCAGCATGACCGCGAAGGTGATCAGGTACTGGAAGTCCGACACCGCGAAGGTGAAGTGCGGCGGCACGAAGAAGAAATCGAAGCAGGCCACGCCGACGCAAGTGGCGGTGACGGAAGGGGCGCGGCCGAAGCGCACCGCCACCAGCAGCACCACCAGCAGGAACAGCATGGCGATGTTGGCAGGGTCGAGCCAGTCCTGCAGCGGCATCAGGACCGCTGCGGCAAGCAAGCCGGCGCCGGCCGCCGCCAGATGCGGCAGGGGCCGCAGCGCGCGCGGAGCGGCGTCGCGCGTGGCGGACGCCGTTTCGGGCTTGGCCGCGACGGCCGGGGCGCCGACCTCGATCAGGTCGAGCCCGGGCGCCAGCCGCGCGAGACGGCGCGCTACCCGGCGCTGCCAGGGCCAGCGTGCGCCGGAACGGCCGAGCGCGATCTTCGACAGGTTGTGGCTGCGGGCATAGTCGACCACGGCCAGCGCGACGTCGTCGCCCGCGACCGTGGACGTGTCGGCCCCGAGCTTGGCGGCCAGCCGGAGTGCGGCCAGCGTGCGCTCGCGGGCGCGGCCCGGCATGCGCGACAGGCCGGGCGTCTCGACGTAGAGCGCATGCCAGTTGGTGCCCAGCTGCGAGGCCATGCGCGCGACGCTGCGCACCAGGTGTTCGGCTCCGCCGTCCGGCCCGACGCAGGCCAGCAGGCCGGCGCCGGTCTTCCAGATCGCCTCGACCGACTGCTCGATGCGCCAGGCGCGCACCTCGTCCTCGGCTCGGTCGGCGGTGCGCCGCAGCGCCAGCTCGCGCAGCGCGATCAGGTTGCCCTTCCTGAAGAAGTTGCCGGCCGCGCGCTCGGCCTGGGCCGGCTGGTAGACCTTTCCCTGCTTGAGGCGCGCCAGCAGCGCGTCGACCGGGAGGTCGACCAGCACGATCTCGCTCGCCGCGTCGAACACGCCGTCGGGCACCGTCTCGGCCACCCGCACGCCGGCGATGCCGCCGACCACGTCGTTCAGGCTTTCCAGGTGCTGCACGTTGACGGTGGTGAGCACGTCGATCCCGGCGTCCAGCAGTTCCTCGACGTCCTGCCAGCGCTTGGGATGGCGCGAGCCGGGCGCATTCGAATGCGCCAGCTCGTCCACCAGGATCACCCCTGGCCGCCGTGCCAGCGCGGCATCGAGGTCGAACTCGGCGATGCGCACGCCGCGATGCTCGACCTGGCGGCGCGGCAACACCTCGAGGCCGTCGAGCAAGCGTGCGGTCTCCTCGCGCCCGTGCGTTTCGACCACGCCGACCAGCGGGCTTGCGCCTTCCTCCCGCAAGCGGTGCGCTTCCTGCAGCATCGCGCAGGTCTTGCCGACGCCGGCCGATGCACCGAAGTAGATGCGGAGCTTGCCGCGCGCGGCGCTGCGCTCCTGCTCGCGCAGCTGCGCAAGCAGGACATCGGGGTCGGGTCGTTGGGAAGCGTTGTTCGGCATCGTTCAGCGAGTATCGCGCACCTGCGCGTCCAGCGCCAGGTTCAGGGCCAGAACGTTGACGCGCGGGGTGCCGAAGGGACCGGCCGCGTTGCCCTCGGCGTGGGCATCGATCAGTCGCTCGACGTCGGCGCGGGCAAGGCCGCGCGCCCTGGCCACCCGGGCCGCCTGCCAGCGCGCGCCCGCCAGGCTGATCTCGGGATCGAGCCCGCTGCCCGATGCGGTGACCAGGTCGACCGGGATCGGCGCATGGTTCTCCGGGTCGCCGGCGCGCAAGGCTTCGATGCGGGCCTTGACCGCATCGTGCAGGGCCGGGTTGAGCGGCCCCTGGTTGGAGCCGGACGAGCCGCCGCCGTTGTTCGGCATCGGGCCGGTAGCGGAGGGACGGCCCCAGAAGTATCGCGGGGCGCTGAAATGCTGGCCGATCAGGCGCGAGCCGACCACCCGGTCGCCCTGCTTCACCAGGCTGCCGCCGGCCTGCTCGGGAAAGGCGGCCTGGGCGACGCCGGTGACCAGCAGCGGATAGGCGACTCCACAGACCAGGGTCAATGCGCCGAACAATACCAGCGCGGGACGAATGACAGATTGCATGCTCGGTTCCTCAAACCAGGTTCAGCGCGGTCAGCGCCATGTCGATCAGCTTGATGCCCGCGAAGGGCAGGACAATGCCGCCCAGGCCGTACACCAGCATGTTCCGGCGCAGCAGGCTGGCGGCGCCAATCGCGCGGTAGCGCACCCCTTTCAGGGCCAGCGGGATCAGGAACACGATGATCAGGGCATTGAAGATCACCGCCGACATGATGCTCGACGCCGGGCTGGCGAGCTGCATGACGTTGAGCGCCTGCAGCGCCGGATAGGTGCCGACGAAGGCCGCCGGCACGATGGCGAAATACTTGGCGATGTCGTTGGCGATCGAGAAGGTGGTCAATGCGCCGCGCGTCATCAGCATCTGCTTGCCGATCTCGACGATCTCGAGCAGCTTGGTCGGGTTCGAATCCAGGTCGACCATGTTGCCGGCCTCCTTGGCGGCCTGGGTGCCCGAGGCCATCGCCACCGCCACGTCGGCCTGGGCCAGCGCCGGCGCGTCGTTGGTGCCGTCGCCGGTCATCGCGACCAGCTTGCCCTCGGCCTGGTAGCGCCGGATCAGCGCCAGCTTGTCCTCGGGAGTGGCCTCGGCCACGAAGTCGTCGACCCCGGCCTCGGCCGCGATGGCGGCGGCGGTCAGCCTGTTGTCACCGGTGATCATCACGGTCTTGACGCCCATGCGGCGCAGTTCCGCGAAGCGTTCGCGGATGCCGCCCTTGACCACGTCCTTCAGCTCGACCACGCCCATCACGCGACCGCCGTCGGCCACTACCAGCGGCGTGCTGCCGCGGCGCGCGGCGGCGTCCGCGAGCGCCGCCACCTCGGCGGGATAGGCCTGCCCTGACGCCTCGACGTAAGCGCGGATGGCGCTGGCGGCGCCTTTGCGCAGGCGGCGCGCGCCGACGTCGACGCCGCTCATGCGTGTCTGGGCCGTGAAGGGCACGAAGCTGGCGTCCAGCGCCGCCATGTCGCGCTCGCGGATGTTGAAGCGGCTCTTGGCCAGCACCGCGATGCTGCGCCCTTCCGGGGTCTCGTCGGCCAGCGACGCGAGCTGCGCGACGTCGGCCAGTTCCCGTTCGGTGACGCCCGGCGCCGGCAGGAAGGCGCTGGCCTGGCGGTTGCCGAAGGTGATGGTGCCGGTCTTGTCCATCATGAGCACGTCGACGTCGCCCGCCGCCTCGACCGCGCGGCCCGAGGTGGCGATGACGTTGGCGCCCATCATCCGGCTCATGCCGGCCACGCCGATGGCCGACAACAGGCCGCCGATGGTGGTCGGAATCAGGCAGACCAGCAGTGCCACCAGCACCGTGATCGTCACCGGCGTGCCGCTGCCGGCAGCCTCCACCGCGAACAGTGAGAACGGCAGCAGCGTGACAGTCACCACCAGGAACACAATGGTCAATGCCACCAGCAGGATGGTCAGCGCGACCTCGTTCGGGGTCTTCTTGCGCGAGGCGCCTTCGACCATGCCGATCATGCGGTCTAGGAAGGTCTCGCCCGGGTCGGCGGTGACGCGCACCACCAGCCAATCCGACAGCACGCGGGTGCCGCCGGTGACGGCGCTGAAGTCGCCGCCCGACTCGCGGATCACCGGCGCCGATTCTCCGGTGATGGCGCTCTCGTCGACCGATGCCACGCCTTCCAGGACTTCGCCGTCGACCGGAATCACGTCGCCCGCCTCGACCAGGAAGTGCATGCCCTTGCGCAGCTCTTCCGACTTCACCGGGTGCCAGGTGGCGCCATGCTGCGGCGACGGCAGCTTCTTGCCCATGACGGTCTGCTTCAGGCTGCGCAGCGAGGCGGCCTGCGCCTTGCTGCGGCCTTCGGCCAGCGCCTCGGCGAAGTTCGCGAACAGCACCGTGAACCACAGCCAGGCGGCGGTGGCGGCGATGAAGCCGGCCGGCGCCTCGCCCTGCCCCGCCAGGGCGTCGAGCGCCAGCAGAGTGGTCAGGATGCTGCCGGCATAGACCACGAACATCACCGGGCTGCGCAGCTGGATGCGCGGATGCAGCTTGCGCAAGGCATCGACGACGGCCGGACCGACCAGTTTCGCGTCGAACAAATTCAGGTTGCGGCGTGCCGGCAGGGCCTGGGGAATGGGTGCTTCGATGACAGGTGTATTCATGATCACTTCGCGAACAGCTGAAGGTGCTCGACCACCGGGCCCAGTGCGAGCGCCGGCACGTAGTTGAGGATGCCGACCAGCAGGACCACGCCGGCCAGCAGGCCGACGAACATCGGCCCGTGGGTCGGCATGGTGCCCGCGTTGGCGTCGAGGCGCCGGCGCGCGGCGAGCGAGCCGGCGATGGCCAGCACCGGGACGATCACGCCGAAGCGGCCGAACCACATCGCCACCGCCAGCAGGGTGTTGTAGAACGGGGTATTGGCGGACAGTCCGGCGAAGGCGCTGCCGTTGTTGTTGGCGGCGGAGCTGAGCGCATACAGGATCTCGGAGAAGCCGTGCGCGCCAGGATTGGCGACGCTGGCCCTGCCGGCGTCGGCCACGACCGCGACGGCGGTGCCGAGCAGGACCAGGCATGGCGTGATCAGGATGACCAGCGAGGCCATCTTCATCTCGTAGGCGCCGATCTTCTTGCCCAGGTACTCGGGAGTCCGGCCGATCATCAGCCCGGCGATGAAGACCGCCAGAATGGCGAACACCAGCATCCCGTACAGGCCGGTGCCGACGCCGCCGAAGACCACTTCGCCGAGCTGCATCAGCACCATCGGCACCATGCCGCCGAGCGGCATGAAGGAGTCGTGCATGGCGTTCACCGCGCCGCAGGAGGCGGCGGTGGTGACGGCCGAGAACAGGGTCGAGGCGGCGATGCCGAAGCGGGTTTCCTTGCCTTCCATGTTGCCGGCCGAGGCATCGACCCCGAGCGCGCCCAGCAGCGGATTGGCCTGCTGCTCGGCCGCGAAGGCCAGGCTGGCCGCGACGACGAACAGCACGGTCATGGTGGCCAGTACCGCCCAGCCCTGGCGCATGTCGCCCACCGTGCGTCCGAAGGTGAAGCACAAACCTGCGGGTATCAGGAAGATGGCGATCATCTGCACGAAGTTCGACAGCGCGTTCGAATTCTCGAACGGATGGGCCGAGTTGGCGTTGAAGTAGCCGCCGCCGTTGGTGCCCAGCAGCTTGATGGCTTCCTGCGACGCGACCGGTCCCATCGGGATGGTCTGCGTGACGGCCTGCGCGGTCCCGGCGCCGTCCGGAAGCGCATAGCTGGCCGGATCGAGCACCTGCGCGTCGACGTGCGTGGAGAAGCCCTGCACCACGCCCTGGCTGGCGAAGAACAGCGCGAACGCGATCGACAGCGGTAGCAGCACGTACAGGGTGGCGCGGGTCAGGTCGACCCAGAAGTTGCCGATCGCGCTGCTCGAGCGCGCCGCGAAGCCGCGGATCAGGGCGAAGGCCACGGCGATGCCGGTCGCGGCCGAGAAGAAGTTCTGGCAGGCCAGTCCCAGCATCTGGGTCAGGATGCTCATGGTCTGCTCGCCGCTGTAGCCCTGCCAGTTGGTGTTGGCGACGAAGCTGACCGCGGTGTTGAAGGAAGAGTCGGCGCCGACGTTGGGCATGCCTTCGGGATTGAGCGGCAGCCAGGCCTGCACGCGCTGCAGCGCATACACAGCCAGCGCGCCGACGGCATTGAAGGCGACCAGCGCCAGCGCATAGCTTTTCCAGCCTTGCGCGGCCCTGGAGCCGTGGCCGGCAGCGCGGTAGAACAGCGCCTCGACGCGGCCCATCCAGCGCATGCCGGGCAGCGCCGCGCTATCGGCGACACGCGCCATGAACAGCCCTAGCGGATAGCCAAGCAGGAGCAACACCAGCAAGAAGACCGCCAGCAGCGGCAGGAAGTCGGAGAACATGCTCACAGTTCCTCCGCCATGAACAGGGCCGCCAGCAAATAGGCCAGCAGGCCGGCGGCGACCAGGGCGCCGACGAGATAAAAGGTGGTCATTGCTTGCCTCCCAGGCGGTGGCAGCCGGCCAGCAGCAGCCAGGTCAGCGCGAAGAGGAGGAGGAAGGCGCCGATGAAAAGGAAGTCCATGTGCACTCGTACCCAGTGTTGTGATTGGATGGAAGGTAGCGGCGCCACGCGAAATGGTGCGTAAAAAGCGCGCGGCGCCGTGTAAACGGGGTGTAAATGAGGTGTATGCCGCGGAGCGGGCGTGACCGGCTTAGAAGCTGGCCGCGACGCTCAGCACGAGCGCGGTCTTGCCCATGAACTTGCCGTTGACGGGCGAGGCGTAGGCGCTCTTGCCGGCGTTGGTGCCGACCACCGCCAGCGCGACGCTGGCGGCGCCGAACGCGCGGCTGGCGCCGAGCTTCCAGTCGGTATAGCTGGCGGCGCCGTTGTTCTCGACGCGCTGGCGACCGGCGTGCAGCTGCACCGTGACGCCGTTGCCGGCATCGAGGTTGGCGCCGAGGTCGAGATAGGACGTGTTGTCGCTGCCGACAAAGCCGAACAGGTTGGTGGTGGCGTGCGAGTACTTGAGGTAGGCCGGCCCGTAGCCGAGTTGGGCGTATATTTCGTTGGTGTTCGCATTGGCGAAGCCCGGTACGCTGCCGAGGTCATTGCCTGCGTACAGGTAGCGCAGCACGCCGACGTCATAGCTCAGGCCGCGCGCGAGTTCGCCGCGCTTGCCGCCGTAGAGGTCGAGTTCGACCTTGCCATGGCCGCCGGCGTCCTCGATCCACTTGATGGTCGAGGCCCAGGCCCCGGCGTACCAGCCGGAGGAATGGACGTAGTCGGCGCCGCCCTGCAACGCGGGCTGCAGGCGCGTCTGCGAGATTCCGCGGTAGCGATAGTCGCTGGTGGCGGCGAGGTTGAAGGTGGTGGTCGATGCCGGGGCATCGGTTTGCGCGTGGGCGGCCGGGGCCAGGATGGTGGCGGCGAGCACGGAGGCTTGGATCAATGCTTTCATGGTGTCCTGCTGTTGTTGTTGGAGCAGGTGAAAGCCTAGGTGATCGCGTGTAAAAACGCGCTAAAAGCTGGGGGACAGAGCGTAAACGGGATGTATCGGACTGCGGGGGAAATTGGCCCCCGCCTGCGCGGGGGCGACGATGCCGGCTTAGCGGGCCGTTTTCAGATACTGCATGTATTTCGCGACGCCGGTTGCGACGTCGGTGAAGGGCTCGGAGTAGCCGGCGGCGCGCAGCGCGCCGATGTCGGCCTGGGTGAAGCTCTGGTACTTGCCCTTCAGCTTGTCCGGAAACGGGATGTATTCGAGCAAGCCCTTGTCCACGATCTGCGCCAGCGTGAGCGGCGCATTGCCCTCGTTGGCCAGCGCATTGACCGTGGCCACCGCCAGGTCGTTGAAGGGCTGGGCGCGGCCGGTGCCGAGGTTGAAGATGCCGCGCTTGTCCGGATGATCGAGGAAGAACAGATTGACCTTGACCACGTCTTCCACGTAGATGAAGTCGCGCATCTGGGTGCCGGCTTCATAACCTTCGTTGGCGCCGAACAGCTTGACCTTGCCCTCTTTCTGGAACTGGTGGTATTGGTGGAACGGAACCGAGGCCATCGTGCCCTTGTGCCCTTCCAGCGGTCCGTACACGTTGAAGTAGCGCAGGCCCACCACCTGGCTGCCCTTGGCCATGCCGTGCTGCGCCCAGTAGCGGCGCATGTACTGGTCGAACAGGAACTTCGAATAGCCGTAGACGTTGAGGGGGCGCTCGTGCTGGCGCTCTTCCTTGAACACGCTGCCGCCGCCATACACCGCGGCCGACGAGGCGTAGATGAAGGGAATACGCTCGCGCTGGCAGAACTCGAACAGCGCGATGGTGTACTCGTAGTTATTCTTCATCATGTAGCGGCCGTCGGTCTCCATGGTGTTGGAGCAGGCGCCCTGGTGCAGCACGGCGGAGAACTTGCCGTCGAATTCGCCGGCCTTCAGGCGCACGATGAAGTCTTCCTTGTCGAGGTAGTCGGCCACTTCGGCATCGACGATGTTCAGGAATTTCTCCGGACGCGCCATGTTATCGACCGCGAACACGCTGAAGGGTTTGCGCTTCGACAGGGCGTGGACCAGGTTGGCTCCGATGAAGCCTGCAGCGCCAGTAACCAGTATCATTTTCTACCTCGTTTCAGTAATCGTTCAGGCTGCGAGCATGGGCTGCAGCGGTTGCCACACATCCTTGGGCAGGATCTGCTTCATGCAGTTCTGGTGCCCCAGCGGACATTCGCGCTGCTGGCAGGGCGAGCACGCGATGTGCAGCCACAGGATCTTCGCCAGCTCGGACAGCGGCGGCGTGTGGCGCGGGTCGGTCGGGCCGTAGATCGCCACCACCGGGCGGCGCAGCGCGGCGCCGATGTGCATCAGGCCGGAATCGTTGGTCACCACTGCGGCGGCAACCGAGATCAGCGCGATCGCCTCGCTCAGCGAGGTGGAACCGGCCAGGTTGCTCGCTTGCGGCACGATGGCGGTGATCTCGTCGCAGACGGCGCGGTCCTTCGGCGAGCCGAGCAGCAGGATCTGCGCGTCCGGCACATTCGCGCGGATAGTCTGCGCCAGCTCGGCGAAGTATGGCGCCGGCCAGCGCTTGGCGGGGCCGAACTCGGCGCCGGGCGCGAAGGCCACGTAGGTGCCCGGCGGCAGGCCGAGGCGCGCGATGGCGGCCTCGGCCTGGCCTGCTTCGACCCGCATTTCCGGCTCCGGCAATTTTTCCGGACGCGGCAGGTGGCGCACCGGCTCGTCGGCCAGCGCCTGGTAAAACTGCGCCATCGGGCGTGGCGCGGCCTTGTCGTCGTGGTGCATCACGTTGACCAGGCCGTAGCGCATCTCGCCCTTGTAGCCGACGCGTTTCCTGATACCCGCCAGCCAGGGGATCAAGGCGAACTTGAGCGTGTTCGGCAGCACATAGGAGTCGGCATAGCCGCGCGCCTTGAGCATTTTCGCGAAGGCCTTGCGTTCCTTCCACTGCAGCGAACCATGCTTGAAGGGCGATTCGATGACCTCGTCCACTTCGCGCATGGCGCGCCAGACCGGCGCGACCCAGGTCGGCGCCAGCACGTCGATCGGCCGCTCGGGATGCTGTTCGCGCAGGCGGCGCAGCAGCGGCTGCGCCATGACGGCGTCGCCGATCCAGTTGGGGGAGATGACAAGCGTGCGCAACATGATCGTAGGTGTCGGTGCGGGCGAGGCCGCGAGCTGAGAACCCGTGATTATAACAATGCACCTTCGATCCCGCCCCGGATTACCCGACATATGCATGTTGCATCAAATTAATTATTTTTTTGTTATTCGATCTTCGTGCCTGTACTATTGAAACAGTTTGTCAACCGGTCCATGCCGTGTCAAAGGCGCTTCGATAATCGCATTTCATGAACTTCCCCAGGCTTCGTACCGCAGGACGAAATATCGCGTTCGCCCTCTGGCGACACCCGCGCCGGACAGCGGCCGCGCGCTGCATTGGCGAGGCATTGCTGCCGCGCCTGGCCCGCAATACCTGGGCGGCCAGGGCCTGGCGCTTGTCGTGCATGTTGTCCGTCCTGGCCATGGCATCGTTCGCGATGCTGTTCCTGGGCGACCGGCTTGATGCGAGCGGCATGGTCATGACCCGCTTCATGGCGACCGCCCAGGCTCCGCTGACCTCGGTCGCCTATCCGGAAACCGTGCGCGACCAGATCACGGTGCTGACCTACGACCGGGAATTTCTCGACGCCACCGGCAACGCCTGGCCGCTCAGCTACCGGGACCATGCGGACTGGCTGCTGCGGCTGGCAGCCGATCCGCTGACGCGACCCAGGGCCCTGCTGGTGGACATCACCTTCGGCCAGGAACGTCCCGACCCCAGCCTGCCCGCCTTGCGGGAAGCCTTGTGCACCATCCAGAACATCTACAAGGTTCCGGTTTTCCTGGCGGCCCTGAGCTCGCCCGACACCGGCCGGCTGGCATTGCGGCGTGGCCTGGAGACGGCGCCGGGCGCGCTGCCCTGCTTTACGCTGGTTGGCGTAGACTACCTGCCCGACCCGCTCGACGGCTACGCGTGGACCTATCCACTGACCCGGCATCTCGCTGCGGATGGCTGGCAGGCAGGCCCGCCCTCCGCGCCCGGCCAGCCCGCGCACCGAAGCGCCGCGATGGCAATCGCGCAGGATGTCGCCGGCCTCGATCTCGGCCCGGAGACGGTGCCGATGGCGCTGGTATGGGGGCTGGACTCGGCGCCTCAGCCGCATCGCCCCGCGCTGCTACGCGATTGCGCGCCGGGCCGCTTCGATCCGCGCCTGCTGGTGCCCGGGGTCATCCGCTCGAATTTCATGAAGGAGAGCCCGCCGCCCTGCCCTTACCACCGCACGCTGTCCATGGCGCAGGCAGGCGAACTCTCGCCACAGGAACTGGCGCCCTACCTGGCTGGCCGCTACGTGATGGTGGGCGCTAATGTCCCCGGCTACAACGACTATGCGAACTCGCCAATCCACCGGCTGATCCCCGGCGTCCACCTGCACGCAATGGCGCTGGACAACCTCCTGACCTACGACAGCGACTACAAGTTGAGCGCCGAATGGACCATGCCCCCGTCGCTGGCGCTGTTCGTGCCGGGCATGATTACGCTGGCAATCGTCCTGCTGGTGCGCTTCGGCGCCGAGAAACTGCTTGACCTGCCGATGTATGACGACGGCCAGGCTGGCCGGCAACTGGCGAGTTTCGGACAACGCCTGCGCCACGTCGCCGCCGGCGCTGGCTCCTGGCTGCTGCGCCTGGCGGTGCAGACGCTGCTGGCCATGATCGTGATCGCACTGCTCCAGACCTGGTTCCGGATCGGCTTGCTGCCAGTGGTCGAACTGGTAACGATGGCGCTGTTCGCCGAAGGCATCAACTACATGGGCAGAATACGCTGGTTCTTCTTCGGCGAACTTCCCGCCTCCGCTGGCGGCCTGCACCAGGCGCAGGCGCAGGACCGTCAACCATCACATCTGGATACAGAAAGGGCATCATGAAACCGTCGCAGTTCTTTTCCGGGCTCCTCCTCCTGGCGTCCGCCGCGGCATCGGCACAGGGGCTGGTCGTCGGCCCCGCCATGACCGGCGCGACCACCCTCAACCTGTACGATGGCCCAGACGCCGCGGCGCCGGTACGCCAGGTGGCACTGCGCGACGTCGCCCTTCCCCTTTCCATCGAGGAAAAGCAGCCGGGTGCCCTGCGGGTCATGCTCGACGACAAGCAATACTGGGTGCGCAGCGTGGAAGTGCGGACCACGCGCGGCGTCAACGCCAAGTGCGGCGCCATCGTCCAGGCCTCCAGCACCCAGAGCGCCGCCACCCCGGGAGCCGGAACCCGTGCCTGCAAATAAGCCCCTGCGCTGGCAGGCTGCCATCACGCTCGCCGCTGCGCTGGCCATCCTGTCCGGCTGCGAGACCGTTCCGACGCGCGGCACCGATTCCTTTGTCGCCGGCCCGGCCAAGTCGCCTGCCCTGCATCCGACCGGCGAGCTTCCGCCTCCGGCGGCGCGCGCCTGGCCCGGCACCGAGCAGGATGTCCTGAACGAGCGGGCCAAGGGATTCGGCCTGGTCAACGCACCCGAGGCGCAGGCTTACCTGAACAGGCTGTATGCGCGCATCAAGGACAAAGCCGGCGTGCCGGCTTGGCCGGGAGAGGTGCACCTGCTTGCGGACCAGTCGCTCAACGCCTACGCGACGGGCGCCGGCAACATCTACCTGTCGCTGCCCTGGTTTACCTCGGTGGAGAGCGAGGACGAACTGGTGGCCCTGCTGAGCCACGAGTTCGCCCACATCTACCTTCACTACCACCTGCTCGACACGGCGGTGCAGGATGCCGACACGGTCATGAGCCTGTCCGGCGCCGCTTATGCGCTGGCGAGGAAGACGGCGGAAGTGAAAGGTTGGAACAAGCTCGACAGCCTTGTCACCGCATATGTGCTGGGCCGCGGCGCCGCCACCGTGCAATACGGCCGGAGCCAGGAAAGTGCGGCCGCCATGCTCGGCCTGAACCTGTCGCTGAAGCTGGGCTACTCCTACGAACATGGCATGAAAGCCTTCCTCGAACGTCTGGCCTCCTGGGAAGACGACAATGTGGCTCTGCAAAAACAGCGCCAGGAAGCGCTGGTGGCGGAAGTACGCAAGCAGGCCAGGGACGAGACCATGCGCGACAGCGCCAAGCGCGGCGGCAATGCGCTCATCGCCCAGGGGGCGGGCGAGCTCAACGCCAGCATCAACGGCTTCTTCAAGCAGGTCGGCATCGGGGTCGAGAACCTCAGCGCCAGGCTGGCGAGCCGCCATCCCGAGACCACCGAGCGGATTTCCACGCTGGCCCAGGCGGTGGCTCCGGTGCCGCCCTTGCTGGCGCCAAGCCGGCCGGTCAGCGCGCCGCTGGAAGCAGTCCGCCAGGACAGGCGGACCGCCGCCTTGCTCGCCAACTACGCGCTGGCCTTCGAGGCGATCGCCGCGCCGGCCGCCCCGGCTTCGATCGCCGCCGCGCAAAAAGCGGCCTCCGGCAACACGGCAACGCACGCCGTTCCCCTGTATGCCCTGTACCTTGTGTTCGAAGCCCAGCCGGCCGCCATGGGAAAGAAGCGCTTCGACCCCGCCCTGTTGCTCGACAAGAACCTGGAGTCGGCGCCGGACCGCGCCTGGAAGGTCTACGTGGTGCGCAGCGAGCGCCTGAAGGACGGGCAGCGCGCCAATGCCAGGAAGATCCTGGACGCGGGCCTCCAGTATTTCCAGAATGCGGAAGAAGCCTGGCCCGACGCGGTACGCTTCTACGGCGAGACACAAGGCTGGGACGAAGCGAAGCGCATGGCGGGCAACTGCGGCCAGCGCTTCCGGCGCGTGTCGCAGCGCTGCACGAATGCGGCTGCCAGCCCGGCCGAACGCGCCGCACAGGAGAAACATACAGAGCAGAAGGCCAGCAGCATGGTCGACAAGCTGTTCAAGAAAAAATAGGTCCTCGGCTCAGGCGAGCCGCCATCCCTGCGTAATGGCGCGCAAGCGGTGGATCAGATCTAGGCGCTCGAGAAAGACCTCGTCGTGCGGGACCACCACCAGGCCCCGGGATACTTGCGTAGCTGGCCAGCAGGCTGGGTCACCTTGTGGGCGTCGGGGCCGGTCTGGGCCGGTAGGTGCGCAGCCGGTCCTGGCCAGAGGCCTGGCTCGCTTCCAGCAGCCGGTCGATCGTGCTGCTCCGTGGGTTCGAGGGTGCCGAGGTACTGGTCGAGCCAGACGCAGGCCGGGTCGCGCACTGCGCGCCCTGTCAATGACGCCAGCTCGCCGGCGATCACCTTCAGCAGGGTCGACTTGCCGCAGTCGTTCGGGCCGGAGCGGCGAACGGGAGTTCGGCATCGAACAGCTCGACGATGCGCTCCATCTGTCCCAGCAGGGCGCGGTCGTAGCTGACCACGATCAGGCCGCGCCGCCAGGCGCGCAGCTTCGCTGCCAAGGCATGGCGGCTCGGGCCGTCGAGGTGGTTGGTGGACTCGTCGAGGACCAGCCTCCATGGATGCCGCAATTCCCCTGCTGTTGCGGGATACCGGCGCCTCCGTCGGGCGCTGGTTATAATGTCCGCATGCCCCGCTCATCGACAAGCCAGGTCTTGCGTGCATGGATCGCCCTCGTGGCCTTCGTGTTCAGCCTGTTCGCGCCCGCGCTGTCGCATGCCTTCGCCCCGCCGCAATTTCTTGCGCAAACAAGCGAAATCTGTACCGCGGCCGGCATGGTCATGATGCCCGTGCCGGACAGTCCGGACAGGGCTCCGGGAGCGATACCGGACATGACGCACTGCGACCTGTGCTGCTCGCACCATGCGCCGGTGCTGCTGCCTCCGCCACCCGACCTACCGCCGCTTGTCGTCCTCCCGCGCGACAGTTATCCGCGACTCTTCTACCAGTCCCCGTCCCCGCAGTTCGCGTGGACACCGGCGCAGTCACGTGCGCCGCCAGGCGTCTCCTGACCGCTCGTCCCCCGTACCGGTTCTGATTACCGGAAGACTCGCTATCGCGTGTGACCCGCCACGCCTGTGCCGTCACACGCCCAAGGAAACGCAATGAAGAAGCTCGCACTCACCCTGCTCGCGGCCATCTCGCACGCCGCGCTCGCGCAGGACCAGGATGGACCCGTCAAACAGCTGGGCACCGTCACCATCACCGGCTTGCGCCCGACCTCGCTGCCGACGCAGATCCCGACCACCATCGAAGGCATCACCCGCGCCGAGATCGAGCACAGCATCAACGCCACCGACGCGGAAGACGCGCTGAAATACCTCCCCAGCCTGCTGGTGCGCAAGCGCTACATCGGCGACTACAACCACGCCGTGCCGTCGACCCGCGCCTCCGGCACCGGCAACAGCGCGCGCTCGATGGTGTACGCGGACGGCATCCTGCTGTCCAACTACCTCGGCAACGGCGCCAACTTCGCGCCGCGCTGGGGCATGGTCACGCCCGAGGAAATCGAGCGCGTGGACGTGCTGTACGGGCCGTTCTCGGCGGCCTATGGCGGCAATTCGGTGGGCGCCGTGGTCGACTACGTGACGCGCATGCCGACCAAGTTCGAGGCGCATGCCAAGTTCGGCTTCACCCACCAGCCTTTCGACCTGTACGGGACGCACGAGCGCTACAACGGGCGCCAGGCGAGCGCCTCGCTCGGTAACCGGGAGGGGCGCTGGTCCTGGTTCATCGACGTGAACCGGAGCAGCAACGAAGGGCAGCCGCTGACTTTTCCTACCCGCTACCTGAGTGCCGGCGCGGCGCCGGGCGGCGCGCCCGTTATCGGAGCTGTCCTCGGCCAGGACCGGACCAATCGGGCGTGGTACCTGCTGGGCGCCGGCACGCAGTACGACACGGTGCAAGACCATGTGAAAGTGAAGCTCGCCTATGACCTGACGCCGACGCTGCGGGCCAGCTATACGCTGGGCGTGTGGCAAAACGATTCCGAAGGCCGGCCGACGTCCTACCTGCGCGACGCTGCCGGGACGCCGGTGTACAGCGGGCGCATCGATATCGACGGGCGAGGCTATACCCTTGGCGCCACCGACTTCAATGCGTCGAACGAGGAGCTGCGCCATCTCATGCACGGGCTGTCGGTGAAGAGCCACAGCAAGGGCGTGTTCGACTGGGAGCTGGCGGCGAGCCTGTATGACTATGACCAGGACCTGCTGCGCGCGCCGACCATCGCCCTGCCCGCTGCGCTGAAAGGCGGCGCGGGACGAATCGTGGACATGTCGGGGACCGGCTGGAATACCTTTGCGGCCAAGGGCATCTGGCGGCCGTACGGCGTGGCCGGGGCGCATATCGTGGAATTTGGGTACCAGCGCGAGGCCTACAAGCTGGCCAGCATCGAGAATGCGACGGGTGATTGGCTGGGTGGTGCGCCCGGTGCCCGCAATCAGGCATTCTCGGGTCGTACCACGACGCAGGCCTTGTGGGGACAGGATACGTGGAAGTTTGCACCAAGCTGGAAAGCCGTGCTGGGGGTGCGGGTGGAACGCTGGCAGGCGCGGGATGGGCGGACGTCGAATGCTGCTACCACTGTCGCGCATGGGGAACGTTCAGGAAGCTATGTGTCGCCGAAGATGGCGCTGGCCTGGCAGGTCCTGCCTTCCTGGGTGTTGAAGGCATCGGCGGGGCGGGCGGTGCGCATGCCGACGGTGTCGGAGCTGTACCAAGGGGGCATCAGTGGCAGCGGGACCTTGATCAACAATGATCCGAACCTGCAGCCGGAGCGGTCGTGGACGGGGGAGCTGAGTGCGGATCGCCAGCTCGACAAGGGATTGCTGCGGTTGACGGCGTTTGCGGAGCGGACCTCGGATGCGCTGTATTCGCAGACCAATGTGCTGGTGACGCCCAACGTGACCAACGTACAGAACGTGGGGCGGATCGAGACCAAGGGGCTGGAGGTGGCTTACGACGCGGACGACGTGGGGGTGGATGGGCTTGATTTGCAGTCGAGCGTGACCTGGACGGAGTCGGAGATTACGCGTAATGACAAGTTTCCAGCCAGTGTAGGCAAGTGGCAGCCGCGGATTCCGCGCTGGCGGGCGACGGGAGTGGCGACTTACCGTGTTGGTGATCGGCTGGCGTACTCGCTGGCGGCGCGCTATTCGGGGCGGCAGTTTTCGACGCTGGATAATTCGGATCCGAACGGGTTTGCTTATCAGGGGGCGAGCAGGCACTTCACGGTGGATGGGCGGGTGACGTGGAAGCCGGTGAAGCACTGGACTGTGGCGGTGGGGGTGGATAATCTGAACAATTACCAGTACTGGAATTTTCATCCGTATTCGCAGCGGACCTGGGTGCTGGAGGCGCGTTACGATCTGTGATGGATGCGCAAGTAAACGGTCCACCTTCCCTCCAAGCGCCAGACAGATTCAGCACACGGTCGGGCGACTCTGAATGGCTGTAAGAGTATGTTTGCTCTCTACCTGTAGCTTTAGTAACACTACCTACGCTCTTGCAACGCAGGTAGTGCTACCAGCTTGCAAACTGTAGAAAATGCTCCTATACTCGACTTGTACAACTTACAGTACAAGTACAAATTTATTGCATGTTTTACTACGGGCCACATTGACGAAACAGATAGTCATCATCGAACTAGCTCATCACGCACGAGACTAAAGGCAACAACATGTCTCTCTACAATATGATTATGCGGAGTAAAGAAATGCGAATCGTTAACTTTTCCGATGCTCGCAACAGTCTTCGGACTGTTATCGACCAAGTAGTCGAGGACGCTGACGTTACCGTTATCTCGCGCCGCGATGCGCCTGATGCGGTAGTGATGTCCTTCGATTATTACAGCAGCCTCATGGAGACTGTGCACCTGTTGAGCTCACCTGCTAATGCGGCTCACCTAGCCAGATCCATTGCTCAGGCACGTTCGGGTCAAGCGCAGCATCGGGAGTTAATAGAAACCCCCGAAGCTGAGGAACAGCAGCATGCTCAACCTGAAGTTCACACCTGAGTCCTGGGAAACTTACGTTTACTGGCAAACTCAAGATAAGAAGACGCTCAAACGCATCAATGATCTGATCAAAGATGCACAGAGAAACCCTTTCGAGGGAATCGGCAAACCCGAAGCTTTGCGATACAACCTGAGCGGCTTTTGGTCACGAAGGATTGATGAAGCAAACCGTCTTGTCTACGAAGTACGTGATGAGGAGTTGGTTATCATCTCGTGCCGCTATCACTACTGATCGCACCAGGGGGCGGAAACGCTCCCTTTTTTGCATAATGCGAGTCGCCTTTGGTGCGCCGCTTCTACAAAAACACATGGCCACCCAAGGGTGGCCGACTTCGATGTCGTTCATGGCAGAGCAAGCAGGGATTCGCCCACGTTCCGCGGGCCGCCCTCGCGCGAGTACGCGCGAGGCTTCGAACCTGCCGCCTTGGCGACCACGCAGAGGCCGCGTTGCAGGGCGCCCCACGCCCTGCAACCCTTGCTTCTCTCCGCCAGGCAACAAAAAAAGGCCACCCGATGGGTGGCCGGCTTCGATTCGTTCACGGCAGAGCAAGCAGGGATTCGCCCACGTTCCGCGGGCCTGATCTTGCCCCGCTTTTCCCGGACACAGCCTGATGCTTAGTTAGCGTCAGTTTCCAGAGCCTGACGGCGTCGCTCTTTCCTAAACATGCGCGGCGATTTGTAGCCGAGCGCCGAATGCGGATGCAC
>NZ_JNNN01000073.1:0-134580 GCF_000735635.1 Massilia sp. LC238 | reverse complement strand
ACTTCGACGTCATGTTCTGTACGCGAAAAGTCGCAGAAATCGACCTCAGGATTAAGGCGTAGAATGGTTCGACATGTGTCACCTATGTCTCTAGACATGTGTAACCCATGTCCCTGTGCCATACAGGAGGGCCCGCCCCCACCATTTCCCGATGGTGTAGACTCTTATTATGCAGAACTCCCTCTTCCTCGCCGCGGCCCTGCTGTACGCGGTGTGCGCCCTGCTGCCGTCGCGCCGGGGCGCCGTCATCTCAGGCGTCACCGCCCTGGCCTGGGCGGCGCATGGCGCCGCGCTCGGGCTCGACGTGGCCGAGCCGGGCCAGCTGCGGGTCGGCTTCGCCATCATGCTCTCGAGCGCCCTGTGGGTCTCGGTGGCCGCCTACTGGCTGGAAAACCGCAATTTCGCCCTCGACGGCATGCGCCGCCTGGTCATGCCTTTCGCCGTGGTGGCGGCGGTGCTGCCGGTGGTCTTCCCCGGCAGCCTGCTGCCGCTGAACGGCCAGACGCCCGCCTTCGGCTGGCACGTCGTGGTCGCGGTGCTGGCCTACAGTACGCTCACCATCGCCGCCTTCCATGCGGTGCTGATGGCCTTGCAGGAGGCGCGCCTGCACACGCGCGCCGCCAGCGGCGGCTGGCTGGGCAGCGCGCTGGACCAGCTGCCGGCGCTGCTGACCATGGAAAAGCTGCTGTTCCGCGTGATCTGGATCGGCTTCATCCTGCTCAGCCTCACCGTGCTGTCGGGCGTGGTGTTCTCCGAACAGCTGTTCGGCCGCGCCCTGCGTCTCGACCATAAGAGCGTGTTCGCGCTGCTGTCCTGGCTGCTGTTCGCGGCGCTGCTGGCCGGCCGCCGTTATCAAGGCTGGCGCGGCAAGACAGCGCTGCGCTTCACGCTGGCGGGCTTCGCCACGCTGGCGCTGGCCTACGTCGGCAGCCGCTTCGTGCTCGAAGTCGTCCTGCACCGGGGGCTGGCATGAGTCGCGTCATCTTCTGGATCCTCCTGATCGGGCTGGTCGTCATGGCAATTCGCGCCAAGCTCAAGGGCCTGGGCGGGCGCCAGCAGCCGCCCCTCAATCGGCAAGATGCGCGTGAACCGCCGCGCCAGGCGCCGGTGGCCGAAATCGAAACCATGACCCAGTGCGCGCACTGCGGCATCCATTTCCCGGCCTCCGAAGCGGTGCACGCCGACGGCCACGACTACTGCTCGCCGGGCCACGTGCGCCTGCCGCCGCAGTAAGCCGGCCGATGTCGCCAGCAGCGGTGCTGTCCCGCGAAGCGCGCATGACCCTGTGGCGCTCGCTACAGACCTTCACCGTCACCCGCATCGTCATCGCGCTGGTGCTGCTGCTCTACCTGGGCGTGCGCATCACCGACGGGGGCGTGCGCCTGGACGCGGCCAACACCCCGGCCTGCCTGTTCTACCTGGTGGCGGCGCTCGTTTTCGGCGCGCTCGGCGCCTGGTGGCGGCGCCGCTTCGCGCTGCAGCTGGGCTGCCAGATCGCGCTCGACCTGGCCGTGATCTCGCTGCTCTACCTGGAAGCCGGCGGCATGCGCAGCGGCCTGGCGATCCTGTACCTGTTCCCGCTGGCCGGCGCCGCCATCCTGGCTCCCCTGACGCTGGCGCTGTTTGCGAGCGCGGTCGCGACCCTGTTCCTGCTGCTTGAAACCACCTGGCAGGTCTTCATGCAGGACAACGGGCGCTCGCCGATGCAGGCCGGGCTGTACGGCGCCGCCTTCTTCGCCGGCGTGCTGGTGGTAAACCGCCTGGCGGCGCGCCTGATCAAGCAGGAAGAACTGGCCGCGCAGCGCGGCGTCGACCTGCGCGTCCAGCAGGCGATCAACGCGATCGTGATCGCCGACGTCGGCGACGGCATCCTGGTGGTGGGCGACGACAGCGCGGTCTTCACCGGCAACCCCGCGGCGCGCCGCATGCTGGGCCTGGAAGGGGAGGTGGCGGCGTTCCGGCTGGGCGAGGCGCCGGGGCTGGAACCGCTGGCGCAAGCTTTCAGCGCCTGGCTGCGCGCGCCGAGCGAAGACGCTGCGTTCGTGACCGTCAAGCCCTACCAGGAAGACGCGGGCCCCCTGCGCGGCCGACGCGACCAGCCGGTGCACCTGAAGCTGCGCTTCGCGCGGGTCGACACGCTGGATGTCGCGCTGGGACGCAGCGTGGTGTTCATGCAGGACGTCAGCGCCATCGAGAACCAGGCGCAGCAGCTCAAGCTGGCCTCGATGGGACGCCTCACCGCCAGCATCGCGCACGAGGTGCGCAATCCGCTGTCGGCGATCGGCCACGCCACCGCGCTGCTGGCCGAAGACCTGCACGGCCCGGCCGAGGTGCGCCTGCTGAAGATCGTGGGCGACAACGTGACGCGCGTGAACCGCATGGTCGAGGACATCCTGCAGCTGTCGCGCAAGGTGCAGCCGAACGGCGAGCCGGTGCAGCTGGCCAGCTTTCTCGCCGAGCTGAAGGCCGAATTCTGCGAAACCCATGGGCTCGCGGCTGATATAGTCTACCTGGGCGACCCCGGGACGAGCGCGCTGCGCTTCGACCCGCTGCACCTGCACGAAGTGCTGCTCAACCTGCTGGGCAATGCGGTGCGCTATGCCAGCCGCGAGCCCGGCAGCATCCGCATCTTCCCGGCCCTGGACGCCGCCGGCCGCATCGAACTGCACGTGCAGGACGACGGCCCCGGCATCACGCCCGAAGTGCGCGCCCACCTGTTCGAACCCTTCTATACTACCTCGAGCAAGGGCACGGGCCTGGGCCTGTACCTGGCGCGCGAGCTGTGCCTGAACAACGACGCGAAGCTCGACTACGAATACCGCTTCGACCCCACCGCCACCGGACCGCGCCGGGCGAGCGGGCGTTTCGTGATCAGCTTCTCGCAGCCGGCCTAGGATCCGGCTGCTTATATATAGTGTGAGAGAACCATGACCGCACCCCGCATCCTGGTGGTCGACGACGAAGCCGACCTGCGCGAACTGCTCGAGATCACCCTGCTCAAGATGGGGCTGGACGTCGACAGCGCCGCCACGCTGCGCCAGGCGCGCGGCCTGCTCGAGGAACACGACTACGCGCTGATCCTGACCGACATGCGCCTGCCGGACGGCCTGGGGCTGGAACTGGTGCGCGAGGTCACCGCCTCGCACAAGGGCACGCCGATCGCCGTCATCACCGCCTACGGCAGCGCCGAGAACGCGGTGGTGGCGCTCAAGGCCGGCGCCTTCGACTACATCTCCAAGCCGGTGGCCCTGGATGCGCTGCGCGTGATGGTGCGCTCGGCCCTGAAACTGCTTGATGCCCCGGCGCCCCGGGCGGACGGCGCGGCGCCCGGTTCGCGCATGATCGGCACGTCAAGCGCGATGGCGGCCTTGCGCGCCCAGATCGGACGGCTGGCGCGCTCGAACGCGCCGATCTCGATCACGGGCGAATCCGGCAGCGGCAAGGAACTGGCCGCGCGCGAGATCCACGCCCAGAGTTCGCGCGCCGGCAAGGCGTTCGTGGCGGTGAACTGCGGCGCCATTCCCGAAACCCTGATGGAAGCCGAGTTCTTCGGCTACCGCAAGGGCGCCTTCACCGGCGCGGCCGAAGAGCGCGACGGCTTCTTCCAGGCCGCCAACGGCGGCACCCTGATGCTGGACGAAGTGGCCGACCTGCCGCTGCCGATGCAGGTCAAGCTGCTGCGCGCGATCCAGGAGCGGCGCGTGCGCAAGATCGGCGCCACCACCGAAGAGCCGGTGGACGTGCGCATCATCAGCGCCACCCACCAGGACCTGGCGAAATGCGTGGAGCAGGGCAGGTTCAGGCAGGACTTGTTCTACCGCCTGAACGTGATCGAACTGTCGCTGCCGCCGCTGCGCGAACGGATCGACGACCTGGCGCCGCTGGTGGACGCGATCCTGGCGCGCCTTGCCGGGCCGGGCCAGGCCGCGCTCGGACCGGGCGTGCTCGATGCGCTGCGTGCCTACTCCTTCCCGGGGAACATCCGCGAACTGGAAAACGTGCTGGAGCGGGCGCTGGCCTTTGCCAACGACGGCGTGATCGAAGTGGGCGACCTGTCGCTCAAGGCGGCGCGGCCGGGCGACGCGTTGCGGCGCGAACCGGCCGCGAGCGCGCCGGCGCCCATGCCCGCGCCCACGCCCTTGCCGGAACCGATGCCGACGCCTGCGCCTGCCCCGGTGGAGGCGGCGCCCGCTTCCGCCATGCTGGGCCCCAACGGCCTGCCGAGCAACCTGCCCGAGTACCTGAGCCAGGTCGAGCGCGACATCATCGGACGCGCCCTGCAGCAGACCCAGTTCAACCGCACCCAGGCAGCGAGCCTGCTCGGCATCAGCGTGCGCCAGCTGCGCTACCAGATGCAGAAGCTGGAGATCTGCGCGCCGGACGACCATGCGTGAGTCTCCTGCAAAAGCGCGAGTCGGCATGTCGTGATGTTGTCTTTTCGCCAGTGCAAAATGCACAAGAACGATGCGCCGCGCATGCAGTTGATTAAGCCTTGTGCAGCGTTCCGGATCAGGGTTAGTGCTCACTCACCGCATACCGCCCGTCGTTCTTGCCCTATGGGCTTGTCAAGCCAGCGCACCAAAAAAAACAAAAAAAATTACGGGCTCCGTCACTTGCCCTGACCTAGGTCAGGCACTACAATTAGTCTCATATCAAGTTCGAACACTAGATATAGTGGTAGTGGATCAGAAGAAACTAGATTCACGTTCGACTTGAAGCTTGCTCTGCAAGCTACTGAATTAACAACGATTTCTACCCTGCCGCATTGATCTCATCCTTGGTTGCCAGTGAGGAGTTCCAGCTGGCGGGGTATCGCTTTGCTTAAAATTTTGTCCGGTTGACAAGTCCGGCTCAAGACAACAACGGCAAATCCGCTGCTCACTGGAGGCTCAATGCAAACAGCACAAGACATTTCGATCAATCCGCACGTCACCCCAGGCGCGTCGGCCACCGCCACGCCCGCAGAAATCGTCGCACGTGGTGACTACCGGGTTATCCGCCGCAACGGCGCCGTGGTCGCTTTCGAGCCGCACAAGATCTCGGTCGCGATGACAAAGGCCTTCCTCGCCGTCGCCGGCGGGCAGGGCGCGGCGTCGGCCCGCATCCGCGAGCTGGTCGAGCAGCTGACCAACAACGTGGTGGCTGCCCTCGTGCGCCGCCAGCCGAACGGCGGCACCTTCCACATCGAAGACGTGCAGGACCAGGTCGAACTGTCGCTGATGCGCTCGGGCGAGCATGACGTCGCCCGCGAATACGTGCTGTACCGCGCCAAGCGCATGGAAGAGCGCAAGGCCGCCAAGGAAGCCGCCGGCGGTACTCCGGTCGCCGCGCCGCAGATCCACGTGGTCGACGGCGGCGAGCGCCGTCCGCTGGACATCAACGACGTCCACGCCCTCGTGAACGCCGCTTGCTCGGGCCTGGAAAAGCACGTCGACGCCGACGCCATCGTCGCCGAGACCCTGAAGAACCTGTACGACGGCGTGCCGGTCGAAGAGCTGCACAAGTCGGCCATCCTGGCCGCCCGCGCCCTGATGGAAACCGACCCGGCCTACAGCCAGGTCACCGCGCGCATCCTGCTGCACACCATCCGCAAGGAAGTCTTCGGCCATGAAGTGCCGCAAGCCGGCGCCGCTGCCGAGTACATCACCTACTTCCCGCAATACATCGCCAAGGGCATCCAGAACGAACTGCTGGACGAAGAGCTGGGCAAGTACGACCTCGAGCGCCTGGCCAAGGCCATCGTCGCCGACCGCGACCTGCAGTTCGGCTACATCGGCCTGCAGACCCTGTACGACCGCTACTTCCTGCACGTGCGCGAAACCCGCATCGAGATGCCGCAGGCCTTCTACATGCGCGTCGCGATGGGCCTGGCCCTGCGCGAAGCCGACCGCGAAGCGCGCGCCATCGAGTTCTACAACCTGCTGTCGTCGTTCGACTTCATGAGCTCGACCCCGACCCTGTTCAACTCGGGCACCCGCCGCTCGCAGCTGTCCTCGTGCTACCTGACCACCGTCGGCGACGACCTGGAAGGCATCTACGACGCGATCAAGGAAAACGCGCTGCTGTCGAAGTTCGCCGGCGGCCTGGGCAACGACTGGACCCCGGTCCGCGCGCTGGGCTCACGCATCAAGGGCACCAACGGCAAGTCGCAGGGCGTGGTCCCGTTCCTGAAAGTGGTCAACGACACCGCCGTGGCGGTGAACCAGGGCGGCAAGCGCAAGGGCGCGGTCTGCGCCTACCTGGAAACCTGGCACATGGACATCGAGGAATTCCTCGACCTGCGCAAGAACACCGGCGACGACCGCCGCCGCACCCACGACATGAACACCGCGAACTGGATTCCCGACCTGTTCATGAAGCGCGTGATGGAGAAGGGCCACTGGAGCCTGTTCTCGCCGAGCGAAACCCCGGACCTGCACGACAAGGTCGGCAAGGCCTTCGAAGAAGCCTACGTCGCCTATGAAGCCAAGGCTGCACGCGGCGAAATGACCGTGTACAAGAAGGTCGAAGCGCTCGACCTGTGGCGCAAGATGCTGTCGATGCTGTTCGAGACCGGCCACCCATGGATCACCTTCAAGGATCCGTGCAACATCCGCTCGCCGCAGCAGCACGTCGGCGTGGTGCACTCGTCGAACCTGTGCACCGAGATCACGCTGAACACCAGCGCCGACGAGATCGCCGTCTGCAACCTGGGCTCGGTGAACCTGCCGCAGCACATGAAGGGCGAGGGCCTGGACCACGCCAAGCTGCAGAAGACCATCCGCACCGCGATGCGCATGCTGGACAACGTCATCGACATCAACTACTACGCCGTGGACAAGGCGCGCAATTCGAACCTGCGCCACCGCCCGGTGGGCATGGGCATCATGGGCCACCAGGACTGCCTGCACATGATGCGCGTGCCGTTCGCTTCGGAGAAAGCAGTCGAATTCGCCGACAAGTCGATGGAAGCCGTCTGCTACTACGCCTACCTGGCCTCGACCGAGCTGGCCGAAGAGCGCGGCCGCTACGAGACCTACGAAGGTTCGCTGTGGGACCGCGGCATCCTGCCGCAGGACTCGATCAAGCTGCTGGCGGAAGAACGCGGCGGCTACCTGGAGCAGGACACCAGCGAATCGATGGACTGGACCGTGGTGCGCGAGCGCATCAAGCAGTTCGGCATGCGTAACTCGAACTGCGTGGCGATCGCCCCGACCGCGACCATCTCGAACATCATCGGCGTGTCGGCCTGCATCGAGCCGACCTTCCAGAACCTGTACGTGAAGTCGAACCTGTCGGGCGAGTTCACCGAGATCAACTCCTACCTGGTGCGCGACCTGAAGGCGCGCGACCTGTGGGACGAGGTGATGATCGCCGACCTGAAATACTTCGACGGTTCGCTCTCCAAGATCGACCGCGTGCCGCAAGACCTGCGCGACATCTACGCCACCGCGTTCGAAGTCGAGCCGAAGTGGCTGGTGGAAGCCGCCTCGCGCCGCCAGAAGTGGATCGACCAGGCCCAGTCGCTGAACATCTACATGGCCGGCGCCTCGGGCAAGAAGCTGGACGAGACCTACAAGCTGGCCTGGCTGCGCGGCCTGAAGACCACCTACTACCTGCGCACCATCGCGGCGACGCACATGGAGAAGTCGACCACCCGCACCGGCGCCCTGAACGCGGTGCCGGTCTCGGGCGGCCTGGTGGCCGGCCACGCCGCGCCGGCAGCGAACGGTCCGGTGGCTGCCGCTCCGGCGGCACCGGCGGCTGCAAGCGCGGAAGTGGTGGAGGGCGCCGCCTGCTACCTGCGTCCGGGCGACGCCGGCTTCGACGAGTGCGAAGCCTGCCAGTAAGCCAAAGAAAGTGCTGCCCGGCCTCACGGCCCGGCAGCACTTTGTACCACCACCCTAAAAACCGTCATTCCGGCGAAGGCCGGAATCCAAGTTCGTAGTGCACCACTAACGCTTGGCTTCCACCCGCGAATGACGACCACCCTGAATACTTAACGGCCCCACCAATCGAGGAGGCCACGAAAGAAGGAATAACACCATGCTCTCTTGGGACGACGAACCGACTACCTCACCAGCCCCGCGCGCACCGCAAGCCGCCGGCGAAGCCGCACCCGCCGCCGCCGAAGTCGCCAAGCGCGTCAACGCCGACGACAAGCGCATCATCAACGGCCAGACCGACGTGAACCAGCTGGTGCCGTTCAAGTACAAGTGGGCATGGGACAAGTACCTGGCCGGCTGCGCGAACCACTGGATGCCGCAGGAAGTGAACATGCAGCGCGACATCGAGCTGTGGAAGAGCCCGAACGGCCTGTCGGAAGACGAGCGCCGCCTGGTCAAGCGCAACCTCGGCTTCTTCGTGACCGCCGACTCGCTCGCCGCCAACAACATCGTGCTGGGCACCTACCGCCACATCACCGCGCCGGAATGCCGCCAGTACCTGCTGCGCCAGGCTTTCGAGGAAGCAATCCACACCCACGCCTACCAGTACATCGTCGAATCGCTGGGCCTGGACGAGCGCGAGATCTTCAACGCCTACAACGAGATCGCGTCGATCCACGACAAGGACCAGTTCCTGATCCCGTTCATCAACGTCCTGACCGATCCTGACTTCAAGACCGGCACCCTGGAAAACGACCAGAAGCTGCTGAAGTCGATCATCGTGTTCGCCTGCCTGATGGAAGGCCTGTTCTTCTACGTCGGCTTCACCCAGATCCTGGCGCTCGGCCGCCAGAACAAGATGACCGGCGCCGCCGAGCAGTACCAGTACATTCTGCGCGACGAGTCGATGCACGTGAACTTCGGCATCGACCTGATCAACACGATCAAGATGGAAAACCCGCAGCTGTGGACCGCGGCCTTCCGCGAAGAGCTGAAAGCCCTGTTCCTGCAGGCCGTCGAACTCGAGTACCGCTACGCCGAAGACACCATGCCGCGCGGCGTGCTGGGCCTGAACGCCCCGATGTTCAAGGGCTACCTGCGCTTCATCGCCAACCGCCGCGCCGTGCAGATCGGCCTGGATCCGCTGTTCCCGAACGAAGAGAACCCGTTCCCGTGGATGAGCGAGATGATCGACCTGAAGAAGGAGCGTAACTTCTTCGAGACGCGCGTGACCGAGTACCAGACCGGCGGTGCGCTGAGCTGGGACTGATCTTCCGCATCGGACTCACGAAACCCGGCTGCCGGCAACGGCAGCCGGGTTTTTTCATGCCCGAGTCCGGAGCTGTGCTAAGTTTGCGTTCCTGATCGCAGTCATCCACCATGAGAGGACAAGACCAGCCATGCGCCCGGAACAAGCCAAGGAACTGCTGCAGACATTGAAGGCCCGCTTCGACAAGAACATGCACCGCCACGCGGGAGTTGATTGGTCCGCGGTAGAAGCAAGACTCGACCGCCATCCGGCTGCGCTGGATGCGCTGGCACAGATGGAAGCGACCGGCGGCGAGCCGGACATCGTCGGCATCGAGCAGGCGACCGGCAGCATCATCTTCTGCGACTGTTCCCCGGAATCGCCGGCAGGCCGGCGCAGCATCTGCTACGACCCCGCCGCCTTGGACGCGCGCAAGGAAAACAAGCCGCGCAGCAGTGCGGAGGAGGTGGCCGCCAGCATGGGCATCGCGCTGCTCACCGAAGAACAGTACCGCCACCTGCAGACGCTCGGTGAATTCGACCGCAAGACCTCGAGCTGGATCGCCACCCCGCCAGACGTGCGCAAGCTGGGCGGCGCGCTGTTCTGCGACCGCCGCTACGGCCGGGTATTCGTCTACCACAACGGCGCCGAGTCCTATTACGCGGCGCGCGGCTTTCGCGGCCTGCTGACCGTGTAAGCCAGGCGCGCTAGCGCTGCGCCTTGGCCACCAGCGCCAGCAAGTCCGGCGCCGCCACCGGCTTGACCAGGTGATGGTCGAAGCCCGCCGCCATGGCGTTCTGCCGGTCCTGCTCCTGCCCATAGCCCGTCAAGGCGATCAGGGTCGCCTTCGAGGTCTCCGGCTGCGCGCGCAAGCGGCGCGCCAGCTCGTTCCCGTCCGTCCCAGGCAGGCCGATATCGAGGATGCACACCTCGGGCAGCCAGGCACTGGCCCGTTCCAGCGCCTGCTGCGAATCGTGCTCGATCATGACGGCGTGGCCGGCCGCCTCCAGGCACATGCCCAGCATCTGGGCCGCATCGACGTTGTCGTCGACCACCAGCACGCGCCGGGGGACGATGGGCGCCTGCGCCAGCGCATCGCGCTGGGTGCCGGAGTGCGCATCCTGCCCGGCCGCGCGCGGCAGGGTGACCAGGAAGCGGCTGCCCCTGCCCAGGCCTTTGCTGTGGCAGGCGACGCTGCCGCCGTGCAGCTCCACCAGGCTTCTCACCAGCGCCAGGCCGATGCCGAGGCCGCCCTGCGAGCGGTCGGGACTGCGGTCGGCCTGGGCGAACAGGTCGAAAATGCGCGCCTGCAGTTCCTGGGCGATGCCGATGCCGTTGTCCGCCACTTCCAGGACCACTTGCGATCCGGTGGCGCCCATCGTCACTTCGATACGGCCTTCCGCCGGCGTGTACTTGGCCGCGTTGCCCAGCAGGTTGCTCAGCACCTGCACCAGGCGCTTGTGGTCGCCCAGCACCTGGGCGGCGTCGAACGCCAGTTCCACCACCAGGCGGTGGCGCTTCGCTTCCATCAGGGGGCGGTTCTGCTCGACGGCGTCGGCGATGACCTGCTTCACGTCGAGCCGGACCTTCTGCAATTCCACCAGGCCGCGCGTGACGCGCGAGACGTCCAGCAGGTCGTCCACCAGGCCGGTCATGTGCTTGACCTGGCGCGAGATGATCTGGCTGGTGCGGCGGCGCTGCTCGGGCGCCAGGTCGTGTGACTCCAGCAGGTCGGCGGCGGCGCGGATCGGCGCCATCGGGTTCCTCAGCTCGTGCGCCAGCATGGCCAGGAACTCGTCCTTGCGGCGGTCGGCTTCGCGCAAGGCTTCCTCGGCGTGCTTGCGCTTGGTGATGTCGATGCAGACGGCGAGGGTGCTGTCCGAGCCCTGTCCGGCCGGAGCGCGGATCAGGCTGACGGTATTGTTGACCCAGACGCTGCTTCCGTCCGGGCGCAGGTAGCGTTTTTCGATCTCGAAGGACTCGCCGGTGGCGATGATCCGCTTGAACAGCGGAAGGTTCAGCGGCAGGTCGTCAGGATGGGTGATCTCCTGCATGCTCGTCGAGAGCAGCTCTTCCCGGGTGCGTCCCACCATCTCGCAGAAGCGGTCGTTGATCTTCACGATCCGGCCTTGCAGGTCGGTTTCGCAGATGCCGGCGGCGGTCTGCCCGAACACCGACTGCAGATGGGCCTCGCTCTTGCGCAGCGCATCCTCGGTGCGGCGGCGCTGGGTCAGGTCGACGAAGGTGCAGACCGCGCCATGCAGCTGGCCGTCGCGCCAGACCGGGCGCGCGCGGTACTCGACCGGAAAAGCGCTGCCGTCCACGCGGAAGAACATCTCGTCGTCCACCAGCGCCGGCACGCCGTCGCGCGCGGCGCGGTAGATCGGGCAATCCTCCACGCAGTAATGCGCGCCGTCCGGGTGCGCGTGGTGGATCACGCCATGCAGCTTCCTGCCGATCACCTCGCTCTCGTGTTGAAATCCCAGTATCTTCAGGAAGGCGGCGTTGCACATGATGGTGACGCCCTCGCGGTCGATCGAATAAAAGCCTTCCTCGGTGCAGTCGAGCAGCAGGCGCAGGTAGTCGTGGCTGGCGCGCACCCGTTCCTCGGCCGCGCGCAGTTCGATCGCGATGCGGCTGCGTTCGATCGATTCCCACGCGCGGTGGGCGACCGCCTCGAGCAGCCGGACTTCGTGTTCCTGCCAGTGGCGGGGAGGGGCCTGGTGCAGGGCCATGCAGGCCACCCACCGGCCGCCCTTGATGACGGGGACGCAGATCACGGCGCGGATGACGGTATCGCGGTAAGCCTGCAACACGTCGCTTGCGCGTGGGTCGATCTCGCTGTCCTCCACGACATAGGGCAAGCCCTGGCTATTCAGGCGGACGAACTCGGCGCCGAAGGCGGCCGTCGGATAACGCCCGACGATGCTGGGAACGTCCCTGGTGTAGTTGCCGGTGAGGGCGAAGCTGTCCTGGTCTTCGCTCACGTAGGCATAGGCGCAGCGGTCCGCGCCGAGATGCTCGCCGAGCAGGCGCGCGGCGGTCTGGGCAATCTGTTCGGGATCGGTGAGCAGGCGGATCGCGTCGTCGAGTCCGGTGATGAAGCGATAGCGGGCAAGTTCGGCATGCGCCACGGAGTCCGCATCGGCCGGGGGCATCGGCATTGGTTTCGGCGTTCGTTAATTGCTTGTGATGGGCTCCGCGCGCTGGTGCCGGAGGGGGCAGTGCGCGATTATAGCCCTGACACACTTTACTCAGCGCACGCGGCCGAGTTGCCCTATGATGGCGAACCGTCCAGTTCCGCATTGCTCATAACAGGAGAACGCCTTTGCAAGCCAAGACCCTGGTGCTGATCGCCAGCCTGGCAGCCGCATCCGCTGCCCACGCCGCACCGTCGACGACGGCCGGCCAGACCACCTTCCAGAACAACTGCGCCAGCTGCCACAGCGTGGACGCGAACCTGTCCTCGCGCGCCGGTCCGGGCCTGTTCGGCGTCGTTGGGCGCAAGGCGGCCGGCGTCCCCGGCTTCAACTACTCCGCGGCCCTGGTGAAAGCCGGCGCGGCCGGCAAGACCTGGACCCGTGAAGAGCTGGACGTTTTCCTGGCAGACCCCGCGAAGAACGTGCCCGGCACCACGATGCCGGTCGGCGTGCCGGACAAGGCGGCCCGCACCGCGCTGGTCGGCTACCTCGCCAGCCTGCAGGGCGCCGTCACGGCAGCGGCACCCGCGAAGGCAGCTACCCCGGCCGAGCGCCAGGGTTCCTGGGACGACAACCAGCCCGGCCGCATCCACCACATCAAGGTCACCGACATGCCGCCGCCGTTTGCCACGAACAGCGCCGGCAACGGCCCGCGCGTCGAGGCGCGTCCGAACGGCAGCATGCCGGTCGTGCCGCAGGGCTTCAGCGTGAGCGTGTTCGCCGTTAATACCGACAAGCCGCGGGTGGCGCTGCGCGCGCCGAACGGCGACGTCTTCCTGTCCGCCACCGCCAAGGGCGAGATCAAGGTGGCGCGTTCAAAGTTCGGCCGGGTCGCCGACACCGTCGAAGTCTTTGCCAGCGGCTTGAACCGTCCCTACGGCATCGCCTTCTGGCCGTCGGGCGCAAACCCGCAGTACCTGTACGTCGCCAATGTCAATTCGGTGGTGCGTATCCCTTACCGCAACGGCGACCTGAAGGCGCGCGGCGCGGCGGAAGTCATCGTTCCCGAGCTGTCCGACACCAGCGGCGGCCACACCACCCGCACCCTGGCATTCTCGAAGGACGGCAAGACCATGCTGCTGTCGATCGGCTCGGCCACCAACGTGGCCACCGAGATCGGCCCGCAGCCGCCCGAACCGATCGCGCAGTGGGAAGCCAGGCATGGCCTGGGCGCCAGCTGGGGCGTGGAGACCGACCGCGCCACCGTCATGGCCTTCGACGTGGACGGCAAGAACCGCCGCACCTATGCCACCGGCCTGCGCAACTGCGTCGGCATGCTGGTCTACCCGAGTACCGGCGACGTGATGTGCACCGTGAACGAGCGCGATGCGCTGGGCGACAACCTGCCGCCGGACTACCTGACGCGCGTGAAGCAGGGCGGTTTCTACGGCTGGCCGTGGTACTACATCGGCGACAACGAAGACCCGCGCCAGAAGGGCCAGCGCCCGGACCTGAAGGGTAGAAGCATCGTGCCGGACGTGCTGATCCAGTCGCACTCGGCGCCGCTCGGCATGGTGGTGTACCAGGCGCCGAAGGGCGCGAAGAACGCCTTCCCGAAGGAGTACGAGGGTGACGTGTTCGTCGCCCTGCACGGTTCCTGGAACCGCGGCGTGCGCACCGGCTACAAGGTGGTGCGCGTCTTCATGAAGAACGGCGTGCCGACCGGCCAGTACCAGGACTTCATGAGCGGCATGGTGCTGAGCGACCGCGACGTCTGGGGCCGTCCCGCGGCGGTCGAGGTGGCGCAGGACGGCGCCCTGCTGGTGGTCGACGATGCCGGCGGCACCGTCTGGCGGATCGCCCCGCAGCGCTGAAGCCTCTCTCCTGAAACCCGTCGCGAGACGGGTTTTTTCATTGTTGAGCTCGCTCATCATCCGCCGGGTGTCCCTGCACTAAGGTGAAGAGGGTCGACAAGGGAGAGAGCGATGAATGTCAGGGAAACCCCGCGCGCGCCGGCGCACACGGTGGAATGGGAATTCGCCCAGTCCACCTACGCATCCGTGCTGGCTGACGTGCCCGCCGCACTGTTTCCCTACTGGGCCAGGAGCGCGCACGCGGCGTTTCCCGGCATCCCGCGCGACGCTTCCTTCTATGCCCAGTCGGCCGAAGGCCTGATGATGTTCTTCGACTGCGCGGCCGCAGCGGCCGGCACCTGCGCGCTGCCTTCGCGCGCGGCGGATTCGGTCTGGCATGCGTGGACGCGCCTGGATGCCGCAGGCCTCGACGCTTTTTGCATCCGCCATGTCGGCCGCGCCGTCCCGCGTGTGGAGCGCATGCGGGAAGGGGAGTTGGACAGGGGGCTGGCCGTGTGCCTGGTGCAGGCCCGGCGCCGCGCCTCGCAGCCGGCGGCGGGAAGCCACCTCCCGCGACTGTTCGGGCTGGACGCCCAGCTGGGCATGCCGCGCGGCGCCGGCTACCGTATCATCCAGGGCCTGGTCGCCTGTTCGCCCTTGGACGAGTTGGGCAATCCCGAAGGCAAGGTGGACTTCCCGGACAGCTTGAAGCCCGAGGCCCTGCGTCTTGCGGGCCTGGTAAGCGACGCCGAATATGCCGAGGCCTGCGTCGGCTAGATGAATGGCCTGAGCGAGATCTTCAGCAGGATGGCGAATTCGTCGAGGTCCATCGCCTTGGCGAGGTAGTTCGAGGCGCCCAGCAGCGAGGCGCGCACGCGGTCCGATTCCACCGGCAGCGAGGTCACCACGACGGCCGGAATGGCTTGCAGGCAGGGGGAGGAGCGGATGTGCTTGAGCACGCCGAAGCCGTCGATCTTCGGCAGCCGCACGTCCAGCAGGATCAGTGAGAACTGTCCGGCCGTGCCGGCCGCTTCCGCGCGGCGCAGCAGCACCAGGGCTTCATCGCCGTCATGCACATGGACAGTCAGCTCCGCGTCCAGGGGGCGGTCCTCGATGAGCAGCCGCGCACAATTGATGTGTCGTGCTCCGGACTTCGCGATCGAACATCGCCACGGGCGATTCCACGCCTGCGCCGTGCGGCAGGCACCACCGCTATCATGGCTTGGACCGGCCAGCCTGGCCGCAGGAGCGCGCATGCCCGACAACTTCGCACTGCATTACATCCCCGAATCCTTTTCGGTAGCCGGCCAGAAGCTGATGGGACGGCAATCGGCCGGCGTCGGCCTGCTGGGAGCGAATGCCCGCGATGCCGGCTTGTGCGAAATTGGCTGCCTTGCCGCCGACCGCAGCCACGCCGACGCATTCGCAGCCACCCTGCGCGGCGAGGGTTTCGGCGGCGCGGTGGCGTGGATACCGCGATCGAGCCCGCAGGAGCTCGACCGCTTCGGCTGCCTGTACCACCCCGGCCCCGGCATCGAGCGCCTGGCCTGGCGCAGGCTGGCCGCTGGCGAGCACCGTTACAGCCTGTGCGGCATCACCCACGCCACTGCCTCGCACGAGATGATGAGCATGGTGAGCAGCCTGCTGGTGGCGCCGGTGCGCAGCTGGGACGCGATCGTCTGCACCTCGCGCGCAGTGCGCGACAGCGTGCGGGTGCTGGTCGAGCAGCAGGCCGACTACCTGCGCACCCGCCTGGCCGCGCAGCGCTTCGAGCTGCCGCAACTGCCCCTGATTCCGCTCGGCGTCCATGCGGCGGACCTGCGCCCCGACGCCGGCCGCCGCGTGGAAGCGCGCGCCCGGCTCGGCATCGGGGACGAGGACGTGGCCTTCCTCTACCTCGGCCGGCTGTCGGTGCATGCGAAGTCCCATCCGCAGCAGATGTTCACCGCGCTCGAGCGCGCCGAGAAGGACGGGCGACGCGTGCACCTGATCCTGGCCGGCTGGTTCGCCGGAGAAGCCATCGAGCAGGCCTTCCGCGAGGCCGCGGCGCTCCTGTGTCCATCCGTGCGCCTGGTCGAACTCGATGGCCGCGTGCCTGACAACCAGCTCGACGCCTGGGCCGCCGCCGACGTGTTCACCTCCTTGGCCGACAATGTGCAGGAGACCTTCGGCCTGACCCCGGTGGAGGCGATGGCGGCCGGGTTGCCCTGCGTGGTCTCGGACTGGAACGGCTACCGCGACACGGTGCGCGACGGCATCGACGGCTACCGCATCCCGACCGTGATGCCGGGCGCGGGCGCGGGACTCGACCTGGCGCTGCGCTACGACGACGGGGTGGACAGCTTCGACATGTACTGCGGCCACGCCAGCCAGGCGGTGGCGGTGGACGGCGCGCTGCTGGCGCAGGCCTACGGACGCCTGGTGCGCGACGCGGAACTGCGCCGCAGGCTCGGAGAACAGGCGCGGCAAAGGGCGCAGACGACATTCGACTGGACCGTCATTTTTGGTCGCTACCGCGCCTTGTGGGAGGAACTCGCCGAACGGCGGCGCGCCGACCCGGTGCTGGCGCCGCCGTTGCCTTCGCGCGCGCCGGACCGTCCCGATCCGTTCCGCCTGTTCGCGAGCTACGCCACGCGTCCGCTCACGGCCGCTTCGCTGGTGGAGCTGGCGCCGGATGCCTCGCTGGCGCTGGTGAACCGGTATCGGGACCTAGCGATCAACCGCTTCGCCTCAAGCTCGCTGCCGACGCTCGAGGATTTCGGCCGCCTGTTCGGCGCCATCGGGCCGCGGCCGGTGGAAGTGGAAGAACTGATCGACACGCTGGGGCCATGCGACCGGCCGACGCTGTTGCGCGGGCTGGCGTGGCTGTGCAAGATGGACCTGCTCAGGGTCGTCGAATAAAACGGCCGGCGCCCGTAAAAATCAAAGGCACTGTTTCGCGCGTCGCAATGTCCAAGCATGTGCAGCTGGTGCTTGCCGATGGATCGCCGATGGATCGCCGATGCGGCCCCAATTGAAAGCGCATCCTGGTTCGGCGACCAGTTGAAATGCGATTTCGGGTGATGAATGCGCAATCGCACGTTTAAGTACGAAAATCCTGATTCACTTTGAGGTGTTCGGGTTGCGCGCTCACAAAGTTTTCGTGTACTTTACGTGTTTGAATTTGTCAAAACGTGAACATGTGATATTGTCGCGTCCATCCGGGCAGTAATCGATCGAATAATAGGACACTGATTCAATCAGTATGCACTTAAGCGAAGCGAAAAGAACAAGCCGCACTGCCTGACCGAGTTCAGGCAAGGCGGCTTTTTCTTTTCGCGCCCGCGAGGGTAGCGATGTGAGAACGCATTGAATCGGTTACCTAGCGACGTTGGCTGAAGCGCTGCAATTGTGAGGAGTTGCAGCAGTTCAGCCGGTGCCGGATTCATTGGCCCAAATCGCCCGGCGGTTTGGTCCGATGAATAATTCGCCCGCCACGCTGAGGGTGGGCGGGTTTTAAACCTTGAGCGTATTTCTCATCGCAGATGAAGGAGAATCAAATGGCAACCGCTAAGAAACCAGCAGCAAAGGCTGCAACCGAGAAACCGGCAGCTAAGAAAGCCGCCGCCGCTAAACCGGCAGCCAAGGCCGCTCCGGCCAAAGCAGCTGCCAAGCCGGCAGCCAAGACCGCCGCCAAGCCGGCAGCGAAAACCGCAGCTAAGCCTGCCGCAAAGAAAGCTGCAGCAAGCAAGACCACCGCCACCAAGGCGGTAGCCAAGCCGGCAGCTAAGCCTGCTGCAAAGAAAGCCGCTGCAAGCAAGACCGCAGCAACCAAGACCACCGCCACCAAGGCAGCGGCCAAGCCGGCAGCAAAGAAGGCAGCTGCCAAGCCGGCAGCCAAGAAAGCCGCAGCCAAGCCAGCAGCGAAGAAAGCTGCAGCTAAGCCGGCAGCCAAGCCTGCTGCAAAGAAAGCTGCTGCTAAACCGGCAGCCAAGGCCGCTGCGACCAAGTCGGCAGCCAAGCCGGCAGCAAAGAAAGCCGCCGCCAAGCCTGCTGCAAAGAAAGCCGCTGCAAAACCGGCAGCCAAGGCCGCTGCAACCAAGTCGGCAGCCAAGCCGGCAGCCAAGAAAGCCGCCGCCAAGCCTGCAGCCAAGAAAGCCGCTGCTAAACCGGCAGCCAAGGCCGCTGCGACCAAATCGGCAGCCAAGCCGGCAGCAAAGAAAGCCGCTGCCAAACCAGCAGCCAAGAAAGCAGCCGCCAAGCCAGTAGCAAAAACCGCAGCCAAGCCGGCAGCAAAGAAAGCAGCCGCGACCAAAACCGCCGCTACCAAATCGACCGCGACCAAATCGGCTGCAAAGCCGGCGGCTAAGAAAGCGACCGCGACCAAAGCCGCCGCTAAGCCTGCTGCTGCGAAGAAAGCTGCTGCACCGGCTAAAGCCGCCGCACCGGCTAAATCGGCTGCTAAGAAAGCCGCTGCTCCGGCTAAAGCCGCAGCTCCGGCAAAATCGGCCGAAAAAAAAGTCACTACTCCGGCAAAAGCGGCCGCACCAGCTAAATCCGCTGCTACCAAATCGGCTGCCACCAAATCGGCAGCCGCCAAGCCTGCTGCAAAGCCGGCCGCAAAAGCCGAAGCCAAGCCGGAAATGAAAGCCGAAGCGAAACCGGAAGCCAAGGCCGAAGCAAAACCGGAAGTGAAAGCCGATAGCAAGGTCGACAGCAAATCGGATTCGAAAACCGATAGCAAATCGGAATCGAAAGCCGAAGCAAAGCCGGAAGCAAAAACCGATTCGAAATCGGACAGCAAGGCAGCCGCACCTGCTGCGGCAGCGAAAACCACGCTGTCGCCGGCAGCCGCATGGCCGTTCCCGACCAGCAGCCGCCCGTAATTCCGGCTCGATAGCGAGTCTTGCCTGGATCAGGCAAAATACCGCTGTGTGATCGTTCACACGGCGGTTTTTTTTTGAGGAGCCTACGTGCTGTCTATTCTCCAGTTTATCGTCGATACCGCTGCCGCCTTGCTGGGAGGGCTGCTCCTGCTGCGCTTCTGGATGCAGGCCACGCGCGTGCGCCCGCCGCAGCAGATCGGGCAATTCACCTTTACCCTGACCGACTGGCTGGTGCTGCCGCTGCGGCGCCTGGTGCCGGGCATGGGTGGTTATGACTGGGCGAGCCTGATCGGCGCTTTCCTGGTGGTGCTGCTGGCCAGTTCGCTGCTGCTGGTGGCGGGGGCAGATGCGCAGATGGTGCTGCTGCACGCGCTGTACCGGTTCCTGAACTGGATCCTGTACGGTTTCATGGCGCTCCTGATCATCGATGCGATCTTCAGCTGGGTGAACCCGAACGCGCCGCTGGCGCCTTTCGTGCATGCGCTGAATACGCCGATCCTGCGGCCGATCCGGCGCGTGGTGCCGCCGATCGGCGGGATCGATTTATCGGTGCTGGTGGCGCTGGTGCTGATCCAGATTATCCAGTTCGTGCTGAGGCAGGTGTTTTACGGCTGATGGCGTGAGCGCATAAAAAATTGGGGTCCCCGCGGGGACCCCAATTCATTTGTGCAGCCTGAGCGCGTCGTTTCAGCGGAACTTGTAGCCGAACGCCGCCTCGAACTTCTGTTCGATCTCTTCCGGCGTAGGGCTGTGGTTCTGGCCTCCGGTGCTGCCGATCTTGATCGCACCCAGCAGGCTGGCGATGCGGCCGGTGGTCGGCCAGTCGAAGCCGTTGGTGATCCCGTACAGCAGGCCGGCGCGGTAGGCGTCGCCGCAGCCGGTCGGGTCGACGATGTCGTCGGCCTTCACGGCCGGGATGCGATAGTGCTCGCCGCCGGCGTAGATGTCCGAACCTTCGCCGCCGCGCGTGACGATCAGCGCCTCGAGACGGCCGGCGATGTCGGCCAGGCTCAGGCCGGTGCGGTCCATCACCACTTCGAATTCATAGTCGTTGCAGGCCAGGTAGCTGGCTCCATCGATGAAGCGGATCAACTCTTCGCCCGAGAACATCGGGAGCTGCTGGCCCGGGTCGAACATGAAGGGGATGCCCTGGGCGGCGCAGTCGGCGGCGTGCTTGAGCATGCCGTCGCGGCCGTCCGGCGAGATGATCGCCACGCGCAATGCGCCCTGGTCGGCCACGTTGTTCTCGTGCGAGTACTGCATCGCGCCCGGGTGGAAGGCATTGATCTGGTTGTTGTCCTGGTCCGCGGTGACGAAGCACTGCGCGGTGTAGGCGTCGCCGATGGTACGGATGGCGCGGGTCTCGATGCCCTGTTTCTTCATGCGCTCGAGGTAGTCGCCGCCGTCCTGGCCGATGGTGCCCATGACCAGCGGTTCGCCGCCGAGCAGCTTGAGGTTGTAGGCGATGTTCACCGCGCAGCCGCCGTACTCCAGGCGCATGGTCGGCACCAGGAAGGAGACGTTCACGCGGTGCAGCTGGTCGGCCAGCAGGGTCTCGGCGAAGCGGCCGTGGTACTGCATGATCTTGTCGAATGCGATCGAGCCGCAGATCAGGGCGGTCTTGGTCATGGAGATGCCTTCAAGAGATTAGGGGTAAAAGACGGCGATATGGTAGCCGGATGGCGCCGGTTCCGCGACACGGAAGTGCAGCTTCACGGGCTGCTCGGCGTGCGCGGCGAAACCAAGGCCCAGCAGCGGGCCGGCCGGCAGGTAATCGCGCGGGCCGAACACGCGCCGCACCAGCGGCTTGTCGTCGGCGTCCGACAGGGTCAGTTCGATGCTGGGCCAGGCCTGGATCGAATCGCCCTGGTTGCGCAGCTGGGTGCTGAAGGTATAGGCGTTGCCGCCCAGCGTGGTCAGTTCGCCGGTGTCGATCACCAGCTGGTCGATCCGGGCCGGCAGCTCGACGCGGCAGCCCAGCACGCCGCACAGCGAGACCAGCGTCGGCTTCAAGCCGGGATAGCGCGCCGCCAGCGGGGTACGGAAATGCATGACGACCTGCGCCGCCAGGACCAGCAGCAGCAGCACGCTGCCGGCAAGCATCGCGATGCGCATGGCCTTGCCCGAGCGTTCGCGCTGGCGGCCGCGCCGCACGAATTCCGGCTCGTCGGGCTCCGGCACGCGCAGCTTGGGCGGTTCGATCCTGGTCGGCGTCAGCTTGGACTTGCGCGCGGCGCGTGCTTCCGCGGCCCGTGTACGCGGCGTCCTCGGCGCCACCGGGGGCGCGCTGGGCGGAGCCGGCATGGTGACCGTGGCGGGGCCGGATTCGCGCAGCAGCAGGGGCGGCACGGCGGCTTTTGGGGCGGCAGGGGCGGGTGCTGCGGCAAGGGCCGGCGCAGAAGGAGAAACAGAAGCAGGCTGCTCCGGAAAATCGGCCTGGTCCGGGGCCGGTGCGGCCACCAGTTCTTCGTCGACCTGCAGCTCCACCGCAAGCGCCGCCGGTGCGTCGGCGGATGCCTGCGCCATCGACGCCGGCTCGGGGGCGCGGACCGGTTCCGGCGCGGCTTCCGGCGTAGCGTCAGGGATAAGCTCAGCGCTTGCTTCGGGGGCCGGCTCGGCGACCGGCTCCGGCTGTACCTCGTCCGCCGGGGACTGCGCTGCGGCCGGTTCCGACACAGCGTCGGCCACCGGCGCAGCCTCGTTCACCTCGTCGCCGCTGCTTGCCTGGGGCAGGATGCCATAGGGCGAGAAGGCGCGGTCGAACTCGAGGGTGTAGATCGGGTCCTCGTCCGCTTCCGGCGCGGGAGCGGCAGGCGCTTCAGGCTGGGGAGCGGCGGCAGGCGCCGGGGTAAGGGCGGTGTCGGCGTCCGAAGCACGCCGGCGCCGTGGGGAAGGGCGTGGCGCCGCGCTGGCCAGGTCGACCAGCGCGGCGTTGCCGTCAAAGATTTCGGTGCAGGCGCCGCAACGGACGATGCCCCCACGCAGCTTGAGCTGGTCCGCGGCGACGCGGAACATCGTGCCGCAGTGGGGGCATTGGGTGGCGAGCGCCATGCGTCAGCCGGTGATGGCGGAACGCGGCGCGGGTGCGGTGTCCTGGCCGAGCGTCCCGTGAAGGGCGACCCAGCCGTCCTGCTCGGCCCAGACGCCCAGCTTGATGAAAGGTGCGTAGGCGGCGGCCACTTCTTCCGCCTGGCGTGCCAGCACGCCCGACAGGATCAGGGAGCCTCCCGGCGCCACGCGGCCGGACAGCATCGGCGCCATCAGCTTCAATGGGCTCGACAGGATGTTGGCCACGACGATGTCGAACTGGCCCTTCGCATGGCGCTCGTTGGGAGCGCCGGCGAAGTCGTCCGGCAGGTAGAAGTCGATGCTGACCTTGTTGCGCTCGGCATTGCTGCGTGCCGATTCGATCGCCTGCGGGTCGATATCGACGCCGGCGACATCAAGCGCGCCGAGCTTCTTGGCGACCATCGCCAGGATGCCTGAGCCGCAGCCGTAGTCCAGCACCGATTTGCCCGGCGCCGGGTGCGCTTCCAGCCACTCCATGCACAGGCGGGTGGTCGGATGGCTGCCGGTGCCGAAGGCCAGGCCCGGATCCAGCTCGAGGATGAGCCCATTCGGATCCGGCGCCTCGTGCCAGCTCGGCACGACCCAGATGTTCTTGCCGATGTGGATGGGCTCGAACTGCGACTGCGTCAGGCGCACCCAGTCGGCGTCCGCCACCGCGCGGGTGGTGAAGGAGGGCACGACGGGCAGCTTGATGGCGTTGGCGGCTTCCTGCACGATCGCGAACTGGTCGGCGTCGGTGTCGGTCAGCGCGACCACGCGCGAATGGTCCCACGCCGTTTCGGTCGGTTCCATGCCCGGCTCGCCGAACAGCGGCTTTTCCGCGTCCGTGCCTTCGTCCGCGTCTTCCACCGAGACCGACAGGGCGCCCGCTTCCATCAGGGCGTCCGACAGGGCCTCCGCGTGGTCTCGCGCTACTTCGATGACGACTTCCGTCCAGCTCATGCGTTGGTTTCCGATTTGGCGCCGATGCCCGTTTCCTTCGGCAGGTCCGGCTTGGAAGCCAGCTTGTGCTCCAGGTAGTGGATGTTGGTGCCGCCCTCGATGAAGCGGGCGTCGACCATCAGCTCACGGTGCAGCGGGATATTGGTGAGAATACCTTCAACCACCATTTCCGAGAGCGCGATTTGCATGCGGCGAATTGCCTGCTCGCGCGTCGCACCGTAGGAAATTACCTTGCCGATCATCGAGTCGTAATGAGGTGGAACATAATATCCTGCATACGAGTGCGAATCGACACGGATGCCGGGACCGCCCGGCGGGTGCCAACCGGTGATGCGGCCCGGCGACGGGGTGAACTTGAACGGATCTTCGGCGTTGATGCGGCACTCGATCGCGTGGCCCGACAGCATGATGTCGCGCTGGCGGAAGCGCAGCTTCTCGCCGCAGGCGATGCGGATCTGTTCCTGCACGATGTCGATCCCGGTGATCATCTCGGTGACCGGGTGTTCCACCTGCACGCGGGTGTTCATCTCGATGAAGTAGAACTCGCCGTTCTCGTACAGGAATTCGAAGGTGCCGGCGCCGCGGTAGCCGATCTTGCGGCAGGCTTCGGCGCAGCGGTCGCCGATCTTCTCGATCAGCTTGCGCGGGATGCCCGGCGCCGGCGCTTCTTCGATGACTTTCTGGTGGCGGCGCTGCATCGAGCAGTCGCGCTCGCCCAGCCAGACGGCGTTCTTGTGCTCGTCGGCCAGCACCTGGATCTCCACGTGGCGCGGATTTTCCAGGAACTTCTCCATATAGACTTCCGGATTGCCGAAGGCGGTGCCGGCTTCGGTCTTGGTCATCTGCACGGCGCCCAGCAGCGCGGCTTCGGTATGCACCACGCGCATGCCGCGGCCGCCGCCGCCGCCGGCGGCCTTGATGATGACCGGGTAGCCGATCTTGCGCGCGGTCGTGATGATTTCCTTGGGATCGTCCGGCAGGGCACCGTCCGAACCCGGCACGCAGGGCACGCCGGCCTTGATCATGGCCTGCTTGGCCGAGACCTTGTCGCCCATCAGGCGGATCGAGTCCGAACGCGGGCCGATGAAGACGAAGCCCGATTTCTCGACGCGCTCGGCGAAGTCGGCGTTCTCCGACAGGAAGCCGTAGCCCGGGTGGATAGCCTCGGCGTCCGTCACTTCGGCGGCGCTGATAATCGCCGGCATGTTCAGGTAGCTGAGCGCCGACTGGGCCGGGCCGATGCAGACGGATTCGTCCGCCAGCTTCACGTACTTGGCGTCCTTGTCCGCCTCGGAGTGAACGACGACCGTCTTGATGCCCAGTTCGCGGCAGGCGCGCTGGATACGCAGCGCGATTTCACCACGGTTGGCGATGAGGATTTTTTCAAACATGGTAGGTTCGGTGTTTCAGTGAAAACCGGCGCAACAGTCTGGATCAGAAAGCGCGCCGGACACGACATGGATGGGCTAGCGGCAGGACGCCGCCGGGCCGGACAGAGATCGGCTAACAAAACCCCAGGGCAAGGCGCATCGTCGAAGACAGTACGCTAGTACGGCGAGACGATGCAACGCCGCCATGGGGAATTTGTTAGGCGATCTTAGCCGATCACGAACAGCGGCTGGCCAAATTCGACCGGCTGGCCGTTTTCCACGAGAATCTTGGTGACCGTGCCGGCGACGTCGGCATCGATCTCGTTCAGGAGCTTCATCGCTTCGATGATGCACAGGGTGTCGCCCGACTTGATGCTCTGGCCGACTTCGACGAACGCCGGGGCGCCCGGAGCCGACGAGCGGTAGAAGGTGCCGACCATCGGCGACTTGACCACGTGGCCGGTTTGCTCGGCGGCGGCAGGGGCGGCGGCCGGAGCGGCTGCTGCGGGTGCCGGTGCGGCCTGCACGGCCGGCGCGGCGTAGTGCTGCACGGCCTGCTGCGGCAGCATCATCATCTGGCCTTGCGGGTTTGCGGACGACTTGACGATGCGGACCTTGCTTTCGCCTTCGGTGACTTCGAGTTCAGCGATGTCCGATTCGGCGACCAGGTCGATCAAGGTCTTGAGTTTTCTGAGATCCATGTGAAACCCCTTGGTGTTTTATTCGTTTTAGAGAGCGGGCGTCGCGCTGGTGGGTGGCCGCGTCGCCGCTGATACATGAAGTTGACGTAGATTAACGCGATTTAAGCGCAAAGTCGATGGCAAACCGGTATCCGTCCGGACCCAAGCCGCAGATTACGCCTTGCGCAATTGCGGACAGGTACGAGTGGTGCCGGAAGGGCTCGCGGGCATGGACATTCGAGATGTGTACCTCCACGAACGGAATTGCCACCGCGGCAAGCGCATCGCGCAGGGCCACGCTGGTGTGGGTCAGGCCGCCCGGATTGATGACGATCGCCTCCACGCCTTCGCTGCGCGCGGCGTGGATGCGGTCGATCAGGGCTCCTTCATGGTTGCTCTGGAAGCAGTCGAGGCTTGCGCCTGCGCTTGCCGCCTGTGCCTTGGCTGCCTGCTCGATGTCGGCCAGCGTCGTCGCGCCGTACACCGCCGGCTCCCGGGTCCCCAGTAAATTGAGGTTGGGGCCATTAAGCAGCAGTAGCTTTTTCGCCATGTTTAGAGTCTGAACGCCCGAAAGGAAGGCATTGTGCCGCCAAGCTCGGCTATTGGCAAGCAGTAAAATTGCCAGTTGATGAAGGCATGTTCGAAGAAATTCGGAAAAGAACGGTCGTTCGCTAGACCGATTTTCAGCCTTCCAGTTTCGCCAGGTCCGCGCGCAGTTCGTCGAACTTCAGCTTGCCCAGGTAAGTCTTGCGCACCTGCCCATCCGCGCCGATCAATACTGTATACGGCAGGCCCCCGGCCGTATTGCCGAACTCCCGCGACAATTCGGTCCCGCCCATCCCCGCCACATACAGCGGGTAGGCGATCTTCAGCTTGGCCGCGAATTCCTGCATGTTCGACGGCGAATCGATGCCGATGCCGATCACGTTGAAGGTCTTGCCGCCATCCTTGCCTGCCAGCTCGGACAGCTCCGGCATCTCCTGCACGCAGGGCGCGCACCAGGTTGCCCAGAAATTCACCAGGAGCGGCTTGCCGCGCCACTTGGCCAGCGATTGCGGCGCGCCCTGCAGGTCGTTCAGCGACTGCGCGAACAGATTGTCGACCGCCGTGTGCGGCTTGCCGCCGGTCGGGGCGATGGCAGTGGTAATCGGGGGAGGGTCTTTCTTGTTGATCGCCACCAGGGCGCCCATGATGCCGAACATGGCGGCAACGGCCGCATACACGGCCACGTGTTTCTTGTTCATTCGTCCTATTCCAGTGTTACGGGCCGCTCGTCAAACCTACTGCGCGTTGCATTTCGGCCCTGCGATGCTCACCGTACTGAAGTACGGCTGCGCTTCTCGAGCCGAACTGCCGCCGCTCGCTACGGTTTTACGAGCAGCCCTTCGTCGTTCGCCATCAGCGCGCGCAGCCCGGCTGCGTCCACCCGCTGCAGGCGGCCATCGGCGCGCGGCTTCAAGGCCCCGCGCAAGTCATGAAAGTCGTACAACTCGGCATGGATAGTTTCCTTATGCCACATAAAGCTGACCGTTTCAACCGGATCGTGCCGGCCGCCCTTGAAATGGGGCGTTTCCGAGATCTCTATATTGACGTTGCGGTTGAGCAGGTAGATCTCGACTTCCTTGGCGCTGTCGGCGAACAGCTGCAGGTGGATGTCGTCGTGTTCGCCCGCCGTGCCGTTCAGGACGGCGCCGGTGAGGTAGGGACGGAAGTCGGTGAGCTGGTCCATGACCTGCAGGGCGGTCTTGCGCATGGCGCTCAAGCGCGCGGCCTGGCCGGGACCGCCGAACAGGGCCTGGTATTGACGGACCTGTTCCTCGATCTGCATGTTGTCGGGCATTAGGTTGGGGCTGGGGCGGTCCACCCCGAGCACCTGGCGGGCCGCCTTGCGGCGCGCGGTGTCGTAATCGGCGCCATCCTGGGCGATCATGCGCGCAGCAAGGGCAGCAATTTCGGCGCGCAGCTGGAGTACGTCCTTGTTCGGTGTAGGCATGTCTGAATCATACTCTTAAGCGGAAAATAACAGCGGGTCGGGTAAAATCGCGCTTTCGGACAACAAGCGCAGCTAATTCTTCCTCGACCATGCACATTCATATCCTCGGTATTTGCGGCACCTTCATGGGTGGCCTGGCGGTCCTGGCCAAGGAAGCCGGCCACCGCGTCACCGGATGCGACGCCAACGTCTATCCCCCGATGAGCACCCAGCTGGAAGCCCAGGGCATCGAGCTGATCCAGGGCTATGGCCCGGAACAGGTGTCGCTCAATCCCGACCTGTATGTAATCGGCAATGTCATGACGCGCGGGAATCCGCTGATCGAGGAAATCCTGAACCGCGGCCTGCCTTACGTCTCCGGCCCGCAATGGATCGGCGAGCACATCCTGCGCGAGAAATGGGTGCTGGCCGTCGCCGGTACCCACGGCAAGACCACGACCACCTCGATGCTGGCCTGGATCCTGGAAGACGCCGGCTATGCGCCGGGCTTCCTGATCGGCGGCGTGCCGATGAACTTCGGTATCTCGGCGCGCCTGCACGGCGACAAGCCGAGCGACTTCTTCGTGATCGAGGCGGACGAATACGACACCGCCTTCTTCGACAAGCGCAGCAAGTTCGTCCACTACCACGCCAAGACCGCGGTGCTGAACAACCTGGAATACGACCACGCCGACATCTTCCCGGACATCGGCGCCATCGAGACCCAGTTCCACCACCTGGTGCGCACCGTACCGGGCGTGGGCCGCCTGGTCGTCAACGGCGACGAAGCCTCGCTGGGACGCGTGATCAAGCGCGGCTGCTGGAGCGAGAAGGAGAGCTTCGGCCTGTCCGAGGGAGCGAACTGGAGCCTGGTCGAGCACCAGGGCGGCAGCTTCGACGTCCTGTTCAACGGCGACGTCCAGGGCACCGTGCACTGGGAGCTGACCGGCCACCACAACCGCTCGAACGCGCTGGCCGCGATCGCCGCCGCGCGCCACGTCGGCGTGCCGACCTCGCAGGCGATCGCTTCCCTGGCGCGCTTCCAGAGCGTCAAGCGCCGCATGGAAGTGCGCGGCGTCGTCAATAATGTGACCGTGTACGACGACTTCGCCCACCATCCGACCGCGATCGCCACCACCGTGGGCGGCCTGCGCCAGAAGATCGGCACGACTGGAAGAATCCTGGCCGTGCTCGAGCCGCGCTCCAACACCATGAAACTGGGCGCCATGAAGGATGCGCTGCCGGGCAGCCTGAAGGACGCCGACCTGGTGTTCGGCTTCGGCAGCCAGCAGGCGCTGGGCTGGTCGTTGGCCGACGCATTGAAGCCGCTGGGCGGCATCGCCCACAGCTTCGACCAGCTCGACTACATGGTGCAGGCGATCGTGCAGGCGGCCCAGCCGGGCGACCACATCCTGGTGATGAGCAACGGCGGCTTCGGCGGCGTGCACCAGAAACTGCTGGACGCGCTGGCCCCATGATTCTGTATTTGCACGGATTTCGCTCCTCGCCCAAGTCCTTCAAGGCGCGCGTGGTACAGAAAGCGCTGGAAGATGCCGGGCGCGCGCACGAGCTGATCTGCCCGCAGCTGCCGGCCTCGCCGAAGGAGGCGATGGCGCGCTGCCTGCTGCTGGCCGAGCGCCATGCACCCGACAATTTGTCCATCATCGGCTCCTCGCTGGGCGGCTTCTACGCCACCTGGCTGGCCGAGCGCCTGAGCGTGCCGGCGGTGCTGCTCAACCCGTCCGTGAATCCCTTGAAGAACCTCGAGCACCACGTCGGCGTGACCACGGCCTGGCACTCGGATGAGCCCTTCGAGTTCCGCCGCGAATACATCGACGAGCTGGCCGCGCTGCGTATCGAGAAGATCACCAGGCCGGAACGTTACTTCCTGATCGCGGCGACCGGCGACGAAGTGCTGGACTACCGCGACATGGTGGCGCACTACGCCGGGGCCAGGCAGCATGTGATCCAGGGTAGCGACCATGCGATCTCGGAATTCCCGCAGTATGTCGACGACGTGCTGGCCTTCTGCACCAATGCGGGCATGGCGCAGTGAGGGGAAGTTCGCTGAGACTGGCGGCCTGGCAGCCGCATGCCAGCGCCGTGCGCGCGCCGGCAGGCATGCGCGACTGGCTGACCACCGAAGGCTCGCTGACCGCGCGCCTGATGGCGCACAGCGAGGTCTTTCGCGTGCGCCGGCTGCACCAGAACGCCGCTACCTGCCTGGCGGACGAGGCGCGGGCGATCGGCCTGCCGCGTCCGGGCCGGGTGTGGGAGCGCGAAGTGCTGCTCGAATGCGACGGCCGCCCGCGGGTATTCGGCCACACGGTGGTGCCGACAGGCTGCACCGCCAGCGACTGGCCGCTGTTTTCGGCGCTGGGCGAGCGTTCGCTCGGCACCACCCTGTTCTACGACCCGCTGGTGCGCCGTGGCCAGCTGGAATACGCGCGCATCCGCGCGGGCCATCCGCTGATGGAGCGCGTGCGCGCCGCCCTCGGCGGGAGTCACGAACATGTTCGTGACGACTCTCTTTATTATGCGCGGCGCTGCGTCTACCGCCGCCGTCAAGGCCTGCTGCTGGTCACCGAGGTATTCTTGCCCTCGGTGCTGGACCTGAAGCCGACCGGAACACAACAGAACACGAAATAACATGAACGTATTTTTTGAAGAGTCGGGCGATTTCAAGGTCGGCACGGTATTGTCGCAGGCCGGCGAGGCCTACCAGGTGGAGCTGGCCAGCGGCAAGCGCAGCAAGGTCAAGTCCAGGGACGTATTGATCCAGTTCGACAAACCCGAGCCGGAAGCGCTGCTGGCCGCGGCCAAGGGCATCGCCGCCGAGGTGGACCTGGACTTCCTGTGGGAGGTCGCGGGCCAGGAAGAATTCGGCTTCGCCGAACTCGGCCTGGAGTATTTCGGCCATGCGCCGCTGCCGAGCGAGGCCGCCGGCCTGGTGCTGGCGCTGCACGCCGCGCCGATCTACTTCCATAAAAAGGGGCGCGGGCGCTACAAGGCCGCCCCCGAGCAGACCCTGAAGGCGGCCCTGGCCGGCATCGAAAAGAAGAAGCAGCAGGCCATCGTGCAGGCCGGCTACGTCGACGAGCTCAAGGCCGGCAAGCTGCCGCAATCGATGCAGTCCATCGTGCAGCAGCTGCTGTTCAAGCCGGACAAGAACACCATCGAATACAAGGCGCTGGAAGCGGCCGCCTCCGAGCTGCAGACCACGGCGCCGCGCCTGATGCTGAGCACGGGCGGACTGGCTTCGCCGAAGGAACTGCACATGTCGCGCTTCCTGTTCGAGCACTTCCCGCGCGGCGCCGGCTTCCCGGCGGTCGAGGTGCCGAAGGCACCAGGCGACCTGCCGCTGGCGGACGTCGCCGCCTTCTCGATCGACGACGTCACCACCACCGAGATCGACGACGCCATGTCGGTGGTCTGGCTGGACGACGGCACGGTGCAGGTGGGTATCCACATCGCGGCGCCGGGCCTGGGCATCCGTCCTGACGATGCGATCGACAAGATCGCGCGCGCGCGCATGTCCACCGTCTATATGCCGGGCGACAAGATCACCATGCTGCCGGACGAGGTGGTGGACGCCTTCACCCTGTCCGAGGGCAAGGACTGCCCGGCGCTGTCGCTGTACGCGGTGCTCGATCCCGCCGACTGGAGCGTGGTGTCGACCACCACCCGCGCCGAGCGCGTGCCGATCAAGCGCAACCTGCGCCTGAACGAGCTCGACGCCATCGTGACCGAGGAAGCGCTGAACGAGGGCAGCGGCGAGTACGAGCACAAGAAAGAGCTGGGCCTGCTGTGGCAGTGGGCATTGCACCTGGAAGCGGGCCGCATGAAGAAGCGCGAAGCCTTCGGCCTCAAGCCGGAGCAGGCCAACCGCGTCGACTTCAACTTCTACGTGGAAGACGACGTGGTGAGCATCGTGCGCCGCAAGCGCGGCGCGCCGCTCGACAAGATCGTGGCCGAACTGATGATCTTCGCGAACAGCACCTGGGGCAAGCTGCTGCACGACTCGGGCGTGCCGGGCATCTACCGCTCGCAGGGGCCGGGTGCGGGCGGCTGGAACGCCAAGATCCAGGTGCGCATGGTCACGCATGCGGCCCCGCACCAGGGCCTGGGCGTCGACCAGTACGCGTGGAGCACCTCGCCGCTGCGCCGCTACACCGACCTGGTGAACCAGTGGCAGATCCTGGCTTGCGCTTCGCACGGCGTGACCGCGCCGCTGGTGGCGCCGTTCAAGCACCGCGACGCGACCCTGTTCTCGATCGTCTCGGCGTTTGATGCGGCCTACGCGGCCTACAACGACTTCCAGCAGAACATGGAGCGCTACTGGTGCCTGCGCTGGCTGGGTCAGGAGAACGCCAAGCAGGTCGACGCCGTGGTGCTGAAGGAAGACGTGGTGCGCCTGGTCGAGATCCCGCTGGTGGCGCGCCTGGCCGGCATGCCGCAGCTGGCGCGCGGCGCCCAGGTCAGGCTCGATATCGTGCGCTGGGACGAAGTCGACCTGTCGCTCGAGGCGCGCCTGCTCGAGGTGGCGGCGGTGGCGCCGGATGCGTCGCTGGAGCTGGAAGAAGAGGAAGAGGGCGATACCGGCGAGGCGGCGCTGGCCGAAGTCGTGGAAGCCGAGGGTGTCGTGGCTGCGGTGACGACCGAGGAAGGTGTCCAGGTTCCTGCTAGCGCAGGAACGCAGTGACTTAAACGTCAAATTGGGTTCCGGCCTTCGCCGGAACGACGGTCTTAGGGCTAGCCACTACGCTATGAGCTGTCATGCGCGCCACTGGCGCTCATGACTCCCGGCGAAGGCCGGGATCCAAGTTCGTTCCGCAGCCGCCATCGATGTTGCACCACACCCCCGCAATCTCCCCATGCCCGCAGTTGCAGGTTAGAATGCCCCATCCCTGATCCAACAGCCCGTCCGGGCACGCGCAGTGAAGTATTTGCAAGATAACCGTCCCCTGATGATCGCCCTCGGCGTCTCCGTGCTCGCGCACGCGGGGCTGCTGGCGCTGCGTTTCGCCGCGCCGGATGCCTTTCGCCAGCAGCCGGCCGACCCGGGTCTCGAAGTCATCCTGGTCAACGCCAAGCATGCCGAGGCTCCGGTGAAGGCCGACGCGCTGGCCCAGACCAACCTGGAAGGCGGCGGCACGGCGGACGCCGGGCGCGCCCGTTCCCCGCTGCCCGACCTGCGCAAAGTCGAGAACGGCGAAAGCATCAAGGCCCTGCAGCGCCGTATCGCCGAACTGGAACAGCAACAGCAGAACGTCCTGACCCGCGTGCGCTCGTCAAGCTTCCATGCGCCGCCGAAGACCGAGCAGGACAAGCCCGACCCCACCCGTACCGGCAGCGACGCGCTGGACACCAGCCGCGCCATCTCGCGCGCCGCGGCCGAGGTCATCGAGCGCATCGAAGACCAGAACAAGCGCCCCAAGCGCACCCAGATCACGCCCAGCACGCGCCAGGTCGGCTATGCGCTCTACTACAAGGAGATGCAAAAGCGGATCGAGGAAGTCGGCACGCTCAACTTCCCGCAGCAGAACGGCAAGAAGCTGTACGGCGAGCTGGTGGTCTACATCCCGGTGTTCCAGGACGGGACCCTCTATACGAAGGATGGCGGCCCGCGCGTCGAACGCAGCTCCGGCAACCCGGCCCTGGATGCGGCCGCTTTGCGAATCGTGCGCCAGGCCGCGCCCTTCGGGAACTTCCCGGCCAACATGCGCACGCAGGGCAAGGACGACCTGTGGGAAGTGATCACGCGCTTCCGCTTCACCCGCGAAGAAAAGATGCAGACGGAACTGCGAGGAGAGAACGGTTGACTGACAAGTACTGCGTGATCGGCAACCCGATCGCCCACAGCAAATCCCCCGAGATCCACCCCATCTTCGCGCGCCAGACCAGCCAGGACCTGGTCTATGAGCGCTGCCTCGCGCCGCTCGACGGCTTCGCTGCAACCGTGCGGCGCCTGGTGGCCGAAGGCTACCAGGGCGCCAACGTCACCCTGCCGTTCAAGATCGAGGCCGCCCAGGTCTGCACCCGGCTGGAAGAGCGGGCCCGGGCCGCCGGCGCCGTCAACACCCTGGTGTTCGCGCATGGCGAGATCGTCGGCGACAACACCGACGGGCCCGGCCTGGTGGCCGACATCACCCGCAACGCGGGCGTCGCGCTGCGCGGCAAGCGCATCCTGCTGCTGGGCGCCGGCGGCGCCGCGCGCGGCGCCCTGCTGCCTTTCATCCAGCAGGGCCCGCGCGAGATCGTGATCGCCAACCGCACCGTGGCCACCGCCGTGCAGCTGGCCCGCGACTTCGCTCCTTACGGCATCCCGGTGCACGGCACCGGCTTCGACGCGGTGCCGGGCAGCTTCGACATCGTCGTCAACGCCACCTCCGGCAGCCTGGCGGGCGAGGTGCCGCCGGTAGCGGCGAGCGTGTTTGGCCCGGGTACGCTGGCACTGGACATGATGTACGGGAACCAGCCTACCGTGTTCATGGCATTCGCGGCCGGCCACGGCGCCGCCACCCGCGACGGCCTGGGCATGCTGGTGGAGCAGGCGGCCGAAGCCTTCGCCATCTGGCGCGGCGTGCGGCCCAATACGGCGGAGGTATTCAGGAAGATGCGCCCCTAAATAACAACGATGAGCACAACGACAATAACGATGGGTAAAACCCGCAAGGTGGGCGCGAAGTCCTCGCGCCGCTGGCTCAAGTGGCTGATCCTCGGGCCGATCCTGCTGGTGCTGCTGGTCCAGCTCTACTTCTTCGTCATGGTCTGCTGGTATGCGATGTTCAATCCGTCCTCGACCAGTTTCATGCGCCAGCAGCTGGCGGCGCTGCAGGAAAAGAACCCGAAGGCACAGCTCAAGCACCAGTGGGTGCCCTACGAGCGCATCTCGAACAACCTCAAGCGCGCCGTGATCGCCTCGGAAGACGCGCGCTTCAACGAGCACGACGGCGTCGACTGGGAAGCGCTGGAAAAGGCGTATGAGAAGAACAACCGCCGCAGCAAGGTGGTCGGCGGCGGCTCGACCATCACCCAGCAGCTGGCCAAGAACCTGTTCCTGAGCGGCTCGCGCAGCTACCTGCGCAAGGGGCAGGAGATGATCATCGCCTTCATGCTCGAAACCGTGATGCCCAAGCGCCGCATCCTCGAGATCTACCTGAACGTGGTCGAATTCGGCCGCGGCGTGTTCGGCGCCGAAGCCGCCGCCCGCCATTACTACCGCAGCTCGGCCGCCAACCTGGGCCCGGCCCAGGCAGCGCGCCTGGCGGTGATGCTGCCCAATCCGCGTTACTACGACAAGCGCGGCGTGACCAATTACCTTGCGCGCCGCGCCAACGCGATCCAGCGCCAGATGCGTTTCGCCGAGCTGCCCTGAGCGCCGGGCGCCGCCGTCCTGTGACGAAATTGTCGTTACGGGGTGGCCGCTTGCCGGGGCTGTCGGTTACACTTGCGGCAGTTTTCGAATCCCGGCCGAGAAAAGCGCATGATCAACGTATTTGTCCTACAAAATGGCCGCCTGAACCAGGTCAGCGTCGACTCGCGCGAAGACCTGGAGAATGTGACGCCGGTCTGGGTCGACCTGAACGAGCCCACCGACGAGGAGCGCATCCTGGTCAAGACGACTTATGGGGTGACGCTGCCGGGCGAGGACGAGGTGTCGGACATCGAGGCCTCGGCCCGCTACTACGAAGCCGAGAACGGCGACCTGCACCTGCGCACCGACTTCCTGCTCGAGGAAGAGGACGGCCCCTCGCGCGTGGTCACGGTCGCCTTCATCCTGTCCGGGAAAATCCTGTTCTCGGTGCACAACGACGACCTGCCGGTGTTCCGCCTGGTGCGCCTGCGCGCGCGCTCGCGTCCCGGCTCGATCGAAGACTACATGGACGTGCTGCTCGACCTGTACGCGACCGACGCCGAGTACTCGGCGGACGCGCTCGAGGGCATCTACGAGGCGCTGGAAGAAGTCTCGACCCGCGTGCTGCAGAAGGAATTCACTGACCAGGATGCGGCCGCCGCGCTGAACGCGATCGCGCACGAGGAAGACTTGAACGGCCGGATCCGCCGCAACATGATGGACACGCGGCGCGCGGTCAGCTTCCTGATGCGCGGCCGGCTGCTGAACGCCGACCAGTTCGAGGAAGCGCGCCAGATCCTGCGCGACATCGAATCGCTGGACGGCCACACGTCCTTCCTGTTCGACAAGGTGAACTTCCTGATGGATGCCACCGTCGGTTTCATCAACATCAACCAGAACAAGATCATCAAGATCTTCTCGGTGGCCTCGGTGGCCTTCCTGCCGCCGACCCTGATCGCCAGCATCTACGGCATGAACTTCAAGGTCTTCCCGGAGATCGAGTGGGCCTACGGCTATCCCTTCGCGCTGGGCCTGATGGTGGCGGCGATCGCGGCGCCGCTGCTGTACTTCCAGCGCCGCGGCTGGCTGCGCTGATGAAATAAAATTTCAAAAAGAAACGGGCGGTGAAATATTATTTCACCGCCGTTTTCTTTTTACAGCCTAGTCAGCCGATGCGCTTGAACACCCGGCGCGCCGCCTCGACCGTCTCGTCGATCACCGCATCGCTGTGCTGGGCCGACACGAAACCGGCCTCGAACATGGCCGGCGCAAAATACACGCCCTCGTCGAGCATGCCGTGGAAGAAGCGGTTGAAGCGCTCCTTGTCGCCCGCCATCATCTGGCCGTAGGTCGACGGGATGCTGTTCGAGAAGTAGAAGCCGAACATGCCGCCCACCGCGTCGCCGCAGAAGGGAATGTCGTTCTCCTGCGCCGCCTCGGTCAGGCCCTGCACCAGGCGTGCGCTGGCCGCGCCCAGCTTCTCGTAGAAGCCCGGCTCCTGGATCAGCTTCAGGGTCGTCATGCCGGCCGCCACCGCCACCGGGTTGCCCGACAGGGTGCCGGCCTGGTACACCGGGCCGAGCGGCGCCATCTTCTGCATCAGCTCCGCATGGCCCCCGAAAGCCGCCACCGGCAGGCCGCCGCCGATCACCTTGCCCAGCGCGGTCAGGTCCGGCCTGATGCCGTACATCTCCTGGGCGCCGCCCAGGCCCACGCGGAAGCCGCACATCACTTCGTCGAAGATCAGGACCGTGCCGTACTCGGTGCACAGCTCGCGCATGCGCTGCAGGAATTCCGGCGTGGCGCGGATCAGGTTCATGTTGCCGGCCACCGGCTCCACGATCACGCAGGCGATGGTGTCGCCCATCGAGGCAAAGGCGTCTTCCAGCTGCGGAATGTTGTTGTAGTCGAGGACCAGGGTGTGCTTCACGAAGTCTTCCGGCACCCCGGCCGATGTCGGGTTGCCGAAGGTGAGCAGGCCGGAACCGGCCTTCACCAGCAGCGAATCGGCGTGGCCGTGGTAGCAGCCTTCGAACTTGACGATCTTGTCGCGTCCGGTGGCGCCGCGCGCCAGGCGCAGCGCGCTCATGGTCGCCTCGGTGCCCGACGAGACCAGGCGCACCTGCTCGATCGACGGCACCAGGCGGCAGATCTCCTCGGCGATCTCGATCTCGCCCTCGGTCGGGGCGCCGAAGGACAGGCCCCGGCTGGCGGCTTCCTGCACCGCCTTGATCACCTGCGGGTGCGCGTGGCCGACGATGGCCGGGCCCCAGGAACCGATGTAGTCGATGTAGCGCTTGCCGTCGGCATCCCAGAAATACGGGCCTTCGGCGCGGGTGATGAAGCGCGGCGTGCCGCCCACCGAGCGGAAGGCGCGCACCGGCGAGTTCACGCCGCCCGGCGTGGTTTGCTGGGCGCGGGCGAACAGTTGGTCGTTCTTTGACATGGAAGGCTGGGTGTCAGTCATGGTAGCGAAGGGGGCTTGTTCAGCCCCGGTAGGATTTGTTGGGAATGAACTTGCCCATGCCGAAGCGCTGGGCGTGTTCGAGCGCGCCGGTGGTGTACTCCTGGGCGGCGAACAGCGCCTGCGGCGCTTCCATGCCGCAGGCCATCAGGGCGGTGAAGGCCGCCGAATAGGTGTTGCCGGCGCCCACGAAAGGGCCCGGCAGGTGCTGGTACTCGACCTTGGCGACCACGCCGTCGGCGTCGAACAGGGTGTTGGAGCAAGTGCCGTCCTTGTCGCGGGTGCCGGTGACGAGCACGTACTGGCAACCGGCATTGGTCAGTTCGGCGACGTCCGCCAGCAGGGCGTCCGCGCTCTCTTCGCCCTCGTCGGGCACGTCGCGCCAGGTCTCGGCCATGCGGCCCAGTTCCGACTGCGACAGCATCAGGACGGTGGTCTGGGGCGCCAGGATCGAGCGGATCGCGGACAGCATCTCCTCGTCGGCCAGGCCCGAGTCGGGCAGGGCGGACAGGAAGGGGTCGAGGATCAGGGGCGCGTCCGGATAGTCGGACACGATCTCGGCGATCGCCGCCAGCTGCAGCACGGTGGCCACGGCGCCGACCTTGAAGGCGGCCACCGGCATGTCCTCGAGCAGGACGCGGGCCTGGTCGGCCATCCAGTCGCTGTCGACTTCGTGCAGGTTTTCCACCTTGGCGCTGTCGGCGACCAGCAGCCCGGCGACCACCGACAAGCCGTGGCATCCGTGCGCGGCGAAGGCGGCCAGGTCGGCCTGCACGCCGAGCGCGCCGACCGGGTCGGACACGCCAAATGTCAGGATCAGGGGTAAGGTTTGGTTTTGCACGACGCCTGGATTAATATACGCGACTCTCCATTTTACTTTACCGAGGAAGCATATTGTGAGTAACGAATCGACGGCCCCCTTCCAGACCTGGATGTGCCTGATCTGCGGCTGGGTCTATGACGAGGCCGCCGGCGCCCCGGACGACGGCATCGCACCGGGCACCCGCTGGGCCGATGTGCCGATGAACTGGACCTGCCCGGAATGCGGCGCCCGCAAGGACGATTTCGAGATGACCGCTATTTAAGATTGCGTCAAAAACATGTGTGTTTGCAGGATGTTACGGGAATGTGAACTCCATAGTTGACGTATTGCAACATATCACGCACAAGGCGAAAACCCTGTGCTATCGTGGCGCTTCATGCTGAAGTGAAACGAAAATGACGACATCGCCGCACCCAACCGGCCTGACCATCATGGTGATCGACGACAGCAGCACGATCCGCCGCTCCGCCGAAATCTTCCTGACCCAGGCCGGCTACCAGGTGGTGCTGGCCGATGACGGCTTCGATGCGCTGGCCAAGATCAACGACCATCACCCTGCGCTGGTGTTCTGCGACATCCTGATGCCGCGCCTCGATGGCTACCAGACCTGCGCCCTGATCAAGAAGAGCGCGCGTTTCCACGCCACCCCGGTGCTGATGCTGTCGTCCAAGGACGGCCTGTTCGACCGTGCGCGCGGCGCCATGGTGGGCGCCAGCGCCTACCTCACCAAACCATTTTCCAAGGACAGCCTGCTGGCCGCGGTGCGCGAGCACACGGCGGCGAAGGCTTGACCGATTACCGACCCCGGAGCCCAAGGTGGCCATTCAACACATCCTGATCGTCGACGATTCCCCGACCGAACGCTTCTACCTGACCGACATCCTGGCGCGCGCCGGCTATGCCGTGAGCACCGCCGTCAACGGCGAAGAGGCGATCGACAAGATCCGCGCCGAGCGCCCGCAGCTGATCCTGATGGACGTGGTCATGCCCGGCGCGAACGGCTTCCAGGTGACGCGCTCGATCGCGCGCGACCCGGAGCTGAGCACGATCCCGGTCATCATCTGCAGCAGCAAGAACCAGGAAACCGACCGCATCTGGGGCATGCGCCAGGGCGCCAAGGACTACCTGATCAAGCCGGTCGACCCGGCGCTGCTGCTGGCCAGCATCGCCTCGCTCGACGCCAGCCCGGCGGCCGCCGCAGCATGAGCGGGGGCGAGGCCAGGCTCGACCCTGCGGCACGCCGCACCCGCCTGCGCGAATACCAGGAGCAGCTCCTCGAGCGCATGCAGGCGGCCAAGGGCGGCGGCGGCGCGCCGATCCAGCAGCTCGGCATGCAGGTGGGCGGCACCCGCTACCTGCTCGACCTGCTGGAAGCCGGTGAAATCGTGTCGCCGGTGCCGCTGGCGCGCGTGCCCCTGACCCAGCCCTGGTACCTGGGCCTGGCCAACGTGCGCGGCACCCTGGTCGGCGTCATCGACCTGGCGCGCTACCTCGGCGAGGAGGGACAGCCGGCCTCGGGGCCGTCCGCCCGTCTCGTCACCTTCGCCCCCACGCTCGGCTTCAACTGCGCGCTGCTGGCCGACCGCGTGTACGGCCTGCGCCAGGCGGCCGGCATGCAACGCGAGGGCGAGGTCCTGCGCGACGCCGACGACCAGCTGTGGACGCCGCTTTCGCTGGCGGCCCTGGTGCGGGAAGAGCGTTTCCTGCACGTGGCGCAGCAGCCGGACGGACGCAGCTAACCAATACAACAAAAGCAGGACCAGGAGCCGGTATGGGATTCGCCTCGAAACTCAGCATGAACGTATTCTCGAAGGACAGCGCGGACGACGATACCGTGCTGGCCTCGCCCGACACCCAGTTCGGCCCCGGCGTGCTGGCGCCGCCCTCCCATGACGCCGCGCATGGCTCGGCCGACGCCGCCGCGCGCCGCCTCGGCAGCACCCGCCCGCGCAAATCCCAGCCGGGCGCGGGTGAATCCGCCGGCGAGGGCGACGAGCTGCGCCTGCCGCTGATCGGCCACCTGTCGCTGTCGCGCCAGCTGCGCCTGGTGCTGGCCGCCTTCGTGGCCGGCATCCTGCTGACCGTGCTGTCGATGTGGCAGAACGCCGCGCGCACCGACGTGGTCTCGAACCAGGGCCAGATCGCCTCCGACGCCCTGATGCATGCCCAGCGCGTGGCCAAGGCCGCACCGAACGCCCTGCGCGGCGAGATGGGCGCCTTCAACGAACTCGACGACAGCCGCGCCGAAGTCGGCCGCCTGCTGCAGCTGCTGGCGCGCGGCGGCCAGGCCGACGGCAAGGCCATCCCCGCATCCTCCGGCGAGCTGCAATCGCTGCTGGCCAAGGCGCGCTCGGCCTGGGTCGCCTCGAACGCGGCCGCCACCACCATCGTCGGCAACAAGCGCCACCTGGTCGGCTTCGGCGCCAGCGTCGACAAATTCGAGCCGCTCGCCAAGGAGCTGCAATCGATCGCCGACAAGCAGCCCGGCAACGCCGCCCTTGGCCGCCTGGCCGCGCTGGCCGAGCGCCTGTCGGTGTCGACCCATGCCTTCCTGGCGCCGGGCGCGGCCCACCGCGAGGCGGCGCGCGCCATCGTGCGCGACGGCGCCGAACTGGGCGCGCTGCTCGACAGCCTGGCCGACGGCAACGGCGCCGGCATCGATCCCGTCCTGCGCGAGCGTGTCGTCGATGCGCGCACTGCCTACAAGGGCTGGCAGGAAGGCCTGGCGCCGCTCTCCACCAACGGGCACAACTTCAACGCCTCCCACGCCGCCGAGCAGGTCATCGCGCGCGACAACGAGGGCCTGCGCTCGACCCTGGCGCGGGCGCAGCTCCAGTACCGCAGCGCGCTGGACACCAGGAGCGGCTGGTTCTGGCTGCTGGTCGGCGCCTCGATCTTCACCCTGGCCATGGGCGGCAGCATCAGCCGCGTGATGCTGCTGGACTCGCGCAACCGCGCGCGCGGCGCCGAAGCGCGCCGCCGCGAGGCCGAGGCGATGCGCCAGCTGGCCCAGGCCAAGGAAGAGGAAGCCAAGGCCACCAACGACCAGAACCAGGCGGCGATCCTGCGCCTGATGAACGAACTGCAGGAAGTGGCGGACGGCGACCTGACCGTGCACGCCACCGTCTCGGAAGACATCACCGGCGCGATCGCCGACTCGGTCAACTACACGGTCGAGGAACTGCGCGAACTCGTCTTGCGGGTCATCAGGACCACCGAGCAGGTGACGCGCGCGGCCGGCGGCGCCCAGGCGGTGTCGACCGAGCTGCTGGGCGCGGCCGACGCCCAGTCGCACGAGATCCAGGAAGCATCGAGCACGGTGCTGCGCATGGCCACCGAGATTTCCGAGGTGTCGCGTTCGGCCACCGAATCGGCCGACGTGGCGCGCCAGTCGGTGGCGGCGGCGGAGCAGGGCGCGCGCGCCGTGCAGAACGCGATCCTGGGCATGAACGAGATTCGCGAGCAGATCCAGGAAACCTCGAAGCGCATCAAGCGCCTGGGCGAATCCTCGCAGGAGATCGGCGAGATCACCGACCTGATCTCGGACATCACCGAACAGACCAACGTGCTGGCGCTGAACGCGGCGATCCAGGCCGCGTCGGCGGGTGAGGCCGGGCGCGGTTTCTCGGTGGTGGCGGAAGAGGTGCAGCGCCTGGCGGAGCGTTCGGCCGAGGCGGCCAAGGGCATCGGCGCGCTGGTGCGCACCATCCAGGCCGACACCCACGACGCCGTGGCGGCAATGGAAAAGTCGACCCAGGGCGTGGTCGAGGGCGCGCGCCTGTCCGATGCCGCCGGTGCGGCGCTGATCGACATCTCGCGCGTGTCGAACCGCCTGGCGGAGCTGATCCAGGAGATTTCGGGCGCGGCTGAACGGCAGGCGACGTCCGCCAACGGTGTGGCCCATAATATGCAGCATATCCTCTCGGTGACCGAGCAGACCCAGGGCGGCACGCGCCAGACGGCGCAGTCGATCCGCGAACTGGCGCTGCTGGCCCAGGAACTGAAGGATTCCGTGTCGCGCTTCCGCGTGGCGGCATAACCAGCATCATCACCTGTAACCCGAGCCCATGACGAACCCATCCTCCCAACGCATGCCAGCCTTCGATACCGGTCCCCTGTCCTGGGTGATCGGCGAGATCAGGGATGCATTGGGACGCTCGGGCACGGCCCTGCGCGATGCGGCCGGGCGCAGCCCCGAGGCGCAGCCGACCCTGCTGCTGCACGCGAAGACCCACCTGCACCAGGCCGACGGCGCCCTGCAGCTGGTGGACGTGGAAGGCGCCGCGGTGCTGGGCGGCGCGGCCGAACAACTGATCGACGCCTTCAAGGACGGACGGGTCGCGTGCACGCTTGACGCGGTCAAGACCGTGCAGGACGCCTACCAGGCCCTGGTCGAATACCTCGACGAGCTGCTGGCCGGCAGCCGGCAGCAGCCGGCGCGCCTGTTCCCCTATTACCGCGACCTGCAGGAGCAGCTGGGCGTGGAACGCATCCACCCGTCCGACCTGCTGCCGGCCGACCTCGGCAAGGGTGTCGAACTGGATATACCCGCATCCGGCGACAAACCGGACGTCGCGGCCTGCCGCGCGCGTTTCGAAAAAGCGCTGCTGCCCTACCTGAAGAGCGGGGACGCGCAGCACGCGGCCGGCATGCGCGATGCGCTGGCTCCCATCGCGGCCAGCCAGGAAGAGCCGCGCGCGCGCCTGTTCTGGCAGGCGCTGCATGCCTTTGCCGGCGTGGTGGCCGACGGCCAGATCGACAGCGACCTGTATGTGAAGCAGCTGCTCGGCCAGGTCAACCTGCAGCTGCGCCGCCTGTCGCAGGGGCAGGGCAGCACGCCGGACGCGATGCTGCGCGACGCGCTGTTCTTCGTCGCGGCAGCCGCCCAGCCGAACCCGGACGCCCAGCGCCTGCGCCAGGCCTGCCGGCTGGACGGCCTGGTGCCGCACGACTACGCGGCGCGCCATTACGGGCGCATCGACCAGGCCACCTTGCAGGAAGCGCGCGAGGCGCTGGCCCGCACCAAGTCGGACTGGGACCGCATCGCCACCGAGGGCGACCGCGAGGTCGAGGAAGATTTCAACGAGCAGCTCTCGCGCCTGGCCGGCGCCAGCGAAAAGCTGGGCGCCCCGGCCCTGGCCCAGCTGATGCGCGAACTCGGGCGCGCCGCGACGGACGCCATGCAGGCCGGCCGCAGCGACGAGGTCAAGCTCGAGATGGCCACCGCCATGCTGTTCGTCGAGAATGGCCTGGACCAGCTGCGCCAGCTGCCCGAGGACTTTGCCGAGAATGCCGAAGCGGTCGGCGCGCGCCTGCTGGCGCTGGCCGCCGGCGAGACCCCGCCGGATGCGCCGCAGTGGCAGGGAGAACTGGCGCGCCAGATCCAGCAGGGCCAGACCGTGGCGGTGCTGGCCGGCGAGATCAAGGCCGGCCTGCGCCAGGTCGAGAAGCTGCTCGACGATTACTACGACAACCCGGCCAGGCGCGAGGTGCTGGCCCAGGCCGAGCCGGTGCTGCACCAGCTGCAGGGCGCCCTGGCCATCCTCGACCAGGAACAGGCCGTGCAGGCCGTGCGCCACGTCGCTGGCGAGGTGCGGACCCTGGAGGGCAGCGCCGGCGAGGTAAGCACGCAGTCCGCCGTGCTGCACAACATCGCCCAGAACATCGGCGCGCTCGGCTTCTTTACCGACCTGCTGGCGCAGGACAGCGAGGCGGCCAGGGGCCGCTTCACCTTCGACCTCGAGAAACGCCTGCTGCGCGAGCTGCCCTTCGAATTCGTCGAGGCGGCGCCGGAGCCGGTCCCGGCCCAGGAAGCCGCGACGCAGGAAGCACGGCAGCAGGAAGCGACCATCGAGTCCGAACTGCTCGAGATCTTCATCCTGGAGGCCCAGGAAGTGCTGGGCTTCGTGCTGGAAGCGCTGCCCCAGGCCGAGAGCAATCCGGGCAGCCAGGAGACCTTGACCCTGTTGCGCCGGGGCTTCCACACGCTCAAGGGCAGCAGCCGCATGGTGAGCCTGAACAGCTTCGCCGAAGGCGCCGCCGCGGTCGAGCGCGTCATGAACCTGTGGCTGGCCGAGGCGCGCAGCGCCACGCCCGAGCTGCTGGGCCTGCTGCGCCAGGCGCATGCGGAACTGTCCGCCTGGGTGGCCGAACTGGCCGCCGGCGGCGCAGCGCAGCGCGACAGCGCGGCGCTGGTCGCGGCCGCGGCGCGGGTGCTGGAGGGCGCCGCGCCTGAGGAGCTCCCGGTGCCGGTGCTCGAGGATATCCTCGAGCCCGAACCCGAGCCCCAGGCGGACACCAAACGCATCGGCGGCCTGGACATCCCGCTCGGCCTGTACACGATCTACCTCGACGAGGCCGAGACCCTGGTGCAGCTGCTGGCGCAGGACTTCGAGGACTGGCGTGCGGAACCGGAACGGCGCGCTTCGCCAGAGGCCCTGAAGGCGGCGCACACCCTGGCCGGCACCTCGTCCACGGTCGGCTACGCCGCGCTGCGCGACGTCGCCCATGCGCTCGAGCTGGTGCTGGAAAAGCTGGCGGCGCCGGGCCCGGTGCTCGACGACGACGGCCGTGAGCTGCTGGAGTCGACCCTGTCGCGCGTGCGCACGATGCTGCAGGTGTTCGCCCTCGGCGAACTGCCCCCGGCCCAGCCGGAGCTGATCGCCCAGCTCGACACGCTGCTGGCGCGCCTGGCCAGCCAGCAGGCGGCAAGCGTGTACGGCGAGGTCGACCCGGAGCTGGCCGTGACGCTCGACGCCTTGTTCGCCTCCGCCTACGGCGAGATCCTGGCGGCGCCGCCTCCGCCCGAGCAGCTAGCTGCGCCGCGCGAAGAACAGCAGCAGGAGCGCGTGGCCGACGAGATCGACGAGCTGTTCGACAGCTTCCTCGACGACCCGTTTGCCGCCCCGGCCCTCGACCAGGCCGCGCCGGCGCAGCCGGAGCCGGCTTTTGTCGCGGTCACGCCGGACGAGGCGGTGCTCGATGCGGCGCCGGAAAGCGTGGCGGCGGTGCCGGACATGGTCCCCGAACCGGTGCCGGAACCCGCGCCGGCGCCTGCGCCTGCCGCGGCCGACAGCGTGCTGGCCACCAGCCCGGCCTTCACCGACGAACTCGACCCCGACCTGCTGCCGGTGTTCCTGGAAGAGGGCGCCGACCTGTTCCCGCAGATCGGCAACGGCCTGCGCCAGTGGCAGCAGAACCCGCAGGACCATGCCATCGCCCAGGGCTTGCTGCGCGCGCTGCACACGGTGAAGGGCAGCGCCCGCATGGCCGGCGCGATGCGCCTCGGCCAGCACACCCACGAGCTGGAAACCCAGATCGAGAACATGGTCCACGCCGGGACCACCACGCCGGCCGCGTTCGACGAACTGCTGGCGAACTATGACGGGGCCCTGCTGCTGTTCGAACAGCTGCAGCAGCCCGCGGCGATGGCGGCGCCTGCAAGCGTACCGGCGCCCGCCGAGCAGCCGGGCAGCCGCGCGCCGCTGGTGCGGGTGCGCGCCGACATCCTCGACCGCGTCGTCAACCAGGCCGGCGAGGTGTCGATCTCGCGTTCGCGCCTGGAAAACCAGGTCGGGGTGCTCAAGGGCGCCTTGTCCGACTTCTCGGACAACCTCGACCGCCTGCGCCGCCAGATGCGCGAGATCGAGATGCAGGCCGAGTCCCAGATCGCATCCACCCTGTCGATCGCCGGCGAGGAGAAGTTCGACCCGCTCGAGTTCGACCGCTTCACGCGCCTGCAGGAACTGACGCGCATGATGGCCGAAAGCGTGAACGACGTGGAAGCCTTCCACGACAGCCTGTCGCGCACGGTGGACAGCGCGGCCGAAGACCTGGCGGCGCAATCGCGCATGACGCGCGACCTGCAGCGCGACCTGATGCGGGTGCGCATGGTGCCGTTTGCGAACCTGGCCGAGCGCCTGTTCCGTATCGCGCGCCAGACCGCAAAGGAACTCGAGAAACGCGTCAACCTCGACATCCGCGGCGGCTCGGTGGAAATCGACCGCAGCGTGCTGGAACAGATGGCGGCGCCCTTCGAACACCTGCTGCGCAACGCGATCGTGCACGGCATCGAAGCGCGCGCCGCACGCGCGGATGCCGGCAAGCCCGAGACCGGCGAGGTGCTGGTGCAGGTGAGCCAGCACGGCAACGAAGTGGCGATCGTCTTCAGCGACGACGGCGCCGGGCTGGACCTGGAGCGCATCCGCGCCAAGGCGCGCGACCTGGGCCTGCTGGGGCCGGACCAGGTCGTGAACGACCAGGAAGCGGCCGAACTGATCTTCGAGCCGGGCTTCTCGACCGCCGACACGCTCACCGAGCTGGCCGGGCGCGGCGTCGGCATGGACGTGGTGCGCTCCGAGGCGCAGGCGCTGGGCGGCCGGGTGCTGGTCTCGACCGAGCCGGGTAGAAGCACGCGCTTCGCCATCCACCTGCCCCTGACGCTGGCGGTGGCCCAGGTCGTGCTGGTCGCGAGCGGCGGGCGCACCCATGCCTTGCCGGCGACCCTGGTCGAGCAGGTGCTGCAGGTGCGCGACACCGAACTGGGCGCGGCGCAGGCCGCCGGCGCGATCGCCGTGGCCGGCCAGCCGCACGCCCTGCACACGCTCGCCGTGCTGCTGGGCGAAGGCAAGGGCGGCGCGCTGCAGCGCCTGAACCCGGTGCTGGTCGTGCACGGCGCCGGCGGGCGCATCGCGCTGCGCGTGGACGAGGTGCTGGGCAACCGCGAAGTGGTGGTCAAGAACATCGGCCCGCAGCTCTCGAGGGTGCCGGGCATCGCCGGCGCCACGGTGCTGGGCACGGGCGAGATCGTGCTGATCCTCGATCCGGTGGCGCTGGCCCAGCGTCCCGCGGCGCAGGCAGCGGACATCGTCGAGGAGGCGCAGCCGGAACGGAAAGCCGCCATCATGGTGGTGGACGACTCGATCACCGTGCGCCGCGTCACCCAGCGCCTGCTGGAACGCGAAGGCTACCGGGTGATGCTGGCCAAGGACGGCGTCGACGCGCTCGAGCAGATCGAGGAGTCGCGGCCGGATTTGATGCTGGTGGATATCGAGATGCCGCGCATGGATGGCTTCGACCTGACGCGCGAGCTGCGCAGCAGGGAGACGACCAGGGCGATTCCGATCATCATGATCACCTCGCGGACGGCGGACAAGCACCGCAATGTGGCGCTGGGCCTGGGTGTGAATGCCTATTTCGGGAAGCCGTATCAGGAGCCGGTGTTGCTGGCGGCGATTGAGAGTTTGCTGAGTAAAGTGAAGAGCTAGGGGCTGCAGCACGAACTTGGCGGGACGACGTGCATGCGTCAACGCTGAGAGCATTTGTACCATTATCCTGGAGACCGTCATCCCGGCGAAGGCCGGGATCCAAGTTTGCATGATCAGCCCGCAGCCTTCTTCACCACCGCAAACCGTTCCAGCGTCCGCTTCCTTGCCACGTCATGGTCGACCACCGGCAGCGGATAATCCCTTCCCAGCACGACGCCGCGCTCGGCCAGTACCTCCGCGTCGACCAGCCAGGGCGCATGAATCTCCTTCGCGTCCAATCGTGCCAAGGCCGGCACCCACTCGCGAATGAAGTCCCCGTGCGCATCGAAGCGCTGCGACTGCGCCACCGGATTGAAGATCCGGAACCACGGCTGCGCGTCGCAGCCGGTCGACGCCGCCCACTGCCAGCCGCCGTTGTTCGAGGCCAGCTCGTAGTCGTTCAGCTTGAGCGCGAAATAGCGTTCCCCGCGCCGCCAGTCGATCCCGAGGTCCTTGGTGAGGAAGCTGGCCGTCACCATGCGCAGCCGGTTGTGCATGAAGCCGGTGCGGTTGAGCTGCGCCATCGCCGCGTCCACCAGCGGATAGCCGGTGCGTCCCTCGCACCAGGCCGCGAACATCTCCTCGGCTTCCTCGCCGCTCTCCCATGCCAACTGGTCAAAGGCCGGCTTGAACGAGCGCGTGACCACGTGCGGGTTGCGTGCCAGGATCATCGAATAGAAATCGCGCCAGATGAGTTCCGACAGCCACACCGAGGCGCCGGAACCGCCCGCGCCGTTCTCGATCATCTGGCGCGCCGTGCGCACCAGGTGGCGGATCGAGGTGGTGCCGAAGCGCAGGTGGGTGGACAGGCGCGAGGTGCCGTCCTCCGAGGGGAAATCGCGCGCCCGGCCGTAATCGGCGATGTGCGCGATGAAGCCTTCGAACAGTTCCTCGGCGCCCTCCATGCCGGCTGGCAGCGGCGGCTCGCCCGCTTCGAAGCCGATCTCGGCCAGCGAGGGCAGGGGCGGCGCCTCAAGCGGCGCGGGCGCGAAGGCCTGCGCGTAGGGATCGACCGGATACGCCGCCAGCGCCTCGGGCATGCTGGCCAGGCGCTTGAGCCAGGCGTTCTTGTAGGGAGTGAACACCGAGAACGGTCCCTTGGCCAAGGTCAGCACCTCGTCCTGTTCGAAGACGACCTGGTCCTTGAAGCTCAGAAATTTCCTACCATCGGCCGCCAGGCGGGCTTTCATCCGTGCGTCGCGATCCACCGCGTCGGGTTCATAATCGGCACATACGAACACCGCGTCGACACCCAATTCGGTGGCGAGCGCTGGGACCACTTCAAGAGGGCGGCCCTGCCGCACGATCAAATAAGCGCCGAGCCGACGCAGCTCGGCCTCGAGGCTGGCCAGGCTGGCGTGGATGAACCGCACACGGCGGTCATCGCGCGGCAGCGGGTCGAGAATGTCGCTGTCATACACGAAAACGCAGTACACACAATTAGACGAGGTCAAGGCCTGGTGAAGGGCGGCATGGTCGAATGCCCGCAAGTCACGCCGGAACCAGACCAGGGAGTTGCTCATATTCATCATCGTGTGCAGGGTCAAGGTGGCGGCCGATTTTACTGGGTAGGATTCTTCCTAACAGGACTGCGTTTGCAGCTGGGCGGGACAGATCCGGGTCGGCCTGGCGGGCTTTTCAGGGTATGCATCGAGGGTCTATCGGGCCGCTTCCATCGGCCCCGGAGCGATTCGGTGTAAACTATCGAAAAGCGTAACGTTGTTTTGTGGACACTTCGCGGTCAAACCTGAGTGGGCCCATGTGAGAGTAAGCGTATGAAAAAAAGCAAAGTTGGCAGCACTCTACCGATGCCCGGCATGCCACCGGAACAGAGTGAAACGCTCGGTAAGATCAGCCCGGCTTCTTCAGGGCTGAACCTCGCCAACCATTTCTTGATCGCAATGCCTTCGATCCAGGATCCGATCTTCGGCGGCACCGTCGTCTATATTTGCGAGCACAACGAGAAGGGCGTGCTTGGCGTGGTCATCAACAAGCCGACCGACATGACGATGGAAGTCCTGTTCGACCGCGTCGACCTGAAGCTCGCCCCGGGCTTGCGCTCCTCGGTGGTGGACCAGCCCATCATGTTCGGCGGCCCGGTGCAGGACGACCGCGGCTTCGTGCTGCATTCGCCGGGCGGACGCTTCTCGTCCTCGCTCTCCGTCACCGACGACGTCGCCTTCACCACCTCGATCGACGTGCTGGAAGCCGTGGCCAGCGGTTCCGGCCCGGCCCGCATGCTGGTCTCGATCGGCTATGCCGGCTGGAGCCCCGGACAGCTCGAGGAAGAACTCTCGCGCAACGGCTGGCTCACCGTGGGCGCCGACGCCAAGGTCCTGTTCGACCTGCCGATCGAGGAACGTTACACTGCCGCCATCAAACTGCTGGGAATCGATCCGCTGATGCTCGCGACCGAAGCCGGCCATGCTTGAAGAGCTTCGTTTGTTCGAGATGGCCCGTGGTTGATATCGTTTTCGGATTTGACTTCGGTGTCAAACGCATTGGCATTGCCATGGGCAACACCCTCACCGGGCAAGCCCAGCCCTTGACCGTCATCAAAGCGGTCGACAACGCCACCCGTTTCCAGGTCATTGGCGAGCTCATCAACGAATGGAAGCCGGCCCGCCTCGTGGTCGGCGAGCCGCGCCATCCCGACGGCGCCGAGCACGACATGACCCTGCGCAGCCGGCGCTTCGCCAACCAGCTCCACGGCCGCTTCAACCTGCCAGTCGAACTCGTCGACGAGCGCTATTCGTCCGCTGTCATTCCGCAACGGCGCGGCGAGATCATCGACGCCAAGGCGGCCGCCATCATTTTGCAACAATACTTTGACGCTCATGCCAACATCTAATCAAGACTACGATGCGGAAGCGCTGTACCGCGAGCTGCTGGGCCAGGTCCGCGCCGGCCTGGACGGCGTGCCCGATGCCGCCATCGTCGGCATCCACTCGGGCGGCGCCTGGCTGGCCGAACGCCTCGCGCGCGACCTCGACCTGACCGGCCGCTTCGGCACCATCGACGTCTCGTTCTACCGCGACGACTACGCCAAGAAGGGCCTGCACCCGGACGTGAAGCCGACCCACATCCGCTTCCCGGTCGACGGCGCGACGGTGGTGCTGGTGGACGACGTGCTGCAGACCGGCCGCACCGTGCGCGCCGCGATCAACGTGCTGTTCGACTACGGTCGTCCGGCCTGCATCCGCCTGGCGGCCCTGGCCGACCGCGGCGGGCGCGAGCTGCCGGTGGCGCCCGACTACGTCGGCACCCGCGCCGAGCTGGCGCCGCAGCAGTCGCTGTGCCTGCAACGCGACGACGCCGGCCAACTTTCGCTGACCATTGAAGAAGACAATGTCCAAGATCTTTCTTAACCCGCAACTGAACAAGAACGGGGAGCTGCAGCACCTGCTCACCATCGAAGGACTGCCCAAGTCGGTCATCAACCACATTCTCGACACCGCCTCGAGCTTCGTGGGCATTTCCGACCGCGAGGTCAAGAAGGTGCCGCTGATGCGCGGCAAGAGCGTGTTCAACCTGTTCTTCGAAAACAGCACGCGCACCCGCACCACCTTCGAGATCGCCGCCAAGCGCCTGTCGGCCGACGTCATCAACCTGAACATCCAGGCCTCGTCGGCCAGCAAGGGCGAGTCGCTGCTCGACACCATCGACAACCTGTCGGCCATGCACGCCGACATGTTCGTGGTACGCCACGCGCAGTCCGGCGCGCCCTACCTGATCGCCAAGCACCTGGTCGAGACCGGGCAGTCGCACGTGCACGTCGTGAACGCCGGCGACGGCCGCCACGCGCACCCGACCCAGGGCCTGCTCGACATGTACACGATCCGCCACTACAAGAAGGACTTCACCAACCTGCGGGTGGCGATCGTCGGCGACATCCTGCACAGCCGCGTGGCGCGCTCGGACATCCACGCGCTCACCACCCTGGGCGTGCCGGAAGTGCGCGCCATCGGCCCGCACACGCTGCTGCCGGGCGGCCTCGCCGAAATGGGCGTGCGTACCTTCACGAACATGGACGAGGGCCTGAAGGACGTCGACGTCATCATCATGCTGCGCCTGCAGAACGAACGCATGAGCGGCGCGCTGCTGCCTTCGGCGCAGGAGTACTTCAAGAGCTACGGCCTGACCCCGGAGCGCCTGGCGCTGGCCAAGCCGGATGCGATCGTGATGCACCCGGGCCCGATGAATCGCGGCGTCGAGATCGACTCGTCGGTGGCAGACGGCAGCCAGGCGGTGATCCTGCCGCAGGTGACCTTCGGCATTGCGGTACGCATGGCAGTGATGAGCATTTTGGCGGGAACCCACGGATGAACTACCACATCAAGAACGGCCGGGTGATCGACCCGGCGAACAATGTCGACCAGGTCACCGACCTGTTCATCGCCGGCGGCAAGATCGCCGCCCTCGGCAATGCCCCCGAGGGCTTCACGGCCGAGCAGACCATCGACGCCACCGGCCTGGTGGTCGCTCCCGGCCTGGTCGACCTGTCCGCGCGCCTGCGCGAGCCGGGCTACGAATACAAGGCGACGCTGGAATCCGAAATGCAGGCGGCGATGCAGGGCGGCGTGACCACCCTGGTCTGCCCGCCGGACACCGACCCGGTGCTGGACGAGCCGGGTCTCGTGGAGATGCTCAAGCACCGCGCGCGCATCCTCGACCAGGCCAACGTGCACCCGCTGGGCGCGCTGACCATGGGCCTGAAGGGCCAGGCGCTCACCGAAATGGCCGAGCTGACCGAAGCCGGCTGCATCGGCTTCTCGCAGGCCGAGGTGCCGGTGCTGGACACCACCGTGCTGCTGCGCGCCATGCAGTATGCCAAGACCTTCGGCTACACCGTGTGGCTGCGCCCGCAGGACGCCCACATCGGCCGCGGCGGCGTGGCCCACAGCGGCCCGCTGGCCTCGCGCCTGGGCCTGTCCGGCGTGCCCGTCATGTCGGAAACCATCGCCCTGCACACCATCTTCGAGCTGATGCGCGCCACCGGCGCCCGCGTGCACCTGTGCCGCATGTCCTCCGCGGCCGGTCTGGCGCTGGTGGCCGGCGCCAAGAAGGAAGGCTTGAACGTCACCTGTGACGTCGGCGTGCACCACCTGCATATGACCGACGCCGACATCGGCTTCTTCGACCCGAACGCGCGCTTCAACCCGCCGCTGCGCAGCCAGCGCGACCGCGACGCGATCCGCGCCGCCCTGCTGGACGGCACCGTGGACGCGGTCTGCTCCGACCACACCCCGGTCGACGAGGACGAGAAGCTGCTGCCCTTCGCCGAAGCCACCCCGGGCGCGACCGGCCTGGAGCTGCTGCTGGCGCTCACCCTGAAATGGACCGAGGACCAGGACGGCAAGGACGCGCTGGCCCAGGCGCTGGCCAAGGTCACCTCAAGCCCGGCGCGCATCGCCGGCCTGCCCGCCGGCACCCTGTCGGTGGGCGCGGCGGCCGACGTGGTGCTGTTCGACCCGGAGGCCCGCTGGAAGGTCGAGCGTAAGGCCCTGGCGAGCCAGGGCAAGCATACGCCTTTCCTCGGCTTCGAGCTGGCCGGGCAGGTGCGCGCGACGCTGGTGCGCGGGCGCGTGGCCTTCCAGCGTTGATGAGGTGAGCCCGCTCGCATCGTGAAGATCCGGCTTGCCCTGCGCCTGGCGCGCGTCGTGGTCCACCTGGTGGCGGGCCTGGCGACCTGCGCCCTGGTGTTCCCGCTGGTCTCGCTCGCCACGCGCGAGCGCCTCACGCGGCGCTGGTCGCGCAAGCTGCTCGGCCTGTGCCGCGTGAGCGTCGAACAGGCGCCGGGAGCGCCCGTGCTCGAGCACGCGCTGATCGTGGCCAACCACGTCTCGTGGCTCGACATCTTCGTCATCAACGCGCTGCATCCCTGCCGTTTCGTGGCCAAGGCCGAGATCCGCTCCTGGCCCGTGCTCGGCTGGCTGGCCGCCGCCGCCGGCACGGTCTTCATCGCGCGCGGCAACCGGCGCGAGCTGCGCCACATCTTCAAGGGCCTGGTCACCGTCTTGCAGGAGGGCCAGCGGGTCGCCTTCTTCCCCGAAGGGACGACGTCCAGGCAGGGCGAAGTGCTGCCTTTCCACGCCAACCTGTTCGAGGCCGCCATCGATGCGAAAGTGGCGGTGCAGCCCTATGCGCTGTCCTATGTGGACGCGAGCGGCGCCTATCACCATTCGGTCGACTACACCGGCGACACCACCTTCGTGGACAGCCTGTTCACGATCCTGGAAGGCAAGCCGGTGATCGCGCGGCTGCAGCCGCTGGCGCCGATCGATGCAACAGGGGCGCACCGCCGCGAGCTGGCCGAGGCCGCGCAGGAGGCGGTCGGCGCAGCACTGCTCTGTGATATGTAAAACGTATCACAGAGCAATAAATCATATATTGGACAACTCACAGCCGAGGCGGCACGCTGGTGCCTTATCTATAGGCTGTTCGAGGAGACCACCATGCCGACTTACCGTTCCCGCACCACCACCCAGGGCCGCAACATGGCCGGCGCCCGTGCCCTGTGGCGCGCCACCGGCATGAAGGACGGCGACTTCGAGAAACCGATCATCGCGGTGGTCAACTCCTTCACCCAGTTCGTGCCCGGCCACGTGCACCTGAAGGACCTGGGCCAGCTGGTGGCGCGCGAGATCGAAGCCAGCGGCGGCGTGGCCAAGGAATTCAATACCATCGCGGTCGACGACGGCATCGCCATGGGCCATGGCGGCATGCTGTATTCGCTGCCCTCGCGCGACCTGATCGCCGACTCGGTCGAGTACATGGTCAACGCCCACTGCGCCGACGCCATGGTCTGCATCTCGAACTGCGACAAGATCACCCCGGGCATGCTGATGGCCGCGATGCGCCTGAACATCCCGGTGGTGTTCGTCTCCGGCGGCCCGATGGAAGCGGGCAAGGTGGTCAAGGTGGTCAACAATGACCGCAAGGTGATCAAGCTGGACCTGGTCGACGCCATGATCAAGGCTGGCGACAGCACGGTGTCCGATGCCGACGTTGCCGAGATCGAACGCTCGGCCTGCCCGACCTGCGGCTCCTGCTCGGGCATGTTCACCGCAAACTCGATGAACTGCCTGACCGAGGCCCTGGGCCTGTCGCTGCCGGGCAACGGCACCATCGTCGCCACCCATGCCGACCGCAAGGAACTGTTCCTGCGCGCCGGCCGCCTGATCGTGGAAGTCGCCAAGCGCCACTACGAACAGGACGACTACTCGGTGCTGCCGCGCTCGATCGCCACCAAGGCCGCCTGGGAAAACGCGATGGCGCTGGACGTCTCGATGGGCGGCTCCACCAACACCGTGCTGCACCTGCTGGCGGCAGCGCACGAGGCGGGGGTGGACTTCACCATGGCCGACATCGACCGCATCTCGCGCAAGGTGCCCTGCCTGTGCAAGGTGGCGCCGATGACCGACAAGTACCACATCGAGGACGTGCACCGCGCCGGCGGCATCATCTCCATCCTGGGCGAACTGGCGCGCGCCGGCCTGCTCGACACCTCGCTGCCGACCGTGCACAGTCCGACCATGGGTGAGGCGATCGAGAAGTACGACATCAAGCGCAGCGACGACCCTGCCGTGCACCGGATGTTCCGCGCGGCGCCGGGCGGCGTGCCGACCCAGGTCGCGTTCTCGCAGGCCGAGCGCTACGAGGAAAATGACCTCGATCGCAGCACGGGCTGCATCCGCGACCGCGAACACGCCTATTCGCAGGACGGCGGCCTGGCGGTCCTGTACGGCAACATCGCCGAGAAGGGCTGCATCGTGAAGACGGCGGGCGTGGACGAGAGCATCCTCAAGTTCAGCGGCAAGGCGCGCGTGTTCGAAAGCCAGGACGCGGCGGTGGAAGGCATCCTCGGCGACACGGTGCACGCCGGCGAAGTGGTCATCATCCGCTACGAAGGCCCGAAGGGCGGGCCGGGCATGCAGGAGATGCTGTATCCGACCTCGTACATCAAGTCCAAGGGCCTCGGCAAGGCCTGCGCGCTGTTTACGGACGGGCGCTTCTCGGGCGGCTCCTCGGGCCTGGTGATCGGCCATGCCTCGCCGGAAGCGGCCGAAGGCGGCGCGATCGGGCTGGTGGAGGAGGGCGACATCATCGACATCGACATCCCGGCGCGCACCATCAACCTGCGCGTGAGCTTCGAAGAGCTGGCGCACCGGCGCGGGAAGATGGAAGAGCGCGGCCGCGATGCGTGGAAGCCGGTGGCGCGCGAGCGCTACGTGTCGCAGGCGCTGCAGGCGTATGCGGCGCTTACGACCTCGGCGGACCGCGGCGCGGTGCGCGACCTGAGCCAGCTGCACCGCTAACGCTCGAATTGCCGCGTTACCGTAGGGGTGATCTGGTCCAGTGGACCAGATCACGGTCTCCCGCCCACGCGGTGATAGGTAGCAGCAAGATCATCCGGCACGAAAGCGGAGCCGGTAGCGATCACCGCGTGGGCGGCAAAGCCGCCCACCCTACGTAAGTCATTTCTTGCCGCTGTGCTCCCGATACTCGGGACAATCCACCTGCAGCAGCGAGCGGTCGTCCAGGCACACCGCCGTCAGCTTCCCGCCCCACACGCAGCCGCTGTCGAGTCCCACCAGGTTGGGCCGCAGCACCAGCCCCAGCGCCGACCAGTGCCCGAACACCACGGTCACGTCGGCCGTGGCCCGCTGCGGCAGGTCGAACCAGGGCAGCAGGCCGGAGCCTTCCGGCCCGCTCTCGCTTTCCTTGTGCAGGAAATCCATGCTCCCGTCCAGCGCGCACAGGCGCATGCGCGTGAGCGCGTTGACGATGCAGCGCAGGCGCGCCATCCCGGTCAGGCTGTCGTCCCACCGGTTCGGCTCGTTCCCGTACATCTGGCCCAGGAAATCGATCCAGCCGTCGCCGCGCAGCACGGCTTCGACCTCGTGCGCCAGCGCCATCGTCTGCGCCGCGCTCCATTGCGGCGCGACGCCGGCGTGCACCAGCAGGTGCGCGTCGAGGAGCATCGCCAGCGGGCGCTGGCGCAGCCACCCGATGAGTTCATCGCGGTCGGGTGCGGCCAGGATCTCGTCGAGCGTGTCGGAGCGGCTGCTGCGCTGCGCGCCGACCGCCACCGCGATCAGGTGCAGGTCATGGTTGCCGAGCAGCGCTTCGATGCGGCCGGGGTTCTCTTCGGACAGCGCCTTCATGCGGCGCAGTGCGGTCAATGAATCGGGACCGCGGTTGATCAGGTCGCCCACGAACAGGATGCGCGGTTGCGTTTGTCCATGCTGGTGCGCGTCGTCGACGATGCGGTCGATCAGGAGTTGGGCTTCGTGGGCACAGCCCTGCAGGTCGCCGATGGCGTAGGTTCTCATGTTGTTCTTATCGAAGTGGTGGAGCAGAGGCGGAACAGGACCGCTGTGGGGATACTAAATGATTTCGCCAGTGGCCGCATCGGCACGGCGAAACGCAGGCGAATAAGGAGCACGTGCGCGCAATCGAACTGGCGCGAATTTGATGCAATCGAACGACGCCGTGCACAATCGCATTCGGCTCCGGAGCGCCTCATCTATTCCGGTACAATGGGCCACCATTCCCACGATAAGAGTGCGGTGTTTTTTTTCCGCAGGGTCGACGCGGAAACGACTTACAGTGTGCACCGAAAGAATAATAAAATGTTCTCCTTTTTCGTCGGTTTCGTATCCTGTGCACTGCTCACCCTGCTGGTGATTAAGTATGCGAAGCGCAATGGCTTTGCGCTCGATACCGATTATGGCGGCGTGCAGAAGTTCCACGCGCATCTGGTTGCGCGCATCGGCGGAGTGCCGATCTTTCTCGCCGTCTTATTCACCGCCGCGATGTCGACGATGCGCGAACCGGCGCTCGGCGCATGGATCGCGCCGCTGCTCGGATGCGCTTTCATTGCCATGGCCGGCGGTATCGTCGAAGACTATACGGGCCGCGTTTCACCGGCGCGCCGGCTGCTGCTCACGATGCTTGCCGCGCTGTTCGCCTATTACCTGCTCGATGCAAAACTGGTGCGCCTCGACCTGCCCTGGGGCGCGCTGCCGCTGCAATGGGATCTGGTGGTGCTGCCGCTGACGGTGCTCGCGGTGGCGGGCATCGCGAATGCCGTGAATATCATCGACGGCTTCAATGGCCTGGCCAGCATGGTCAGCATTTGCATGCTGCTGTCGCTGGCCTATGTGGCGCTGCAGGTGGGGGACATGGTGGTGCTGGTGACCGCGCTGATCGTGGCCGGCGCCACTGCGGGCTTCCTGATCTGGAATTACCCGGTGGGCCTGATTTTCCTCGGCGACGGCGGCGCCTACTTCATCGGTTTCATGCTCGGCGAGCTGGCGTTGCTGCTGGTGATGCGCAATCCCGGCGTGTCCACCTGGTACGCCGCGCTGCTGCTGATTTATCCCGCATTCGAAACGATATTCTCCGCTTACCGCCGCATGTTCGTGCGCGGTAAATCACCGGCACTGCCGGACGGAATTCATCTGCATAGTTTGATATTCCGGCGTATCGTGCAATGGACGGTGGGACCGCGCGAGGCGCGCGCACTGATGAAACGGAACGCGCGCACCTCGCCTTATTTATGGCTGTTTTCCCTGATGGCCGTCATTCCGGCAACCGTGTTCTGGAAAAACACCAGTGTGCTCATCTTCTTCAGTTTGTTGTTTATAATCAGTTACCTCTGGTTATATGCGCGTATTGTTCGATTTAAGTCGCCACGCTGGCTTTTCTTACAAAAGAAAAAGCGCAATTAACTTATTAATGCTAGTATATTGCGACAATTGGTGAGTATCTCGCCATGCCGTATAAGCTTTAATTTCAACCTTTCATTCAAGAGGGAACGACGATGGATCTGTCCAATATGTCCGTAGGCGATTTGCGCAACCTGCAGGAACAAATCAAGCAGGAGATGAAGAAGCGCGAAGTCCAGGAAGTGCAAAAGGCGCGCGAACAGATTCTGGCGATCGCGCAGAGTGTTGGCGTGCCCCTCAAGGACCTGCTGGCGACCGGTGGCCGCGGCAACGCGACCAAGGGCAATTCGGTGGCCGTGCGTTATCGTCATCCGGACAATGCATCGCAGCAGTGGACCGGCCGCGGCCGCCAGCCGAAATGGGTCAAGGAATGGGTCGAAGGCGGCAAGTCGCTCGACAAGCTGCGCGTCTAAGCTTATTCAGGCCGGACTTCCCGGCCCTGGCAGGACCAGCGCGAGCGGTCCGTCCGTTTCCCACCGGACGCCGCTTGCCGCTACAATAGCTGCATTTGTCATTCCTTCAAGGAAGCGCGTCAGTGCTCCCTCGATGACTATCCAATAATTAGGCGCCGACGCCTGCCGCGTCCTCCGGCTGCTTTCGTATGCCCGCGCCCCAGCTTTCCAAGGACATCATGGTTGCTCTCTCGAAAACGATCTTCAAGGCCTATGACATTCGCGGCGTCATCGACAAGACGCTGGACGAAGGCATTGCACGCCACATCGGCCGCGCATTCGGCGCCGCCGCCCTGGCGAAGGGAGAGCGCAAGGTCGTGATCGGCCGCGACGGCCGCCTGTCGGGTCCCGGCCTGGCCGCCGCCCTGGGCGAAGGCCTGCGCGACGCCGGCGTGGACGTGATCGACCTCGGCATGGTCGCCACCCCGATGGTCTACTTCGCCACCAACGTGCTCGACACCCGTTCGGGCATCATGGTCACCGGCAGCCACAACCCGCCGGACTACAACGGCTTCAAGATGGTCATGGCGGGCGAGGCGATCTACGGCGACGCCATCCTGGCTTTGCACGACAGCATCGCAGCCAGCATTGGCAACGACAGCGGCAAGGTCGCCGAACAGCGCGGCGCCTACGGCACCCACGATATCCGCGCCGCCTACCTCGAGCGCATCATTGGCGACGTCAAGATCGCGCGCCCGATCAAGATCGCGGTCGACTGCGGCAACGGCGTGGCCGGCGCCTTTGCCGGCGACCTGTATCGCGGCATGGGTTGCGACGTGGTCGAACTGTTCTGCGAAGTGGACGGCCACTTCCCGAACCACCACCCGGACCCGGCGCACCCGGAAAACCTGCAGGATTTGATCCGCGCGCTGCAGGACACCGACGCCGAGATCGGCCTGGCCTTCGATGGCGACGGCGACCGCCTCGGCATCGTCACCAAGGATGGCCAGATCATCTTCCCGGACCGCCAGATGATGCTGTTCGCCAGCGACGTCCTGTCGCGCAATCCGGGCGCCGAGATCCTGTACGACGTCAAGTGCACCCGTCACCTCGCTCCCTGGATCGAGAAAGCCGGCGGCCGCCCGCTGATGTGGAAGACCGGCCACTCGCTGGTCAAGGCCAAGCTGAAGGAAACCGGCGCGCCGCTGGGCGGTGAGATGAGCGGCCACATCTTCTTCAAGGACCGCTGGTACGGCTTCGACGACGGCCTCTACGCCGGCGCGCGCATGCTCGAGATCCTCACCAAGGAAGCCGATCCCTCGAAGCTGCTCAACAGCCTGCCGATCGCCAGCAGCACCCCGGAGCTGCACCTGCACCTGAAGGAAGGCGAGAACTTCGCCCTGATCGACAGCCTGCGCGCCAATGCGACATTCCCGAGCTCTACAAGCATCAACGGCATCGACGGCCTGCGCGTGGAATACCCGGACGGCTTCGGCCTGGCGCGTTCCTCGAACACCACCCCGGTGGTGGTCCTGCGCTTCGAAGGCGAGAACCCGGAAGCCCTGGCGCGCATCCAGGCCGAGTTCAAGACCGTGATCCTGGCGGCCAAGCCGGACGCCGAACTGCCGTTCTAAGGACCTGCGCTTGAAGATCCTGCTGGTGCGCGTGTCGTCGCTGGGCGACGTGCTGCATAACCTGCCGATGGTGGCCGACATCCTGCGCCACCATCCGGGCGCCACCATCGACTGGGTGGTGGAAGAGGGCTATACCAGCCTGGTGCGCCTGAATCCGCACGTCCGCAAAATCATCCCCTGGGCGCTGCGCCGCTGGCGCAAGGGCCTCGGCAAGGCGGAAACCCGGGCCGAGATCAAGGCCTTCTTCTCTACCTTGCGCGAGGAGGAGTACGACTATGTGTTCGATACCCAGGGCCTGCTCAAGACCGGCGTCATCATGGGCGCGGCGCGCGTGCGCAAGGGCGGCAGGAAGGTCGGCCTGGCCAACGGCAGCGAAGGCTCCGGCTACGAGGGCATCTCGCGCATCTTCCACACCGACAGCATCCCGCTGAATCCACGTACCCACGCGGTGGCGCGCGGACGCATGGTCGCCGGCGCCGCGCTCGGCTACACGGTCGACCATGCGCCGGATTTCGGCCTGCCTGCGCCGCAGGCAGCGTCGCGTCCCGGCTTCCTGCCGCCTGAAGACTATGCCGTGTTCTTCCACGGCACCGCGCGCGACGCCAAGCGCTGGTCGCGCGAGAACTGGATCGAACTCGGCCGCGCCCTGGCGCCGATGCCGGTGCTGCTGCCCTGGGGCTCGCCCCAGGAACAGCAGGAGGCTGAGGCCATGGCCGCCGGCCTGCCGAACGCGCGCGTGCTGCCGAAGCTGTCGATGATGGACGCGGTGGCCCTGGCCCAGCATGCGCGCCTCGCGGTGGGCGTGGACACCGGCCTGACCCATATCGCCGCCGCCTTTGTCCGCCCGACGGTCGAGATCTACTGCGATTCGCCGAAGTGGAAGACCGAGGGCAACTGGTCGGACAGGATCGTCAACCTCGGCGACCAGGGCGCGCCGCCGTCCGCGCCTGAAGTCATCGCCGCCGCGCGCCGCCTGCTGGAGGCCGTGTGAAGCGGTGGCTGTATTCGCTGGCCTGGTGGCTGGCGCTGCCGCTCGTGTTCGGGCGCCTGTGGTGGCGCGGGCGCAAGGAGCCCGGCTATCGCGCCCACTGGGCCGAGCGCCTCGGTTTTCCGGCTGCGCCCCCATCGACGCGCACGACCTTGTGGGTGCACGCCGTCTCGGTCGGCGAAACCCGCGCCAGCGAACCGCTGGTCGAGGCCTTGCTCGCCGCCTATCCCGATTCCCGCATCCTGCTGACCCACATGACGCCGACCGGCCGCGCCACCGGCAAGTCCCTGTTCGGCCACCACGGCGAGCGCCTGGTGCAGTCCTACCTGCCTTACGACACCGGCTTCATGGTGGGGCGCTTCCTGCGCCGCTTCCAGCCGCACGTGTGCATCCTGATGGAGACCGAGGTATGGCCGAACCTGGTCGACAGCTGCGCCTCGGCCGGGGTGCCGGTGGCGCTGGTCAATGCGCGCCTGTCGGAACGCTCGCTGAGGCGCGGGCAGAAGATGGGCACCCTGATGCTTGACGCGGCGCGGGCCATCACGCTGGTGGCGGCGCAGACCGAGGCTGACGCCGGGCGCATCCGTTCGCTCGGCGCGCCGCAGGTAGCGGTGACCGGCAGCATCAAGTTCGACGTGGTGCCGCCCCAGGCCGCGCTGGAGAAGGGCGCCTGGCTGCGCGCGCAGTTCGGCCAGCGTCCCGTGTTCCTGTGTGCCAGCACGCGCGAAGGCGAGGAAGCCCTGATCCTGGACGCCTGGCAGCGTGCGGCGGACAAGCCGGCGAATGCGCTGCTGGCGATCGTGCCGCGCCATCCGCAGCGCTTCGACGAAGTCGAGAAACTGGCCGCGGCGCGCGGCTTGACGGTACAGCGGCGCTCGCGCCTGGAGGCGGGCATCGGCAACGCCGACGTCCTGCTGGGCGACTCGATGGGCGAGATGTTCGCCTACTACGCCGCCTGCGACTGCGCTTTCATCGGCGGCAGCCTGATGCCGCTGGGCGGGCAGAACCTGATCGAAGCCTGCGCCCTGGGCAAGCCGGTGCTGGTGGGCGAGCACACCTTCAACTTCGCCCAGGCGACCGAGGAAGCGGTGGCGGACGGCGCCGCCCTGCGCGTGCGTGACGCCGACGCCTTGATCGCAGCCGCGCTGCGCCTGCTGGAAGACGAGGCCGCCCGGCTTGGCATGGGCGCGCATGCGCTCGCGTTCGCGGGCCGCCACCGCGGTGCCACCCTGCGCACTGTTGAACTCCTGCGACGACTTATCCGGTAGGTTTTGCTACCATTCCGGTTCGAGCTCGGATAATAACCAGGGGATGCGCTATGTTGTCGTTTAATCACCCGAGGCCGCTTAGTGACCCAATGGGCAGCAATCAACCTGTCGCCATGCCGGTACAACAGCAGGCCGACGACAAGCTGCTGCACATGCCTGTGGGTGACGGCCCGGTGGATATCCCGGCGCCATCCGCTGCGCCTCCCGTTCCCTTATCCGAACTGCATTTCTTCGTGCGCTACACGCTGGGCGAATACATCAGCTTCATGTGGCAGCACGGCGGTTTCCTGATCCGCCGCCGGCGCATCCGCTGGCCAGCCAGCCTCTACCTTCGCCTGAAAAGCACCTTCGGCGCCGCCCTCCATTTCGTCATGCTCGGCCGCGGCCGGCGCACCTATGAATTCACCATCGACCAGCACGGCATCGTGCGCACCAGCGGGGGCGTGACCCTGATCGGGTGGGAAGACGTGATCGGCGTGCGCACCTATTCGCGGGGGTTCATGATGGTGCTCAAGCGCGGGACGCTGCCGATTCCGTATCGGGCGCTGTCGGAGGCGCAGGAGGCCGCGATGCGGGAGCTGGCGACCGCACGCCGCGATTCGCTTTTGTAGGGTGGGCAGGGCACTTCATGCCAGTGGCATGAAGTGCGCCCACGCGTTCAACCAGCAGCGAGATCATCCCGCACGACATCGCAGCCGCCGCCTATCACCGCGTGGGCGGGAAACCCGCCCACCCTACGGTCTACGACAAATCCAGCGCCGCGAATCAATCCGCGAATAGCACCGGCATCTCGAGCGACCGCTTCTTGAGCGCCAGCCGCGCCCCGTCGTAATCCGGATACACCGCGCCCACCGTCGCCCAGAAACGCGGGCTGTGGTTCATCTCGCGCAGGTGCGCCAGTTCGTGCACCACCACGTAGTCCACCAGCGACGCGGGATAGTGGACCAGCCGCCAGTTCAGGCGGATACTCCCCTCGATCGTGCACGAACCCCAGCGCGTGCCCGCCGAGGACAGCGCAAAGGCCTTGTAGGCCACGTTCAGCTGCGGCGCGAAGAAATCCAGGCGCTCCTTGAACAGCCGTTTCGCCTCGGCCTGGAACCACAGCTTGACGCGTTCCTTCAGCTGCCATTCCGACAGGCCCGGCACCACGCCGATCCACAGCTCGCGCTTGGCCGCGTCGTACTGGCAGTGGCTGCGCGCCGCTTCTTCCAGGCGCAGCGTGATCTCGCCGCCCAGGTAGGGCAGGCGGGCGCCGTCCTTCCATTCGACCGGTGCCCGTTCCTGGCGCAGTGCACGGCGCTCCCCGCGCTCCAGCAGCTTGGTGAGGATCCAGCGCTGCTTGGCGCGGATCGCGTTGTCGATGTCGATTTGCGTGCAGCGGCGCGGGGCGGTCACGCGCAGGCCGTCGTCGTCGATCATGAAGCCGATCGAGCGGCGCGTCGAGCGGCGCAGGGCGTAATCGACCGTATGGGACCCGAGGACGATGCGCTTGAGCGGCGGCTCGCCATCGGCGACGGGCGGACTCGGGATGAGGTGGCGCGGCGCCGGGGGCGGCGCCTTGAAGAGAGGCTGCGAGGGCGGGGCCGGTTTATCCGAAGGCTTGAGCGCCGCGAAGAATTCCTGTGCAAACAGTTCCAGCTGGTGCCCGTCGATCCTGGAAGAGGTCATAAGTTGCTGCGGTTTCGAATTCCTGATCTGGGCGCTGACGTCGCTCAGCCACCTTTGTAGACGTGGGGCGAGATAACGCGCATTTCGGATTCTATCCAATTTTCGACCTCTTGCATCATGCTGTCGGGGGTGTGGTTTTCCGGCGAAATCGGCTTGCCGATCGAGACCGTGATCAGGCCGGGGCGCTTGAGGAAGGAATTCTTCGGCCAGCACTCACCTGAATTATGCGCGATCGGGACGACCACGGTTTGGGTTTCGACAGCCAGGCGCGTACCGCCGCTCTTGTACTTGCCTTTCTGGCCTACCGGGATGCGCGTCCCTTCCGGGAACATGATGATCCACTGGCCGTCCGCGAGCCGGCGGCGGCCATGCCGGACCACCTGGGCGAAGGCGTTCTTGCCCTGCGAGCGGTCGATCGGGATCATGCGCAGCAGCGCCATGCCCCAGCCGAAGAAGGGGATGTAGAGGATCTCCTTCTTGAAGACGTAGACCAGCGGCCGCGTGAGGTTCGGCAGCAGGAAGATGGTTTCCCACGCCGACTGGTGCTTGGACAGGATGATGGCCGGGCCGTCCGGCAGGTTCTCGTAGCCCTTGAACTCGTAGCGGATGCCGCAGATGACCTTCGCACACCAGATGATGAAGACATTCCAGCGCGAGGTCACCCAGAAGCGCTTGTTGTAGGGCAGCGGCGCCGCCAGGAAGCATACACAGGCCCACACCACGGTGGCCACGATCATGACGATCTTGAAGAGCAGGGAACGCAGGAACAGACTGAGGGTATGCAAAGGGGCTCCGGACAATGGACTGGTTCTGGATGTTATAGCTTACTTATTTACTCAGGCCGCTGTGCCGCGGTCTTGAGGAAGGCATTCACCATCGACGCGAGGTCGGGGAATACCTGGGTGCCGGGCGGCAGGCCGCCGGTCTGCTGCGTCTTTTCGCCCTTGCCGGTCAGGACCAGGTAGGGCACGCAGCCCATGATGAAGCCGGCCTGCAGGTCGCGCAGCGAGTCGCCCACGGTGGGCACGCCCTTCAGGCTCAGCTTGTAGCGCTTGCTGATCTCCTCGAACATGCCGGCCTTGGGCTTGCGGCAGTCGCAGTTGTCGGCCGCCGCATGTGGGCAGAAGAAGATGGCGTCGATGTCGGCGCCGACCAGCTGGGCGCTGGCGTGCAGTTTCTGGTGGATCGCGTTCAGGGTCGTGATGTCGAACAGTTCGCGCGCGATGCCCGACTGGTTCGAGGCGATCACGACCCGGTAACCCGCCTGGTTCAGGCGGGCGATCGCTTCCAGCGAGCCGGGAATGGGAATCCACTCCGCCGGCGACTTGATGAAGTCCGGCGAGTCGTGGTTGATGACCCCATCCCGGTCGAGGATGATGAGTTTCATGATAATGCCTTATGCCGCGAGCTTCGAAATGTCGGCCACGCGGTTCATCATGCCGTGCAGCTGCGACAGCAGCGCCAGGCGGTTGTTGCGCAGCTTGACGTCTTCCGCCATCACCATGACGTCGTTGAAGAAGGCGTCGACTTCATCCTTCATCAGCGCCAGCGTCTTGAGGGCGCCGGTGAAGTCGCTCTTCTCGAACGCGCTGCTGACTTCGCCCTCGAGCGCGGTCATCTTGGCCGCCAGCGCGCTTTCCGCCGGTTCGACCAGCAGCTCCTGCGCCACCGAAGCGTCCTGCGGCAGGGCGTCCTCGTTCTTCTTCAGGATGTTGGTGATGCGCTTGTTGGCGGCGGCCAGCGAGCTCGATTCCGGCAGGGCGGCGAAGGCCTGTACCGCTTCCAGGCGCTGGACCACGTCGTCGACGCGGTCCGGGTTCTGGGCCAGCACGGCCTCGACCTCGTTCGGCGAGAAGCCGCGCTCGCGCAGCATGCCGCGCAAGCGGTCCAGCATGAACACGGTGACCTCGGCACGCGGATCCTTGAACGCGGCCTGGCCTTCGAACACGCCGGCCGCTGCAGCCAGCAGCTCGGAGATCGACAGCGGCAGGCGCTTCTCGACCAGCATGCGCATCACGCCCAGGGCATGGCGGCGCAGCGCGAACGGATCCTTCTCGCCGGTCGGCTGCAGGCCGATGGCCCAGATGCCGACCAGGGTTTCCAGCTTGTCGGCCAGCGCGGCCACCAGGCCGGTATTGGTCGAGGGGAGCGCATCGCCGGCGAAGCGCGGCTGGTAGTGCTCGGAGGCGGCCAGGGCGACTTCCTCGTGCTCGCCGTCGTGGCGCGCGTAATAGGTGCCCATGATGCCCTGCAGTTCCGGGAACTCGCCCACCATGTCGGTCAGCAGGTCGGCCTTGGCCAGGCGTGCGCCGCGTTCGGCCAGCGGCACGTCGTAACCCAGGCGGCGCGCGATGCTGCTTGCCAGGATGGTGACGCGTTCGCTGCGCTCGAGCTGGGTGCCGAGCTTGTTGTGATAGACCACGTTTTCCAGCAGCGGCAGGCGCGATTCCAGGGTCTTCTTCTTGTCCTGCTCGAAGAAGAACTTGGCGTCCGACAGGCGCGGGCGCACCACGCGCTCGTTGCCGCCGATGATGGCCGATGGGTCATCGGTTGCCAGGTTCGAGACGATCAGGAAGCGCGAGCGCAGCTTGCCCGAGGCATCGGTCAAGGCGAAATACTTCTGATTGGTCTGCATCGTCAGGATCAGGCATTCCTGCGGCACCGACAGGAACTCCTCCTCGAAGCGGCATTCGTAGACCACCGGCCACTCGACCAGCGCGGCCACTTCGTCGAGCAGCGATTCCGGCATCAGGACCTGGTCGGCGCCAGCCTTGTCGAGCAGCTGCTTGCGGATGCTTTCCTTGCGCGCTTCGGCGCTCGACAGCACCTTGCCTTCGCTTTCCAGCACGTGTGCGTACTGGTCGGCGTGCGGGATGGCGATTTGACCGCCGTGCGACAGGAAGCGGTGGCCCATGGTGTGGCGGCCAGCCTCCAGGCCCAGCAGCGTCAGCGGCAGCACCTGTTCGCCATGCAGGGCGAGCAGCAGGTGCACCGGACGCACGAAGTGCACCGTGTCGCCGCTCGGGCGCTGGTAGCTCATGACCTTCGGGATCGGCAGCTTGGCGACGGTATCCTGCAGGACGTCCTGCAGGGCGCCGGCGAGCTGGCTGCCGCTGGCGGTGTAGGTGTAGAAGAAGGATTCGGCCTTGCCGTCCTGGGCGCGTTCGAGGTCGCTGATCTTCAGGTCGGGGAAGCCCAGCGCGGCCAGCTTCTTGCCAAGGGGCGCGCTCGGGTTGCCGTCCTTGTCCAGGGCGACCGAGACCGGCAGCACCTTTTCGCGGATCGATTTGTCGGGCGAGGTGCCGCGCACATTGGTGATCGTGACCGCCAGGCGGCGCGGGGTGGCGTGCGACGTGACGACGCTATCAAGCTCAAGAAAGTCGCGCGCCTTCAGGCCATTGGCGATGCCGTTCGCAAAGGCGGCGCCCAGCTTGACGAGCGCTTTCGGCGGCAGTTCTTCGGTCTGGATTTCGACGAGGAGAGTCTGGTTCATGGTTTGTTCTGTTCTTCTTTAAGCAGCAGCCTTGTCGGCACCGGGCAGCATCGGGAAGCCGAGCTTCTCGCGCGAGTCGTAGTAGGCCTGGGCCACCAGGCGCGACAGGGTGCGCACGCGGCCGATGTAGGCGGCGCGTTCGGTCACGGAGATCGCGCCGCGCGCGTCCAGCATGTTGAAGCTGTGCGAGGCCTTCATGATCTGTTCGTAGGCCGGCAGCGTCAGCTGCAGTTCGACCAGGCGCTTGGCTTCGGCTTCGTGGTTGCTGAACGCCTGGAACAGCAGCTCGGTGTTCGCATGCTCGAAGTTGTAGGTCGACTGCTCGACTTCGTTCTGGTGGAAGACGTCGCCGTAGGACAGGGTCTTCTTGACCCCGTTCTCTTCCCACTCGGTCCACACCAGGTCGTACACGTTCTCGACGCCCTGCAGGTACATGGCCAGGCGCTCGATGCCGTAGGTGATCTCGCCCAGCACCGGCTTGCAATCGAGGCCGCCGACCTGCTGGAAGTAGGTGAACTGGGTGACTTCCATGCCGTTCAGCCAGACTTCCCAGCCCAGGCCCCAGGCGCCCAGGGTCGGGCTTTCCCAGTCGTCTTCCACGAAGCGCACGTCGTTCTTCTTCAGGTCCAGGCCCAGAGCCTCGAGCGAGCCGAGGTAGAGGTCGAGGATGTTTTCCGGCGCGGGCTTGAGCACCACCTGGTACTGGTAATAGTGCTGCAGGCGGTTCGGGTTCTCGCCATAGCGGCCATCCTTCGGGCGGCGCGACGGCTGCACGTAGGCGGCGCGCCACGGCTCCGGGCCGATCGCGCGCAGGAAGGTGCCGGTGTGGAAGGTGCCTGCGCCGACTTCCATGTCATAGGGCTGCAGCAGTGCGCAACCCTGCTTGTCCCAGTAGGTCTGCAGGGTGAGGATGATTTGTTGGAATGTGAGCATCGGATGTGAGCAATATGTGGGGCGCTGCGGCATTGCCTGCCGCGGTCACGGTAAATTTGCCAAATGACCAATTCTACTAAGTTTTACCGGTAGGCTGGGGAGCGATTCAACTCAGCAGTACGAATTGGTGGGGTTTTTGTAGGGTGGACGGGAGACCCGTCCACCCTACGAATCCCGATTGCGGTAGCGGCCGGCGATCCATGCGCCGAGCAGCATCAGCCCGCCGAGCGCCAGGAAAGCCAGGTTGCCGGCGCGGACGTACGGGGTCAGGCCTTCGGTGCCGCGCACCGTGGCCGCCAGCACGCCGCGCTCGTAGAAGGACAGGCGCTGCACGACATTGCCGCGGCCGTCGATGACGGCGGTGGCGCCGTTGTTGGTCGAGCGCAGCATCGGGCGGCCGGTCTCGATGGCGCGCATCTGCGAGATCTGCAGGTGCTGCGGGATCGCCACCGATTCGCCATACCAGGCCAGGTTCGACACGTTCAGCAGCAGCGTTGCCGGCTTGGCGGCATTGCGCAGCTGGGCCGCGATCTCTTCGCCAAAAGCGTCCTCGTAGCAGATGTTGGGCAGCACCAGCTGGTCCTTGACCGGGAAGGGCGCCTGCAGCGGCTCGCCGCGGGTCTGGTCGCCCAGCGGGATGCTCATCAGGTCGGTGAACCAGCGGAAGCCCGGCGGGATGAATTCGCCGAAGGGCACCAGGTGGAACTTGTTGTAGAGGTAACCCTGCGTGCCCGCCGCAGCGCGTGGATCGAGCGCGATCACGCTGTTGGCATAGCGTCCCTCGCGGCTCAGGGTCGGAATGCCGATCATCAGGTGGCTGCGGGTCTGCTGGGCAAAGCCCTGCAACGCATCCAGGTAGCCCGCGGGTAGCTGCTGCGGCGTGACGGGGATCGCGGTCTCCGGCGTGGCGATCAGGTCGGCCGGGGCCGCCGTGATCATCGCCTGGTAGCGCTCGATGATCTCGAACAGGTAGGCCGCGTCGAATTTCTGGTCCTGCCGCACGTCGCCCTGCAGCAGGCGCACCGTCACCGGCTGTCCGACCTCCTGGGTCCAGGCGACGTGCTTGAGGCCGAAGCCGGCCGCCATCACGGCCGCCAGCAGGCCGACGGCCGGCCAGCGCGCGCGCTGGGTCAGCATCACCAGGCAGCCGGCGCACAGGGCGGCCAGCACGCCGAGGCCGTAGACACCGACGAGCGGCGCGTAGCCGGCGAGCGGCGAGACGTTGTGGGCATAGCCCGAGGCCGCCCACGGGAAGCCGGTGAAGATCCAGCCGCGCATCCATTCCGATACGCCCCACACGGCGGGCAGCACCAGCAGCACGAAGGCGCTCACCGGCAGCGACCACTTGCGGCGCAGCCAGCTGGCGGCGCCGCCGGCGAAGGCGCCGAACAGGCCCATGTACAGGCCGAGCAGGGCGATCGCGATCGCCCCCAGGATGGCGGGCAGGCCGCCGAAGCGGGTGACGGCGATGTACAGCCAGTGCATGCCGGCCACCGACCAGCCGAAGCCGAAGGCCCAGCCCAGCCACACGCCGCGCCGCGGCGACGTGCCCATGCCGACCTGGTAGAAGAAGTAGGCGAGGGCGAGGAACTGCAGCGGCCACCAGCCGAAAGGCTGGAAGGACAGCAGCGAGGTAGCGCCGGCCAGCGCCATCAGCACCAGGGCCTTGGGGGAAGGCCTGGTGCCGCGCAGGCTGGGGTCGGGAGCGGTTGTGGGCTGGGTACGGCGGCGCAGCATCAGTCGCGGTCGTCTTCGGCGTAAGGCAGCTTCTCGACCAGCAGCACGTGGATCTGGCGCGCGTCGGCGCGCAGCACTTCGAAGCGCAGGTTCTGGAGGTCGAACACTTCGCCCTTGTGCGGCATGCGCCCGAGGTGGCTGGCGACCAGGCCGCCGATGGTGTCGGCATCGATCTCGGGCAGGTCGGCGCCGACTTCTTCGTTGAACTGCTCGATCTCGGTCAGGGCCTTGACGCGCCAGCGGGGGCCGAGCTGGCCTTCCTTGATCGACAGGATGTTGTCTTCGTCCTCGTCGAAGTCGTACTCGTCCTCGATGTCGCCGACGATCTGCTCGAGCACGTCCTCGATGGTGATCAGGCCGGCCACGCCGCTGTACTCGTCGACGACGATGGCCATGTGGTTGTGGTTGGCGCGGAAGTCGCGCAGCAGCACGTTCAGGCGCTTCGATTCCGGGATGAAGATCGCCGGGCGCAGCATCTTGCGCACGTCGAAGGATTCCTCGGCGTAGTAGCGCAGCAGGTCCTTGGCCAGCAGGATGCCGACCACCTTGTCGCGCTCGCCCTCGATGGCGGGGAAACGCGAGTGCTGGGTCTCGAGCACGATCGGCAGCCACTGCTCGATCGGATCGGTAATGTCGATCACGTCCATTTGCGAACGCGGCACCATGATGTCGCGCACGGACAGGTCGGAGACCTGGAACACGCCCTCGATCATCGAGAGTGCGTCGGCGTCGATCAGCTTGCGTTCGTGGGCTTCGTGCAGGACTTCGAGCAGTTCTGCGCGGTTTTCAGGCTCGGGGGAGATGAGTGCGGTCAGCCGTTCGAACAGCGACCGGTGGGGTTTGACGTCCGATCGGACGTCACTGGGATACTCGGGCATAGTTTGGCGTGAAGCCGTTGTTGCGATGGGTATAGGATACACCAAAAGCGGCGATGGCCCACAATGCGCGCGGTTAGCACATATTGCTGCAGGTAAAGACGTAGGGTGGGCGGCTCTGCCGCCCACGCGGTGATAGTTGGCAGCAAGATCATCCCGCCCGAGAACGGAGCCCGCAACATTCACCGCGTGGGCAGGGAACCTGCCCACCCTACAGTTCAATCCGAATACGGATCCGGATAGCCGAGCACTTCCATGATGTCGCGCTCGAACTGCTCCATCTCCTCGGCTTCCTCGTCGTGCTCGTGGTCGTAGCCCTGGGCGTGCAGTACGCCGTGCACCACCAGGTGGGCCGCGTGTTCCTCGACCGTCTTCTTCTGCTCCTCGGCCTCGCGCAGCAGGACGTCGGTGCACAGGATGATGTCGGCCTGGGTCGGGTCGTCCTCGCCCAGTTCCTCGCCTTCGTTGTAGGCGAAGGTCAGCACATTGGTCGCGTAGTCCTTGCCGCGGTACTGGCGGTTCAGGGCCAGGCCTTCCTCGGCATCGACGAAGCGGATCGACAGCTCGGCCGGGCCGAGCAGGGCGGCTTCCACCCAGCGCTGCAGCATCGTTTCCGTTATTTCCTGTTCCAGGCGGGTGTCGGGATACTGGACTTCGAGGTCGAGCTTATGTTTTTTTTCTTGCATTTTTCACAGGGGTCGGTTTGGGGAGGGCGGCCAGTTCCTCGATCGAGGAGTTTTTCTCGTAGGCGTCGATGATGCGCGCCACCACCGGGTGGCGCACCACGTCTTCGCTGGCGAAATGGGTGAAGGCAATGCCGCGCACGTTCTTCAGCACGTGGATGGCGTCGACCAGGCCGGAGCGCTGCGACTTGTGCAGGTCGACCTGGGTGACGTCGCCGGTGATCACGGCCTTGCTGCCGAAGCCGATGCGGGTCAGGAACATCTTCATCTGCTCGACTGTCGTGTTCTGGGCTTCGTCCAGGATCACGAAGGCGTGGTTCAGCGTGCGCCCGCGCATGTAGGCCAGCGGGGCGATCTCGATCACCTGTTTCTCGAACAGTTTCTGGGTGCGGTCGAAGCCGAGCAGGTCGTACAGCGCGTCGTACAGCGGGCGCAGGTAGGGGTCGACTTTCTGGCTCAGGTCGCCCGGCAGGAAGCCGAGGCGCTCGCCCGCTTCTACCGCGGGGCGGGTCAGGATGATGCGCTTGACCGCGTCGCGTTCCAGCGCGTCCACCGCGCAGGCCACCGCCAGATAGGTCTTGCCGGTGCCGGCCGGGCCGACGCCGAAGCTGATGTCGTGCTCGAGCACGGAGCGCAGGTACTGGATCTGGTGCGGCGTGCGGCCGCGCAGGTCGCTGCGGCGGGTTTTCAGGGTCGGGCTGACCAGTTCGGACAGTTCTTCGGCGCCGGCTGCCGCGCCGTCGTCCTCGTCTTGCTTGCTTGCGGCTTCCGGCGCTTCGGCTTCGCCCGGTGCACGCGGCTTCAGGCCGGAACGCTGTTCCACCAAAGCCAGCTGCACTTCCTCGATCGGCACGACCTTGTTGGCGACCGCGTAGAAGCGCTCCAGCAGTTCGACCGCGCGCTCGGCATTGCTGCCGCTGACGATGAATTTCTCGCCGCGCCGGAAGATGGTGACGTCAAGCGCGGCCGAGATCTGGCGCAGGTTTTCGTCCAGTGGACCGCACAGGTGGGCAAGCCGCGTGTTGTCGAGCGGCTCGGGGATGAAGTACGAAGGCTGGGTAGGTGTGTTTTTCAACTGGCTTTGGCAATCGTGTCTAGGTTGGCGACGAGTTCGCCGCTGAGGAAATAGTCATGGCTGGTTACGATGCGCACGTCGACCAGTTGTCCAACCAGGCCGACGCCATCGTCTGCGCTGAAGTTGACCACGCGGTTGTTTTCGGTACGGCCTTGCAGCTGTTCCGGGTGTTTCTTGGAGGGGCCTTCGACCAGCACGCGCTGGACGCTGCCGACCATTGCTGCACTATACCTACGTGTATTCGCGTCGATCAAGCCTTGGAGGCGCTGCAGGCGCGCGAGTTTTACTTCATGTGGGGTGTCATCCTCGAGGTTGGCGGCCGGGGTGCCCGGGCGCTTGCTGAAGATGAAGCTGAAGCTGTTGTCGAAACCGACGTCCTCGACCAGTTTCATCATGGCCTCGAAATCGGCGTCGGTCTCGCCGGGGAAGCCGACGATGAAGTCGGACGAGAAGGCCATTTCCGGGCGCACCGCGCGGATGCGGCGGATGATCGACTTGTATTCGAGGGCGGTATAGCCGCGCTTCATGGCGCCGAGCACGCGGTCGGAACCGTGCTGCACCGGCAGGTAGATATGGTTCACCAGCTGCGGGATCTTCGCGTAGGCGTCGATCAGGCGCTGGGTGAACTCCTTCGGGTGGCTGGTGACGTAGCGCAGGCGCTCGACGCCGGGAATATCGGCGATGTATTCCAGCAGCAGCGCAAAGTCCGCGGCTTCGCCGCTCTCCATGCTGCCGCGGTAGGCATTCACGTTCTGGCCCAGCAGCATGATTTCCTTCACGCCCTGGGCGGCCAGGCCGGCGCACTCGGTCAGCACGTCCTCGAACGGGCGCGAGACTTCCTCGCCGCGGGTGTAGGGCACCACGCAGTAGCTGCAGTACTTGCTGCAGCCTTCCATGATCGAGACGTAAGCGACCGGACCTTCTACCTTGGCGGGCGGCAAGTGGTCGAATTTCTCGATTTCCGGGAAGCTGATGTCGACCTGGGCGCTGCCGCTATGGCGGCGCTCGCGGATCAGCTGCGGCAGGCGGTGCAGGGTCTGCGGCCCGAATACCACGTCCACGTGCGGCGCACGCTTGACGATGGCTTCCCCTTCCTGCGACGCCACGCAGCCGCCCACGCCGATCACCAGGTCCGGCTTGTCGCGCTTGAGCGCCTTGAAGCGGCCCAAGTCGGAAAACACTTTCTCTTGCGCTTTTTCGCGCACCGAGCAGGTGTTCAGCAGGATGACGTCGGCATCTTCGGGCGAGTCGGTACGGACCAGTCCATCGGATGCGCCGAGGACGTCCGCCATCTTGTCCGAATCGTATTCGTTCATCTGGCAGCCGAAGGTCTTGATGAATACTTTTTTCTGCATGGAATGCTGTATTAAAAGGGGGAGCGAATGCTTTGGCAAAAACAGGTGCTCAGTTTAGCGTAAATCGTTTGACCCCCCTGAATGGCGATGTGCGCCTGCATTTTTAATGCCACGGGGAACGATAGGTTTCTTAACCTAAAGTCGTTGCCAAGCTGCTCAGATTGTTAAATGTGAGATGATGAGAAAAAGCCCTCGATTCCTTGAAAATGGTATGTTGGAATCGATTCTTTCTTCTTGTAAATCAAGAGCTTCGGCTCAACTTCTGACTAGGAAAATTTATTGCAGAAATCTCTTGCGTGCGCCACAAATAATCCCCATGTGCTGAAATGCCTATGTGACAAGCTTTCCGCGCGATAGCTTGATTTCTGACAATGAGTCACATGCGCCGCTCGGATGTACTGTGGACGTATGAGCCTGATAATTTGTTTGAAAGACAAGTGCGCATGCGGAGAGGGTACGCGGGAGTATGCAATTCGGACCATGTCTTTTAAGGGGATCTTCAGGCTTGACCTGTTTAATTTCCTGAAGGTAGTCCGGGAACTTATGTTGACGAGGTAGTCTTTAACAAAAGTTCGTAAAGGAACTATTTTAACCAAACTGAAGAGGTAAATATCATGGCACAACAGCATCATGCTCTGTCTTCGCAGGAAAGCTACAACCCGAACCATCTGCTGGACATCCTGCTCGGTAAAATGCAGCTGAAGAATGACGCCGCGTTGTCGCGCATGCTCGAAGTTGCGCCGCCAGTCATCAGCAAAATCCGTCACCACCGCCTGCCGGTCGGCGCTTCGCTGCTGATCCGCATGCACGAAGTGACCGGCATGAGCATCCGTGACCTGCGCGACCTGATGGGCGACCGCCGCACCAAGTATCGCCTCTCGGACGCACAAGGCCGCCCGAAGCCAGAAGAGAAGGCAGCCCAGGCAGCCGCCGCAGCGGCAGCCCAGCAGCAACAGCAGCAACAGCCTCAGCAACAGCAGCAAGGTAACGAAGCAAATCCGTCGACCGGCAATTATGCTCACTGATGCCGTTGGCATGACGGCCGCGCCTGTCATGCCTTCGGTGCCAGCGGGCTGCGGCACCGCGCCCTGAGCGTTGTGCCGCGCCGGTTCGGCCGGCTTTCGCGCAGCCCATCTGCGCTATTCCCGTTTCCGTCAGGCCATCAGGATGGCCGACATCTCCTCGTACTGCAGTTCGGTTTCATGGAAGACCTGCAGCCACGCTTCTTCCGCCATGCCCAGCGCCGTCCAGGCCACCGAGGACACGCGCGGCACCAGCTCGTCCGGATTTCCGGCCAGGTCTAGCGCATGCACGACCGCGCTTGCCACGTGCACGATCGTCGCCAGGAAACCGGCGCCCGCCGCCTCCGGCGCGTGGTGGTAGGCGATCGCCTGGCGCATGGTGTCCGAGAAATTCCAGTGCGCCGCCAGCGCCACGCCGGCGTCGACGTGGTCCACGCCCAGCAGGGCGCGTTCGGCATCGATCAGTTCACCGTCAAGCTTGTCGCGCAGCGACAGCACCGCCTGGTAGCGCTCGGGGAAGCGCGACACCAGCACCAGCCGCCCGATGTCGTGCAGCAGGCCGGCGGTGAAGGCGTAGTCCGCATTGAAGCGAACCCGGCGCGCCAGCGCACGGGCGCAGGCGGCGGTGGCGATCGAGTGGCGCCAGAAGGCCTTGTCGTTGAAGCCCGGGCAGCGCCCGGCCGGGAAGCAGCCGGTCAGGGCGGCCGTCGTGATCAGGTTGCGCGTGGCCTCGAAGCCGAGGTAGGTCATGGCCTGCTGGATCGTGGTCGCCTTCACCTGCAGGCCGAAGGCCGAGGAGTTGGCCAGGCGCAGGGTCTTGGCCGTCAGCGCCGGGTCGTTCGATACCTTCTTCGCCAGCACGGCGATGTCGAGGTCTTCCTGGTCGAGGCTGCCGAGCAGCTCCATGACCACGGCCGGCAGCGAGGGCAGGTCCTCGACGCCGCCGAGGATGTCCGCGCTGTCGATCCCGTCGCCCTGTTCAAGGTGTGCGTTCATGGCGCCACATCGCCCCGCAGGCGGTAATCCTCGACGTAGCGGCGCAGCAGGCCGGTAGCCCAGTCCGCATGGTCGTCGCGCTCGTTGCGGCGGAACAAATGGTCCAGGCGCGCCTGCACCGCGCCCGGGTCGGGCTGGTCCAGGGAGATGGCGCGGCGGATCGGGGCCGCGCCGACGCCATGCCGGGACAGCGACAGGATGGTCGCCTCGCCCAGTACCGCGCCTTCGGCCAGCAGCACGTTCCCATGCGCATCGAGCAGCGCATCGGCGAGCACCATGCCCGGATACAGGTGCGCCAGCGGCACCAGTTCGTAGCTATCGCTCATTCTTTCTCCTGTTCTTTCCTGCTTCCAATAACTTGGACGATCTTAACACCGGGGTGGCGGCGCCACCCGGCCTGGCACAGCTTTGTGGCATTCCCGCAGTGTGTATTGAGAAATGTTGTACGCTTGCAATTTGCGACCGTGTCGCCCCATCATGAAAGGAAAACGATGAAGCTCTATATCAGTCCAGGCGTGTGTTCGCTGGCGCCGCACATCGCGCTGATCGCTGCCGGCCTGCCGTTCTCGGTCGAGCGCGTGAACATGAAGACCAAGACCATCGCCAGCGGCGGCGACTACCGTGAGATCAACGACAAGGGCGCGCTGCCGGCCCTGCAGCTGGACGACGGCAGGGTGCTGACCGAAGCCGCGGTCCTGCTGCAATACGTCGCCGACCAGGCACCTGGCGCGAACCTGGCCCCGGCTTACGGGACCTTCGAGCGCTACCAGGTCATGGAGTGGCTCAACTATATCGCCACCGAAGTGCACAAGCGCTTCACGCCGCTGTTTACGCCGGGCTGTACCGAAGAGGGCCGTGCCGCGGCGTGGGCGGCGCTGGCGCGTCCGCTGGATTACCTGGCCGGCAAGCTGGCAAGCCGCGATTTCCTGATGGACAGCGGGTTCAGCATCGCCGACGCCTACCTGTTCACGGTGCTGAACTGGGTGCAGTTCGCCAAGTTCGGCCTGGACGACTGGCCGGCCCTGCAGGCCTATCAGGCCAGAATCGGCACCATCCCGGCCGTGCAGGAAGCGCTGCGCGCCGAAGGCCTCGCCTGACTCCGTCGAAGGTCGAGCACTGCGCCACGCCGGGATCGCCTCGGGTAGGATCGCGCCCATGAACAGCTCCTGCTACATCGCATTCTTGCGAGGAACTAACGTCGGACGCGCCAAGCGCATTGCCATGGCCGACCTGCGCACGCTGGTCGAGGGCCTGGGCTATACCGGCGTGCGCAGCCTGCTCAACAGCGGCAACCTCGTGTTCCGGGCGGAAGGCGCCACGGCGCAGGAAGCCGCCGCGGCGATCGAGGAAGCGCTGGTGCTCAGGCTCGGCGTGGCGGCGCGTGTGTTCGTGCTCGGCCGCGAGGAACTGGGCGCGCTCATCGACGGCAACCCGCTGCTCGATGTGGCGACCGACCACGCGCGCCTGATCGTCTTCCTGCTGGGTGCGGCCGCGCAGCGCGACAAGCTGGCTGCGCTCGACAGCCGCGACTGGGGCTGCGAGCGGCTCGCGCTGGGGGAGCACGCTGCCTATGTCTGGTGTCCGGAAGGGATGTTGCTTAGCGCTGCGGCTACGTCTCTTGGGAAACTTCTTGGGATGGCACCACATCCCGTAACTGGAACACGCTGCTGAAACTGCAGGCCCTGTGCGATGGCGCCTGAGCGCCCGGTCCAGCGATGTGGACCAAGGCGCTAGTTCAGGCCCGATGGCTACTTGAACTTCTCGCTGCTGTCGCGCCCCGCCTTGTAGCCGATCAGGATCAGCCCCAGCAACATCATCGCGAACACTTCCGGTTCGGGCAGCTCCGACATGTTCGCCGGCGGCGCCACCACGTCCTGGCGCTGGGTGACCGCCAGGTTGCGTACCGGTTGCTGTACGCGCGCCATGGCCTGGTTGCTGGTAGAGAGGTCGATCAGGGCAGCTTGCGCGGGACTGCCGAGGCAGATCGCCAGTGCTGCTGCCAATGCGTATCTATTCATAGCCGTTCCTCTTGATGTTGCTCGCTTGCTGATACTGGTGTTCTTGCCCGGTCTTGCCTGCGTGGCGACTTGCTTCCGGCTGAGACAGCCCCATATATGACAGGTCGCATCACGGCACTCCGGTGAAATCAGCATATCAAAAGCGGGCAAATTGCTGCGCTCAATTGAATTGCGGTTTGCACAAAGAAGTCATCAGTTTGATGAAAGATGAGTGCATGTTGCGCTCAATCAAAGAAATCCTGTTGTCGCAGATTAGCCTCGCAGGCATCCTGACATTATTGCAAGCGGATGCTAGGAATGGCATGTCGTTTTAGCAAAGAAATCGCTTTTATTTAAAAGTTCGATAATTTTTGCTGATAATCTGCCAATGAATTTAATTATTTATTTACTCACTATCGTTGCGATCGCTATTTTTTTCGTCGCTCCGTATACACCTCGGTTTTTTTTACAGGTATAGTCTCCTTATCCCATTGCCCTCGGGCATCAAAACAATACCAAACGAACACGTTTGGACACGGCATGTAATGCCTAAAAGCGGCCACCACGCGCCGCACGCCGATCCCGCGAGAGACCAACGCCGGCACGGCACCCCAGAAGCACCGCTGTCCGACAACTTTGCTTAAAGATCAAACGATGCCGAATTTCGCCCAACTTCAGGTTGCTTTCAAGAACGCATTCAAGAGCGTGTACGTCCGCATTTCGCTGGCAGTGCTGCTCGGTGTGATTGCGGCAGTGACAATCTGGAAATCGACCGTGCCGCAGGATTCGAATCCGGTGGTGCAGTCGCAAAATATTGCCGAGATCACCGAACTGGCCGCGCACAAGGGCCGCCTGGAATACCTCCTGATCGCCAAGCCGCTGTCGGAGTCGCCGCGCTACGTCTACAAGTTCAAGGACGCCGATGCGATCCACGTGGTCAAGGTGCCGAGCACCTCGCACCTGTCGCTCGAGCGCGAGGTGCTGCTGAAGAACGCGATCCCGTACTCGATCGCCAAGGACGACTACCTGGCCAGCCACAAGGCCGTGATGGACGACGGCGCCACCGCTCTCGACACTGCCGGCACCTTCCTGAAGAACTATGGCCTGACCATCGGCGTGCTGCTGCTGGTGCTGTACCTGCTCAAGTTCGGCGTGCCGGGCATGGGCATGAGCGCCTCGGTCATCACCCCGGACAAGCTCAAGGGCAGCATGGACGACCTGATCGGCATGGACGACATCAAGCAGGAAGTCCTGCACCTGGAAGACATGATCCGCAACCGCGACGAATACCAGTCGCACAACATCGACAAGCCCTTCAACGTGATGCTGACCGGTCCGGCCGGCACCGGCAAGACCAAGCTGGTCGGCTACCTGGCCAAGCGCCTGGACCTGCCGCTGATCTCGGCCTCGGGTTCGGCGCTGGAGTCGGGCTACGTGGGCGGCGGTTCGAAGGCGCTGAACGCGCTGTACAAGAAGGCCTGCGCCAAGGGCAAGTGCATCATCTTCCTGGATGAGGCCCAGACCCTGTTCATGCCGCGCGGCCGTAGCGAAAAGAAGTGGGAAGACGACACCGCCAACACCCTGCTGGGCCTGCTGGACGGCGTGAAGAGCGACAAGGGCCAGGGCGTGATCTGGGTGGTCGCCTCCAACTTCGACGACTCGAACACCGAGATGGACGAAGCGATGCTGCGCCGCTTCTCGGTCAAGATCAACTTCCGCCTGCCGAACAAGGGCGAGCGCAAGGAACTCCTGCGCAGCTTCCTGGCACGCAAGAAGGATGGCCTGGTCGACTGGACCGACACCAACCTGGACCAGGTGGCGGAAATCACCCAGAACCTGAGCCCGGCGCTGCTGGAAACCGTGGTCGAGCGTGCTTCGATGCTGTCGATCCAGGAAAAGACGATCATCAACACCAACCTGCTGTTCCGTGCCTACGAGCGCGCCACCATCGGCCTGACCGACCGCGCGACCACGGCCGAGAAGACCAAGCAGCGCGAGCGCATCGCCCTGCACGAACTGGGTCACTTCTTCATGCAGATCGACCCCTACCTGCGCGCCGGCATGAGCCTGGCCGAAGTGAAGGAAAAGTCGCACCTGCTGAAGATCAGCACCGAAGCGGTGTCGAAGATCGGCGCGCTGGGCTATGTGCTGCAGTCGGGCCAGGACATGTCGCTGCGCACCCTGGAAGAGCTGGAGCGCGACGTGATCGGCCTGTACGGCGGCGTGGCGGCGGAAGAGCTGTTCTACGGCCCGCGCGGCATCTCGGTGGGCAGCCAGAACGACATCGAGAAGATCACCAAGATGCTGAACCTGATGGTCGGCCGCCTGTCGATGTACTCGCGCTCGAAGCTGGACTATTCGCAGCTGCAGAAGGACATGGGCGGCGAGCACACGCTGCGCCTGGTGGAAGAAAAGGCAGACGAGCTCTACAGCTACACCCTGAACGCGATCCGCGACTACAAGCTGGTGATCGAGTCGCTCAAGGACACCCTGATGGAAGAGTATGTGCTCTCGAAGGATGCGGTGTTCGCGCTGCTCGAAGAGCGCAGCGAGCTGATTCACTCGCAGCTGCACGGCCGCCACGCCAACCTCAAGCTGTGCGTGGAAGAGGTGGTTGCCGCTTAAGTCTTACAACGATTTTTCCTTGCTGTTCTTCGACCCGCCGTGCACAAGCCCGGCGGGTTTTTTTATGGCTGAGATCTGGTCACGACCTTGTTAAAACCACCAGCCTGAAGACCGTCGCCCCGGCGAAGGCCGGGGCCCAAGTTCCTTGCGTCACGTTGGCCGGGGCACGCAAGCAGTAGTGGACTGTGAAGGAAATTGGACGAAATGATGCCAGTGGCATCATTTCGGCCTGCGCCGGGAGTCATGGGCGCCAGTGGCGCGCATGACGTTGATTGAAGGTGGCGATGTATTGATGCTTGTGGCTTCGAACGCTCCGCCTGCCCATCCTTAATGCACCGCCTCGCTCTGCTTGAGCGTCTCCATCACATGCCGCGTCATGCTGGCCGCCAGCTCCTGCTCGCCGACGAACACCTTGCCGCCGGTTTCCTCGCGCAGCAGCGCCGCCTCGCCCTCGTTATGCGAGCGCACTACCACCTTGACCGAGGGGTTGAGCATGCGCGCGATCTCCACCATCCGGCGCACGTGGAAGGTATCGGGCGTCGCGATCACCAACAGGGCCGCATGCGTGATGTGGGCCTGGATCAGCACCGCCGGCTCGGCGGCATTGCCGGCCACCGCCGGGATGCCGCGCCCGCGCAGCTGCTCGACGACCTCGCGGTTCTGCTCCGCCACCACGAAGTGCACGCCGCGCGCCACCAGGTCGTCGGCGATGCGGCGGCCGACGCGGCCGAAGCCCACCAGCACCACCTGGCCGCTCAGCTTCTCGCGCTCGGTCTCCATCGGCAGCTCGGCCAGCGGATCGGCCGGACGCTCCAGCTTGCGCGCCAGCTCCGGCTTCGATTGCAGCCACTTCTCCAGCGGCGCGGCCAGGCTGAACATCAGCGGATTGACCGCGATCGAGATGATGGCGCCGGCCAGGATCAGGTTCTGGCCCAGGCTGGGGAGCAGTTCGAGCTGCATGCCCAGCGCCGCCAGGATGAAGGAGAATTCGCCGATCTGCGCCAGGCTGGCCGATACCGTGACGGCGGTGTTGATCGGATAGCGCAGCGCCAGCACCAGCACGAAGGCGGCGATCGATTTGCCGAACAGGATGATCGCCACGGTCGCCAGCACCTCCAGCGGATACTGCACCAGCACCATCGGGTCGAACAGCATGCCGACCGAGACGAAGAACAGCACCGAGAAGGCGTCGCGCAGCGGCAGCGATTCTTCCGCCGCGCGGTGGCTCAGCTCGGACTCGCGCAGCACCATGCCTGCGAAGAAGGCGCCCAGCGCGAACGACACGCCGAACAGCGCCGACGAGGCGAAGGCGATGCCGACCGCCGCGGCGATGACGGACAGCGTGAACAGCTCGCGCGAGTTGGTCTTGGCGACCCGCCACAGGAACCACGGGAAGATCTTGCGGCCGACCACCAGCATGAAGGCGACGAAGGCGCCGACCTGCAGCAGGGTCTTGCCCAGCGCCGGCCACAGCTCGGCGCCAGCGTCGCCCTTGCCGCCCAGCGGACCAGCCAGGGCCGGCAGCATCACCAGCACCAGCACCATCACCAGGTCTTCGACCACCAGCCAGCCCACCGCGATGCGGCCGTTCATGGAATCGAGCACGCCGCGCGCCTCGAGCGCGCGCAGCAGCACCACGGTACTGGCCACCGACAGCGCCAGGCCGAACACCAGTCCCGCACCCAGGCCCCAGCCCCAAAAGTAGCTCAGGCCGATGCCCATCGCCGTCGCCACGCCGATCTGCAGCAGCGCACCGGGCAGGGCGATCTTCTTCACGTCGAGCAGGTCCCCCAGGGAGAAGTGCAGGCCCACGCCGAACATCAGCAGCATCACCCCGATCTCCGCCAATTGGGAAGCCAGCGCTACGTCCGCGACGAAGCCCGGTGTGGCCGGGCCGATCAGGACGCCGGCGGCAAGGTAGCCGACCAGCGCAGGCAGTCTCAGGCGTATGGCGAGCATGCCGAACAGGAGGCCGAAGCCCAGCGCGGCTGCAATGGTGGTGATCAGACTGAGTTCATGGTGCATCCGTGCGGCCTCCGTGGCAGGTTGACAAGCCTTCCAGTATACGCGACGGAGGGTCGCTCATCGGTATTTTTTACGGCCGAGTTTGCGCCAGTTGGCAGCAAATCACGGCACGCTTGCGAGCGATAGCAGCACTTTGTGCAGGGATGCACGCACCGCGGCGTACTGCTCCGGACGCGCCACGCGGTCCAGCCGGAACAGCATCAGCCCCTGGATCTGGGCCACGACCAGCACCGCGCGTTCCATGTACTGCTCCTCGGTGATGGCCGGGTTCAGGCCCTGGATCAGGCCGTACACCGCCTTGCGCTCGCGCCCCATCATCTTGCCCATCAGGCTGGAGGCAAAGGGATGGCGCGAGGCCAGCGCCCAGATCTCGAAGAAGATCGCATGCATGGTGGGCTCGGTGATCTCGTCGAGGAACATGTCGACAGTGGTGAGGAAGCGCTCCACCTGCGGCCGGCCGGCCATCGCCACCGCGATCCGGTCCATCTTGGCCTGGAACTCGTCCATCGTGGTCAGGAGCAGGGCTTCGAGCAGCTGCTCCTTGCTGCCGTAGTAATGCTGCAGGTTCGACAGGCTCATGCCGGCTTCCTGGGCCACGCGCCGCATCGTCAGCCCGGCATAACCTTCAGCGGCCAGCAGGCGGCGCGCCACCAGCAGGATCTCGACCGCGCGCCCGAAGCCCTTTTCGGTCGTAGTGGAGGCCTTGTTGCGCAAGGCGTTATCGATCGAATCGTCGGAAATGGGAGGCATCGCACGATTATCGCAGAGGCATACCGTTAATGGTACGACTGACCTATAATTGATTAATAGTAGGTCGCTCGACCTAATCAAGAATATGGAGATGGGATGAGGAAGGTATACGTGAGCGGCGTCGGAATGATCCCCTTCGCCAAGCCGGGCGCGAGCAGCCCCTACCACGAGATGGGCGCGCAGGCGGTGCGCGCCGCGCTGGAGGATGCCGGCGTCGTGTACGACCAGGTGGAGCAGGCCTATGCGGGCTACGTCTACGGCGACTCGACCAGCGGCCAGAAGGCCCTGTACGCGGTCGGCATGAGCGGCATCCCTATCGTCAACGTCAACAACAACTGCTCGACCGGCTCGACCGCGCTGTTCCTCGGACGCCAGGCGATCGCCAGCGGCGCCGCCGAGTGCGTGCTGGTGCTCGGCTTCGAGCAGATGAGCCCCGGCGCCCTCGGCTCGGTCTTCACCGACCGCCCGACGCCCTTCGACGCCTTCGACGAGGTCACCGACCGCCTGGTCGGCAAGCCGGAAATCCCGCTGGCGCTGCGCTACTTCGGCGGCGCGGGCCTGGCGCACATGGACAAGTACGGCACGCCGCTCGAAGCCTTCGCCCGCATCCGCGCCAAGGCCAGCCGCCACGCCGTGAACAATCCGCTGGCGCTGCTGCGCAAGGAGGTCACGGCCCAGGACGTGCTGGACGCCCCCGCGATCTGGCCGGGCGTGATGACGCGCCTGATGGCCTGCCCGCCGACCTGCGGCGCCGCGGCGGCGCTGCTGGTGTCGGGCGAGTTCGCGCTGCGCCATGGCCTGCGCCACGACGTCCACATCGCCGCGCAGGCCATGACCACCGACCGCCCGAACACCTTCGCGGCCGGCGACATGATGCGCCTGGTCGGCTACGACATGAGCCGCGCTTGCGCCCAGCAGGTGTACGAGCAGTCCGGCCTGGGTCCGGAAGACCTCGATGTGGTCGAGCTGCACGACTGCTTCGCGCACAACGAACTGATCACCTACGAAGCCCTGGGCCTGTGCCCGGAAGGCGGCGCCGACAAGTTCATCCGCGAGGGCGACAACACCTATGGTGGGCGGGTCGTCACCAACCCCTCCGGCGGCCTGCTCTCGAAAGGACACCCGCTGGGCGCCACCGGCCTGGCCCAGTGCTACGAGCTGACCCACCAGCTGCGCGGCAGTGCCGAGGCGCGCCAGGTCGAGGGCGCGCGCGTGGCGCTGCAGCACAACCTGGGCCTGGGCGGCGCCTGCGTCGTCACCATGTACCGCAACGGCTGAGGGGGCGCGCATGGATATCACGTCCCCCTGGATGAACGAGGAACTGCACGCGTTTCGCGACGCCGTGCGCCGCTTCGTGCTAGGTGAGATCACGCCGCACCAGCAGAAATGGCGGGAGCAGCAGCACGTCGACCGCGAGCTGTGGCGCAAGGCCGGCGAGATGGGCCTGCTGCTGGCCGACATCCCGGAAGAATACGGCGGCGCCGGCGGCAGCTTCGCCCACATGGCGGTGGTGTTCGAAGAGCTGTCCTATGGCGGCGATACGGCCTTCGGCATCCACGTCCACGCCATCGTCGCGCACTACCTGTTGAACCAGGGCACCGAGGAGCAGAAACGGACATACCTGCCGCGCCTGGCCAGCGGCGAGATGATCGCCGCGATCGCCATGAGCGAGCCGGGCGCCGGCTCGGACCTGAAAGGCATCCGGACCACGGCCGTGCGCGGCCCCGATGGCTACCGCGTGAACGGCTCCAAGACCTTCATCTCGAACGGCTACATGGCCGACCTGATCCTGGTGGTGGCCAAGACCGACCCGGCAGCGGGCGCCAAGGGCGTCTCGCTCCTGCTGCTGGAAACGAAGGACAACCCGGGCTTTCGCGTCGGCCGCATCCTGGAGAAGGTGGGGCAGAAGGGCCAGGACACCTGCGAGCTGTTCTTCGACGAGGCCCACGTCCCCTTGGCGAACGTGCTGGGAGGCGATGAGGGCAGGGGCTTCGCCCAGCTCATGACCGAGCTGCCCTACGAGCGCACCATCCTCGGGGTGTGCGGCGTGGCCGCCATCGAGCGCGCCCTGCAGCTCACGGTCGAGCATACGCGCGAGCGCAAGGCCTTCGGCCAGGCCCTGATCGAGATGCAGAACACCCGCTTCGTGCTGGCCGAGATCAAGACCGAGGCGACCGTCGCGCGCATCTTCATCGACCGCTGCATCGAGGACATGCTGGCCGGACGCATGGATACCGTGCGCGCCTCGATGGCGAAATACTGGATCTCGGACCTGCAGTGCAAGGTGGTGGACCAGTGCCTGCAGCTGTTCGGCGGCTACGGCTACATGCTGGAATACCCGATCGCCCAGATGTACGTGGACGCCAGGGTCCAGCGCATCTATGGCGGCGCCAACGAGATCATGAAGGAAATCATCGCCCGTTCTCTCTGAAGGAGCTTGAAAACATGACGGGACCATTGTCAGGAGTGCGGGTCGTCGAGATGGTGGGCATCGGCCCCTGCCCGTTCGCCGCGATGATGCTGGCGGACATGGGGGCGGAGGTGATCCGCATCGACAGGAAGGCCGCGGCCAGTCCCGGCGCGGACACGCCCTACCCGGTGCTGGGCACGCGCCACGACGTGATGGCGCGCGGGCGCCGCTCGCTGGCGCTCGACCTCAAGAATGCGGCCGGGCGCTGCGCGGCGATGAAGCTGATCGAACGGGCCGACGTGCTGCTGGAAGGCTTCCGTCCGGGTGTGATGGAGCGCCTCGGGCTGGGCCCGGACGACTGCCTGGAACGCAACCCGAAGCTGGTGTATGGCCGCGTCACCGGCTGGGGCCAGTCCGGGCCGCTGGCGCAGGCGGCGGGACACGACATCAATTACGTCGCCCTGTCGGGCATGCTCTACTCGACCGGCCGCGCCGACAGTCCGCCGCCGCCGCCGCTGAACCTGGTGGGCGACTTCGGCGGGGGCGGCATGATGCTGGCCTTCGGCGTCGTGTGCGCGGTGCTGGAGGCGCGCAAGTCGGGGCAGGGCCAGGTGGTGGATGCCGCCATGACCGACGGCGCGGCGCTGCTCGGCGCCATGATGTACGGCCTGCGCAGCGCAGGCAGCTGGAGCTCCCAGCGCGAAGGCAACCTGCTCGACGGCGGCGCCCCGTTCTACGACACCTATGCCTGCGCCGACGGCAAGTTCATTTCGATCGGCGCCATCGAGCCGCAGTTCTTCGCCACCCTGTTGAAACTCACCGGCCAGGTCGATCCGCTGTTCACCAGGCGCTGGAACAAGGCGCACTGGCCCGAGCTGCGGAAGCGTTTCGCGGCGCTGTTCCTCACCAGGACGCGCGACGAATGGTGCCGCCTGCTGGAGGGCACCGAGGTGTGCTTCGCGCCCGTGCTCGATTTGGAAGAAGCGCCGCGCCACCCGCACAACGCGGCGCGCCGCACGTTTGTCGAGATCGACGGCGTCACCCAGCCGGCGCCGGCGCCGCGCTTCAGCCGCACGGCAACCGCCACCCCCGGCGCGCCGAGCAGCCCGGGGGAGGACAGCGAGGCGATCCTGGCCGACTGGGGTTTTACTCAACAGGCAATCGAAGCGCTGAGAAACGGCGAAGTCATATAGCATGCATGGGGTGGACGGCATGACCCCGGAGCCTATGACGAAAGAAGCCGAACTGCGGCGATCGAAAATGCTCGCGCTCGCGTTCTTCGCGGGCGCGGCCTTGCTGTTCGTGCTGACCCTGTTCCTGCCCCAGAACTGGTGGACCGGCCTGCTGCGCGCCTTTTCCGAAGCCGCCATGGTCGGCGCCCTGGCCGACTGGTTCGCGGTGGTGGCGCTGTTCAAGCGCGTGCCGATCCCGATCGTCTCGCGCCATACCGAGATCATCCCGAAGAACAAGGAGCGCATCGCCGACAACCTGGGGCGCTTCGTGCACGAGAAATTCCTCGATACCGAATCGATCGTTAGGCTGATCCAGCGCCACGACCCGGTGCAGAAGGTGGCCGACTGGCTGGTCAAGCCCGCCAATACCGAGCTGCTGGGCCGGCACCTGGTGCGCGTGGGCATCTGGCTGCTCGACTTTATCGAGGACAGCGCGGTGCAGGGCTTCATCCGGCGCGCGGTGCACGCCATGGTGAACAGCGTCGACCTGTCGAAGTCGGCCGGCACCATCCTCGAGAGCCTGACGCGCGACGGGCGCCACCAGGAACTGCTCAACGAAGGCATCACCCAGCTGGCGCGCCTGCTCGACAATGCCGACACCCAGGCCACCATCTCGCAGGGCATCGTCGACTGGCTCAAGGAGGACTATGCCTTCATCGAAAGCATGCTGCCATCCGAGCTGATCGGACGCAAGGGCGCCGGCCTGGCCGTGCGGCTCGCCTCCGGCATCCTGAACAAGGTAGCAAGCGATCCGTCCCACCCCTTGCGCGAGCGTTTCGACAGGTTTACCCGGGAGTTCATCGAGCGCCTGAAGGCCGACCCGTCCTTCGCCGGCAAGGCGGACGAGATCAAGGCCTACCTGCTGGGCGACGAGACGCTCAACGGCTACCTCGCCACCCTGTGGGGCGACTTGAAGGGCTGGGTCAAGCAGGACCTGCAGAGCGAGGATTCGAGCCTGCGCCGTCGCCTGGTGGCGACCGGCGCCTGGGTCGGCAAGGTGCTGGCCGAGGATCCGCAGCTGCGCGCTTCCCTGAGCGACAGCCTGGAATCGGCGGCGCGCGGCGTCGCCCCCGAGTTCGCGGGCTTCCTGACGCGCCACATCGCCGATACGGTGAAACAGTGGGACGATCGCGAGATGTCCGAGCAAATCGAACTCAACATCGGCAAGGACTTGCAGTACATTCGCATCAACGGCACCATCGTCGGTGGCCTGATCGGCGTCACCCTGTACCTGCTGTCACAGGCGCCGGCGCTGTTTTGACCGAACGGTAAAAGAGAGGGTCGCATGGAACAACTCGCACTGAACGCCTGGCTGGCCGCCAACCCGGAGGTCGTCCAGATTCCCGGGCGCGACCTGTTCATCATCGCCAGGTACCTGGTCCCGATGGAAGCGACGCTGGCCCAGGGCTGCCTGGTCGCGGCCGGCATCCCGGCCGTGCTGGCGGACGCCCACCTGATGCAGACCGATCTGCTGCTGGCGCCGGCGCTGGGCGGGGTGCGCATCCTGGTGCCCTCGGACTACCTGCAGCAGGCCGGCGCCGTCCTGGAAGGCCTGGCGCGCGGCGACTATGCGCTGGACGAGTCCTTTACTGCCGAGTAGGGCCTGGCTGCTCAGCCAGGGTGCTGCGCCTGGCGCGCCTTGCGGCGCTTGCGCCACCACGTGGAAGCCATCGCTGCACCGGTGAAGGCGGCGACGAGCCCGATTTCCCGCGATCCGCCAAGGCTGCCAACGACGTAGCCAGTGATAAAAGCCGAGAACGTCACGAGCAGCAGGATCTTGGCGAATTCGAGGCATGCACTGCGGAAGGATGTTTGATGATTGCTCATTTTTATCTTTTGAGTATCAAAAGGGCGCCGCTTGGATAGAAAGATTTCCGGATCATCCGATCCGTATCACTATATCAGCCTGTCAAGCAGGAAATTTCACCAATTCACACGGGATCTGCAGCCACGATTCGGACGCGTTCTTTACGGCTGAGTAGCTTGGCGCCGGGCGTGAACTACCGAACTTATGGGAGCTAAACAGGAGCGTAGGCTAGAGCCCGTGGACCATCCCACCATGGAAAGGAGAACCATCATGCCTCAAGGTGATAAATCGTCCTACACGGACAAGCAGAAACGCCAAGTCAAGCACATCGAGGAAGGCTACGAGAAGAAGGGCGTAGGCAAGAAGGAAGCCGAGCGGCGCGCCTGGGCCACCGAGAACAAGATCTCGGGTGGCGGCAAGAAGCACTGACGACCTTGATAAGCAAAACGGCCCGGTTCGCGAGAACCGGGCCGTTTCTGTCTGGTGGTGATAGGTGGACTTGAACCACCGACCCCAGCATTATGAGTGCTGTGCTCTAACCAGCTGAGCTATATCACCGAAAGCGGGTAAAACAAAATGGCCTGACTGCGCGAGTCAGGCCATCCGTTTGGAATTCTGTGGTGGTGATAGGTGGACTTGAACCACCGACCCCAGCATTATGAGTGCTGTGCTCTAACCAGCTGAGCTATATCACCGCAACGGCAGGCATTATCGATGCCGGCGCGCCGCCTGTCAAGGCTGGACGCCGATCTGCGACGCAAAAATCTCGCGTCAATGTCATTTTTCCAACTGACTCAGCTTGTGCATCAGCTCGCCCATCGGGTCCGTACCAAGGCAGTCTATCACGATCCGCTCCGGCATCGCGCGCAGCCAGGTGATCTGGCGCTTGGCCAGCTGGCGTGTGGCGATGATGCCCAGCTCGCGCAGCTCGGCGCGGTCGATCTTGCCGTCGAGGTAGTCCCAGGTCTGGCGGTAGCCGACGCAGCGGATCGACGGTAGGGCAGGCGTCAGGTCGCCGCGCGCACGCAGGCGCGCCACTTCCGCCACCAGCCCTTCGTCGTCGCGCTCGCCCAGCATGGCGTCGAAGCGCTGGGCGATGCGCTGGTGCAGCACAGCGCGGTCCGAGGGCTCCAGCGCGAACGAGATCAAGTCAAACGGCAGTTCGGGCTTCTCGCGCTTGCCCAGCAGTTCGGACATCGGCTTGCCGGTCAGGGCGATGATCTCCAGCGCGCGGTTGATGCGCTGTGCGTCGTTGGGCTTCAGGCGCTCGGCGGTCACCGGGTCGAGCGTGCGTAACTTCGCATGCATGCCGGGCCAGCCGATGCTGGCCGCTTCCGCGTCGAGCTGCGCGCGCAGGGCCGGGTCGGCGGTCGGCAGCTCGTCCAGGCTGTCGGTCAGGCCTTTAAAGTACATCATGGTGCCGCCCACCAGCAGGGGCAGGGCGCCGCGCGCGCTGATCTCGCCCACCAGGCGGATCGCATCCTCGCGGAACTGCATCACCGAATAGGCCTCCAGCGGGTCGATGATGTCGATCAGGTGGTGCGGCACCGCCGCCAGCTCCTCGGGACTGGGCTTGGCGGTGCCGATGTCCATGCCGCGGTAGACCAGGGCCGAGTCGACCGAGATGATCTCGACGGGACGGGTCCTGGCGATCGCCAGCGCGGCCGCGGTCTTGCCGGACGCGGTCGGGCCCATGATGGCCACGGCCATCGGTTTCGTATTGCTCATCTTGATTACTGCCCGCGCAGGAAGAGTTTGTCGAGTGCCGAGATTTCGAGCTGGACCCAGGTCGGGCGGCCGTGGTTGCACTGGTCGGAGCGCTCGGTGATTTCCATCTGGCGCAGCAGCGCGTTCATCTCCTGCACAGAGAGGATGCGGTTGGCGCGCACCGCCGTGTGGCAGGCGAGGGTGCCGAGCAATTCGTTGCGGCGCTCGATCAGCACGCGCGAGCCGCCGAATTCGCGCACGTCGCGCAGCACGTCGCGCGCCAGCGTCTGGGCGTCGGCGTTCTTCAAGAGGGTCGGCACGGTGCGCACCGCCAGCGTGGTGGGGGACAGCGCGGCGATGTCGAAGCCGAGCGTCTTCAAGGTCTCCCCGTGGTCCTGGGCGGTCGCCACCTCGATGGCGTCGGCGTAGAAAGTCACCGGGATCAGGAGCTGCTGCACCTGCAACTCTTCGCCCTCGGCGCGCGCGTCCAGTGCGTTCTTGATCTGCTCGTACAGGATGCGTTCGTGGGCCGCATGCATGTCGACCAGCACCAGGCCCTTGGTGTTCTGGGCCAGGATGTAGATGCCGTGCAGCTGGGCCAGCGCGAAGCCGAGCGGGAAGTCCTCGTTCGACAGCGGGCGCTCGGAGCTTGATATCGGCACGCCGACCGGCGCCTCGGCCCTGGCCGCTCCGCCGGCGGCGAACAGGGCGCCATAGGCTTCGGTACGCTGCGCCACGCCCCCGCTCGACGCCTGCGGACGCGGATCGTCCCAGCGGCTGCCCGGCGCGAAGGGCGAGGGCGAGAAAGTCGGCGCGAGCTGCGCACCGAAGGAGGTCTGCTCGTGCGGGCGCGGCGCCCACACCGGGGTGCCGGTGGGTTTGACTTCGGCGGCAGAAATCGGCGCCGGCGCGCTGCCGTGGGCGGTGGCCGAGGTCTGCGCCAGGGTGCGCTGCACCGCGTGGAACACGAACTGGTGCACCGCGCGGCTGTCGCGGAAGCGCACTTCGATCTTCGACGGGTGGACGTTGACGTCGACTAGCGCCGGGTCGAGGTCGAGCGACAGCACGTAGCAGGGGAAGCGGTCGCCGTGCAGCACGTCCTGGTAGGCCGCGCGCACCGCGTGCACCAGGAGCTTGTCGCGCACGAAACGCCCGTTCACGTAGAAGAACTGGCCGTCGGCGCGCGCTTTCGACGCGGTCGGCAGGCCGACGTAGCCGTGCAGGCGCAGCGGACCGGCGGATTCGTCCAGCGCCAGGCGCGCCTCGGCGAAGTCGTTGCCGAGGATCTGGCCGCTGCGCTTGGCCGCTTCGCTCACGTTCCAGTGGTCGATGGTGCGGCCGTTGTGCGTCAGGCTGAACGAGACGTCCGGACGCGACAGCGCGATCCGGCGCACGACCTCGGCGCAGTGGCCGTATTCGGTCTGCTCGGACTTCAGGAACTTGCGGCGTGCCGGGGTATTGAAGTACAGGTCCTGCACGTCGATGGTGGTGCCGAAGGCGCCCGAAGATGGGGCCACCGTGCCCTCGTGCGAGCCGACGATTTCATAGGCGTGGGCGGCGTTCGGCGTGCGCGAGGTGATGCGCACCGCGGCCACCGAGGCGATCGAGGCCAGCGCCTCGCCGCGAAAGCCCAGCGTGCCGACGTGCTCGAGGTCGTGCAGCGAGGCGATTTTCGAGGTGGCGTGGCGCGCGAGCGCCAGCGGCAGCTGCTCCGGCTCGATGCCGCGCCCGTTGTCGGTGATGGCGATGCGCTTGACACCGCCTTCTTCCAGGCGCACGGTGATCTGGGTCGCGCCCGCGTCGAGGGCGTTTTCCAGCAGCTCCTTGACCACGGCAGATGGCCGCTCGACCACTTCGCCGGCGGCGATCTGGGAGATGAGCTGGTCAGGGAGTTGCTGGATCGGGCGATGGGTGGGAGCGGGCGCGTTCATCGCCAAATTATATCCCGCCTACTTCTGCTCCCGCACCGGAATCGGCGCATTGCACAGGTCGATCTTGCCGGCCGCGACCTTGGTCCACGGGCCGCCGCGGTTGCGCTGCGCCTCGACCACGGCCTGGTAGGTGGCGCTGTCGGTGCGCATCACCTCCAGCTTGCTGCGCTCGGCTTCCGGCACGTCGGCCGCCATGGCTACCCGCTTGAGCGGCATGCGCTGTTCGGGCTTCTCGTAGAAGCCGGCAGCCCCGGTGCCGCGCGGCTGTACCGACAGCAAGGGCATGCCGTGCACGACCCGGCCCACCACGGTGATGTTGCGGTCGAGGTGGCGCGGCGCGTGGCCGGTAACGACGTACAGCTGCGAGCCGTTGCCGCTGTCTGCGCCGGTGTCGCGCGCCACGCCGATCATCGCGGGGCAGTGCACCAGCCAGGTCTGGCCGCTGCCTGGGTCGCGCGCGGCCGGGAAGCCTTCTACGTGTCCGACCTGGGGCGCGTAGACGTCGCCGTCCTTCAGCCGGGTGAAGCTGCCGGCAGCCTTGATCGGCGCGGTGAACTCGGCCTTGATGGTCTTGGCGGCCTTGAACGGCTTCGGGTTCTCCTCGTCCGGGTCGCCCCACTGCACCACGAAGCCGTCCTGCGAGCGGATGATGAACAGGTCGTCGAAGTACTTCTCGCGCACCAGGGCGCGGATGTTGGCGGCGGTATTCGGTGCAAAGCTCGGAGCCAGTTCGATGACCACGCGGCCGGTCGGCAGGTCCATGTACAGGGTGTTTTCCGGGTCCAGCGCGCGCCAGTCGGCCGGCTTGGAGGCCTTGACCACGTCGGCCAGCGAGGGTTTCGGCGGCAACTCCTTTTCTGGCTTGGCAGGGGCGGCGGCGGCGCTGCCGGCGGCCAGCAGGGCCAGGGCGGCGAGGGCCAGGCGTGATGCCTTGAACGAAGCGGTCATGCAGTCTCCAGGTGTGTTATCGATTGCTTATCCCGGCGATTGTGCGGGAATGTGGTTGGAAGGTAAAGCCGTCCGATGGTCTCGCATGCCGGCAGGGTTACTGGTGGTATGATGCGCGGCTAACCTCTAGGAAGATGATGGATCTGATGCAGTTATTCGACATGCTCCTGCATGTCGACAGGACGCTGGGCGCGCTCCTGGCCCAGTACGGAACCTATGTTTACATCGTGCTGTTCGCGATCGTGTTTTGCGAAACCGGACTGGTCCTGTTCTTCTTCCTCCCCGGCGACACCCTGCTGTTCATCGCGGGCGCCTTCTGCGCCACCGGCCAGATGAACTTCGCGCTCCTGATGACGCTCCTGATCGTGGCCGCCGTGACGGGCAATACCGTGAACTACTACGTCGGGCGGGCCATCGGCCAGCGCGTGTTTACGCACAACTACCGCTGGATCAACAAGGATGCGCTGCGCCGCACCCACGATTTCTTCGAGAAGCATGGCGGCAAGACCATCATCGTGGCGCGCTTCGTGCCGGTGGTGCGCAGCTTCGCGCCCCTGGTGGCCGGCGTGTCCGAGATGACACTGGCCCGCTTCCAGCTGTTCAACGTGACCGGGGCAGTGCTGTGGGTGGGCAGCCTGGTCACTGCCGGCTACCTGTTCGGCAACGTCCCGGTGGTCAAGGAGCACCTGACCGAAATCGTGTTGGTCGGCATCTCGGCGGCGATGGTACCGCTGGCGATCGGCGGCCTGTATAAATTCGGTCGCAACATGCTGAGCCGGTAAGGTCGCAGCCTTGCCGTCCTGACAGCGCCCCGATTTTTCAGGGCGTTCTTGTTCCAGCGCACTCAAGTTTGCCGTGCTTATTGCCGATAAGCATGAGGACAGACACTCCCTGGATTCTCATGCGCCACCTCATCGCCCTGTTGGCTTGCAGCCTTGTCATGGCTTCCGCAAGCGCGAGCGACCCCGCTCCCAAGCCCACCGATGGCAAGACGGCCACCGTCAAGGCCATCCTCGAAGGCAAGCCCGTGCCAAGCTCGGTCAAGCCGGACATGAAGGCCCTGGCCGCCACCGCGGATGCCCGCAGCACCGCGGCAGCCCGCCCGGCGCCGGCTGCCGCCGACGAAGAACAGTCGGAAGTCGACCTCTCGGTGCGCATCGCCGAGCGCCTGGCCCAGTTGCGCGAGCAGCAGGCGGCCCGCGCCGCCGCGGCCGCCAAGGCAAGGAAGGCCGCGGAAGCGAAGCGCCGCAAGGAAGCCGAAGCCGCGATCGCCGCCGCCAACAAGCCGAAGAACGGCACCCACTGGAGCTACGAAGGCGAGTACGGCCCGGCCAACTGGTCGAACATCAACTCGAACTGGGCCCAGTGCAATACCGGCAAGCGCCAGTCGCCGATCGACCTGCGCGACGGCATCAAGGTCGACCTCGAGCAGATCGCTTTCGACTACCGTCCGAGCTCGTTCAGCGAGATCGACAACGGCCACACCATCCAGGTGACGGTCGGCGGCGGCAACTTCCTCACGGTCGGCAACATGGCCTACGAGCTGCAGCAGTTCCACTTCCACCGCCCGTCGGAAGAGCGCATCAACGGCAAGGGCACCGAGATGGTGATCCACCTGGTGCACCGCAGCTATGAAGGCAAGCTGCTGGTGCTGGCCGTGCTGCTCGAGCGCGGCAAGGCCAATGCCCTGATCCAGACGGTGTGGAACCACCTGCCGCTGGAAAAGCACCAGACCGTGTCGCCCTCGATCCTGATCGACCCGAGCGAGGCGCTGCCGGAAAAGCGCGAGTACTTCACCTATATGGGCTCACTCACCGAACCGCCGTGCACCGAGGACGTGCTGTGGGTCGTGATGAAGCAGACCATGCAGGCGTCGCCGGCGCAGATGGCGCTGTTCTCGCGCCTGTATCCGCTCAATGCGCGGCCGATCCAGCAGAGCAATGGCAGGATGATCAAGGAATCGAACTGAATAACATGAGGGTCAGGTCTGACATTTGGACACGAACTCGAGCATTGCTTGATTGTATTGCTCAGTCCGTGTCCGAATGTCAGACCTGACCCCAGACCTGATTCATCAGCTGACGCGGTAGGTCCCGGTCCAGCTTTGCCCTGCATCCAGCGTCACCGGATCGAGCACGGCCGGCTCGATGCACACGAAGCGCTTGTACTCGCCGTTCTCCATGTCCGGCAGCGCCGCCGCGTCCACCGCGCCCGGGTTCCACACCACCGCATCGGTAAAGCCGCTCTGTTCCAGCACCAGCGTTCCCGCGCTGGTGGCCAGCTGGGCGCGCCCCGCCACGTGCGGATAGACCTCGTCGAGCTTGTCGATGATCGAAATCTCGTCCGAGGAGATGCCCTCGATGCGCACCTCGCACACGTCCGGCACCAGGTGGTAGGTATGCAGCGCCGCCGCGAAGGGGAAGGGCGCGGCGCCCAGGTTGCGCACGGTGAGCCTCATGTCCAGTTGGTTGGCGCGCAGCGCCACGCGCAGGCACAGGGCAAAGGTGTGCGGCCAGGCGTCGGCCAGGGTGGTCGGCAGGTCGCCCGAAGCCAGGTCGAAGCTGGCCCAGGCCGCGCCGTCTTCGAGGCCGCTGTCTTCCAGGCGCCAGTTGCTCACGCGGGCAAAGCCGTGGCGCATGCCCTTGCCGCGTTCGGCGAATTGCGGAAAGATCACCGGCACGCCGCCGCGGATCGCCTTGCTGCCGTCGAGCACCGATTTCTCGCTCATGAACATGCGTTCCCGGCCGTCCGCGCCCTTCCAGGAGACCAGGTGGGCGCCGTACAGGGTGATGGTGGCTTCGGCGCCGTCCGGCGCCTGGATCCGGATCGCGGGCAACTGCCCGTAGGTGGTGTGGGTGGCGAGGGTCATGGTCAGCTAAGGGTCAGGTCTGGCGGCTCTTGGCCATTGGCGGGTTGTCGGCGAAATAGCGCTTGATGCCATTGGTGATGGCCTCGGCCAGCTGGTTCTGGTAGCCTTCGTCGCGCAGCTTGGCTTCTTCCTGCGGGTTCGAGATGAATGCAGTTTCCACCAGAATCGACGGGATGTCAGGCGCTTTCAGCACTGCGAAGCCGGCCTGCTCGACCGAGGCCTTGTGCAGTCGGTTGATGCCGCCGATTTCGCTCAGGACGGCCTTGCCGAGCTTGAGGCTGTCGTTGATCTGGGCCGTGGTCGACAGGTCGAACAGCACGCTCGCGATCTGCTTGTCCTGCACCGCGAAGTTGGCGCCGCCGACCAGGTCGGCCTTGTTCTGGTCGTTCGCCAGCCAGCGCGCCGCGCTCGAGCTGGCGCCCTTTTCGGACAGCACGAACACCGAGGAGCCGCGCGCGGTCGGCGAGATCCAGGCGTCCGCGTGGATCGACACGAACAGGTCGGCCTGCACCTTGCGCGCCTTCTGCACGCGCTGGCCGAGCGGCACGAAGTAGTCGCCGTCGCGGGTGAGCATCACGCGGGTATTCGGCAGCTGCTCGAGCTTGGCCTTCAGGCGCTTGGCCACGGCCAGCACGATGTCCTTCTCGCGGCTGCCGTTGGCGCCGATCGCGCCGGGGTCCTCGCCGCCGTGGCCCGGGTCGAGCGCGATGGTGACCATGCGCACCACCTTCGGCGGCGCAGCCTTGGCGCCGGCCTTCGACGGCGTCGGCTGTACCGGCTGCGGCGGCGGAGTGCCGTCCAGGGCCGACATCTCGGATTCCAGCTTGGCGATGGCTTCCGGAGCGGCGCCGGTCTGGGCCGGCGGCGTGGCCGGCAGGGGCGAGGCCGGATTGGCGCTGCCGGCAGCCGCCGAGGTCGGCGCCTCGCTGAACCAGTCGCCCTTTTCGATCAGCGCGGCGATCGGATCGACCGGCTTGGTCGGATAGAGGTCGAAGATCAGGCGGTGCTGGTAGCCGGCCACCGGCGCCAGCGTAAACACTTCCGGCTTGATCTCTTCCTTCAGGTCGAACACTAGGCGCACCACGTTCGGACGGTTCTGGCCGACCCGCACCTGCTTGATGTAGGGGTCGTTCGATTCGATCTTGGCGACCAGGCTCTTCAGGGTGCTGTTCAGGCCCAGCCCGTCGATGTCCACCACCATGCGCGGCGGGTCGGACAGGAGGAAGTGCTCGGTCTTGAGGTTGCTGTCGTTTTCCAGCGTCACGCGCGTGTAGTCGGGCGCGGGCCAGACACGGACGGCCAGGATCTGCGCGGCGCTGGCCGGCAGCGGGGCGATCACGGAAAGCAGCAGCGTGCCGCCGGCCTTGAGCAGGGTGCGGCGGCGCGGCGAACCAGGAATCAGGGAGTCGGCGGAGGGTAGGCGAGGCGGTCGAGACATAGCAGGCCTGGTTGAGTCAACGGCTGCAATTCTACCTCACGGCCGAGACCGCTGACGTCAAGCAAGATTCGAACGTCGGGTGAGGGCAACACCGGCTCGCCTTTTTCGGGCCATTCGACGATGCAGATATTCCTGCCGTCGAAGTCTTCGCGGAAGCCTGCGTCCAGGAATTCCTCGGGACTCGACATCCGGTACAGGTCGTAGTGGATGATGTTGATATCCTGGCCCTCGACCTGCACGCGGTAGGGCTCGGACAGCGTATAGGTCGGGCTCTTGACCGTGCCCTTGTGCCCGGCCGCCTGGATCAGGGCGCGGGTGAGCGCCGTCTTGCCTGCGCCGAGGTCGCCGTGCAGGTAGATCACCAGGCCGGGCTGGAGCGCGCGCGCCAGCGCCGCACCCAAGGCGGCGGTCGCGGATTCGTCGGGCAAGTAGGCTTTGAAAGGCTGCATCGAATAAAATAGCGTGTTAAGCGACCGCTGTCGCCATGTTGTTCATCCCGCCATGCTGACATCCCCACCCGACCTGTACGAGCTCGCACGCACCATCAAGGCATGGGGCGCGGAACTCGGTTTTGCCGACGTGCGCATCGCGGACATCGACCTGGCGCATGCGGAAGCCGGCTTGCAGGCCTGGCTCGACGCCGGCTGCCATGGCGAGATGGATTATATGGCAAGCCACGGCATGAAGCGTGCGCGGCCAAGCGAGCTGGTGCCGGGCACGGTGCGCGCCATCGTCGCGCGCATGGATTACCTGCCGATGTCGCGCGGAGAAGACTGGCGTCGTGAGGAACAGGCACGCCAGCTGGAACCCGGCGCCGCCGTGGTCTCGGTGTATGCGCGCGGCCGCGACTATCACAAGGTGCTGCGCAACCGCCTGCAGGCCCTGGCCGAGAAGGTCAAGGCGGCTGTCGGCGAGCTGGGCTACCGCGTATTCACGGACTCGGCGCCGGTGATGGAACTGCCGCTGGCGGAAAAAGCCGGCCTGGGTTGGCGCGGCAAGCACACGCTGCTGCTGTCGCGCGCGGCCGGGTCCACCTTCTTCATCGGCGAAATCCTGGTCGACCTGGCGCTGCCCGTCGATCCGCCCACCGGCGCCCACTGCGGCGGCTGCCAGGCCTGCATCGAGGTCTGCCCGACCCAGGCCATCCTCGGCCCCGGCCGGCTGGACGCGCGGCGCTGCATTTCCTACCTGACCATCGAGCTCAAGGGCGCCATCCCGGAAGACTTGCGCCCCCTGATCGGCAACCGCATCTACGGCTGCGACGACTGCCAGCTGGCCTGCCCGTGGAACAAGTTCGCGCAGCGCGCGTCGCTACCCGACTTCGACGAGAGAAATGGCCTGGGCGAGGCCGGCATGGTCGAACTGTTCGGGTGGGAAGAGGAGGAATTCAACCGCCGGATGGAAGGCAGTCCGATCCGGCGTATCGGCCACGAGCGCTGGCTGCGCAACCTGGCGGTGGGGCTGGGCAATGCCGCGGCGAGCGCGGCCGGCAAGGGCGATGCGGCGATCGTGGCGGCCTTGCGGGCACGCGCCGGCCACCCTTCGAGCCTGGTGCGCGAGCATGTAAGCTGGGCGCTCGCACAGCACGGCGTTTTACTCGATGCGCTTGAGGCGTAGGCCGGACCAGTCGCCGTCGATCGAGATCATCGCCACTGCGGTGATGCCGTTTTCCTTGGCATAGGCATTGATCGAATCGCGGTTGATGTCGGTGGCCTTGGAGGCAGTCTGCTTCAGGTAGGCGATCCACAAGGAACCCTTTTCGCCCAGGCGTTCCTTGGCGATCGGCAGGTATTGCTCGAGCTCCTTGCGGTTGAGCGCAAACATCAGAATCACGTCGAAGGGACCGTCGCCTTCCTTGACGAGCTGCTGCGGCATCTGCGCCGCCACGCCGGGATTGGCTTGTCCGTTAAGGATCAGCATCGATTTCGCCGTCCTCAGGAACATCTTGTCTGCAACTGTTTTTTCGTTCATGAGAATTCCTAAATGCAATAGCTCCGCGATCGCCACAGAATGCAGCGGCCGTGTCGCGTTCCGGTTCATTTTACAAGGCTTCCTTCAAACCGCAGGGACGCTTGCCGCGCGAAAAAGAAGGAGAACGAAGAGCAATTGAGGGCGCTTCGGGAAGTTCCAAGGTGGCGGTTTATTTCAGCAAGCCCGCCAGCTCGACCGCGGTCTTGACCTGCATCTTGTCGAAGATATGGGCGCGGTGCACCTCCACCGTGCGCATGCTGATCCCGAGCTTGTCGGCCACCACCTTGTTCATCATGCCGGCCAGGATCAGGTCCAGCACTTCGCGCTCGCGCGCCGACAGGGTCGCCAGGCGCGCCTGCACCGCGGCGGCATCGAGCGCCTTGCGCGAGGCAACCAGCGCTTCCTCGACGCGGTCCATCAGCACGTTGTCGTTGAAGGGTTTTTCGAAGAAATCGAAGGCGCCGCGCTTGAGCGAGTCGACCGCCATCGGCACGTCGCCGTGGCCGGTCAGGAAGATCACGGGCAGGCGCGCGCTCAGGCCATTTTTTACCAACTGGTCAAAAACGGCGATGCCGTTCATGCCGGGCATGCGCACGTCCAGCAGCACGCAGTCGCCCTGCGCGCCATCGGCGCCGGGGACGGACGCGCCGACGGCGGCGAGGAATGCTTCGCCGCTGGCGTAGCCGCGCGCTTCCAGGCCGCGCGATTGCGCCAGCCAGGCGAGCGCGTCGCGGATGACGTCTTCATCGTCGACGATGTGCAGCATGTGGTGGGTCTCCGTCCTCGGTATTCTCGATCATCTGCGGCAAGGCCGCACCCGGATTTTAGCCCAGCGCCCCGCTCGCCGCTTGCGCCGGCAGCGAGAACGTGAAGATGGTGCCGCCGCCCGGGTTCGGCGCATGGGTCAGCGTGCCGCCGTGGAACTCGATCGCGGTGCGGCAGATCGACAGGCCCATGCCCATGCCTTCGGCCTTGGTCGAGTAGAAGGGCGAGAACAGCCCGGCCGCCACTTCCGGCGCGATGCCGTGGCCGCGGTCGATCACCGACACCGACACCATGCCCTCGGCGTGGGCCGCGCCGATGCGCAGCACGCGCTGGTCGAGCCGGGTGTCGACCATCGCCTCGATCGCGTTGCGGGTGAGGTTGAGCAGCACCTGTTCCAGCATCACGCGGTCGGCCTCCACCTTCGGCAGTTGCGGCGGCAGCTCGACGCGCAGGATGACGCCGGCCTGGCGCGCCTGCAGCTCGACCAGGGCGCGCACACCCTCGACCACGCTGGGGATGGTGACCGGCTCGCGGCGCGGCTCGCGTTTTTTCACGAACTCGTGCACGCTGCGGATGATCTGGCCGGCGCGCTGCGCCTGCTGGCGCGCCTGCTCCAGCGCGTGCCGCAGCATGCCGGCATTCACCGGTTCGCCCGCCTTGCCGGTGCGCTCCAGCACGTTGAGGGCGCCGGCCGTGTAGCTGGAGATCGCCGCCAGCGGCTGGTTCAGCTCGTGCGCCAGCATCGAGGACATCTCGCCCATGGTAGCCAGGCGCGCGCTGTTTTCCAGCTTTTCCTGCTGCTGGCGGTTGAGTTCTTCGGCGCGCTTGCGGTCGGTGATGTCCTGGATCGAACTCATCCAGCCGGTCTGGCGGCCGTCGGCATCCACCAGCGGCGCCTCGTAGACCAGCACCGGCACGCGCATGCCGTCCGGGCGCTGGAACACGGTTTCGAACTGGGGCGTGATGTTGCCCGACAGGACGCCGGCGAAGCGCTCCTCATACTCGGCCATGACTTCCGGCGCCCAGTAGGGCATGGGCGGCTTCTTGCCGACCAGGTCTTCGGCCGGCAGGCCGACGATCTCGCAGAAGGCCCGGTTCACGTAGGTGACTCGCCCTTCCAGGTCGCGCGCGCGCAAGCCGGTGATCAGGGAGTTTTCCATCGCGGTGCGGAAGGCCATCTGCTGGCGCAAGGCCCGCTCCGCCGCCAGCGTGCGCGAGATGTGGCGCCACAGCGAGCCCAGGCTCAGCACCAGGCCCAGGGCCAGCACGATGACCGATCCGACGAGCAGGTTCGGCAGCAGCTGGGGTGCGCGCTTGACGCTGTCGGTGGACAGCACCACCAGCGCGCCCGGCAGGTCGAGCTCGCGCCGGTGCGTATACACCCCCCGTCCCGGGCCGCCGGCGGCGCGCCGCGCCACCGGGTCGTCCTCGCGGTCGAGCAGGGTCAGGGCGTTGTCCTGCGCGAACCACCAGGGCACCGTTTCGTCGAGCAGGGTCTGCAGACTGTAGGTGGCGACCAGGCTGCCGGCCGGCTTGCCGCCGGCGTACAGCGGCAGGTAGAAGTCGAGCACGCCCGGCGTGGCGTCGCTGGCGCCGTAGGGTTCGCTGTAGCGGCCGCGCCTGGTCGCGCCGGCCACCTCGGCCGCCAGCCGGGTCGGCGCGGGCAGGGCGGCGGGCGGTTCCAGGCCGTGGCTGGCCATCACCTTGCCATCGGCGTCATACCAGACGATGCGCACCAGTTCGGGGCCGTTCTCGAACATCTGGCGAAAGCGCGCCTGCAGCGCCTGCGGGGTGAGCTGTTGCTGCGGCGGCCGCGACACCAGGTCGGCGCCCAGCCCCGCCAGCGCTTCCTCGCTGCGCGCCAGCTCGAAGCGCAGGGTCTGCTCGACCCAGAGCGTGTCCGCGATCAGCTGCTCCTGGCGTTCGGTCTGCTCCATCTGGCGCGCCTGCCAGGGCAGCCAGATCAGCACCGCCAGGAACAGCAGCACCAGCAGGACCGGCACCAGCCAGCGCCAGGAGCGCGCACGCTGCGTGTCCGGCTGCTGGGTGAAGGGAAATTTCATTAATGCTCCGTACTTCGTTACACTGTCGGGCTATTGTGGAAGTCCACGATGGCGCGCCGCAAGCCTGCCGCGCAGACTGGTCCCACCCATCATATTCCCGTTCCCGACCAGGATGAACCGTACCGCCGCCCTGCAGATCCGATTCCTCGCCGCCGCACTGCTCGCCGTCACGGGCAATGCCGCCTGGGCGCAGGCGCCGATCATCATCAAGTTCAGCCACGTGGTCGCGCCGGACACGCCGAAAGGGCGCGCCGCCGAGCGCTTCAAGGTCCTGGCCGAGCAGATGACCAACGGCCGGGTGAAGGTGCAAGTCTACCCGAACAGCCAGCTCTACAAGGACCGCGAGGAGCTCGAAGCCCTGCAACTGGGCGCGGTGCAGATGCTGGCGCCCTCGCTGGCCAAGTTCTCGCCGCTGGGCGTGAAGGAATTCGAAGCCTTCGACCTGCCGTATATCTTCCCGTCCAAGCAGGCGCTGTATGCGGTGACGGAGGGGCGCATCGGGCGCGGCCTGCTGCGTAAACTCGAGTCGAAGGGCATCACCGGCCTGGCCTACTGGGACAATGGTTTCAAGGTGATGTCGGCCAACAAGCCGCTGCTGGCGCCATCCGATTTCCGCGGCCTGCGCATGCGCATCCAGGCCTCCAAGGTGCTGGATGTCCAGATGCGTTCGCTGGGCGCCCAGCCGCTGGCGCTGGCGTTTTCGGAAACCACGCCGGCCCTGCGCAACGGCGTGGTGGAAGGCACCGAGAACACGCCCTCGAACATGTACACCCAGCGCATGCACGAGTCGCAGAAGCACCTGACGGTGTCGAACCACGGCTACCTGGGCTACGCCGTCATCGTCAACAAGAAGTTCTGGGACGGCCTGCCGGGCGGGATCCGCAAGACGCTGGAAAAGGCGATGACGGAAGCCACCGCCTACGAGAAGACCATTGCCCAGCGTACCAACGACGCGGCCCTGGAATCGATCCGGCGCGCCGGCACCACCACCATCCATACGCTCAGCCCGCAGCAGCAGGCCGAATGGCGGCGCGCCATGCAGCCGGTGTACACCCAGATGGAAGCGCGCATCGGCAAGGACGTGGTGCAGGCGATCCAGCGCGAGGTCGCCAGATAAGGCTGGACCAGAGCGTCTTATGACAGCTGCATGACAGGCCTTGCGAACGCTCATGCGTTTTCTTCATATCTAAAAATAATTTTTGGTAATGTGGCCAAAAAGATACGTTTGCACGAAAAGCTTGCGTTATGATGGGGCCTCTTCGCACCCACATGGTGCGTACGCGAACAGAACACACACGGTTTTGGGGAGCATAGAGAAAATCACGGTAATCCATACCGGAGAACAATCGAGGAGACACACGTTTTACAGAAGCCGTTAGCACTGCTAAACGGCCGGGGACGTGACCCGAATTGGAGCGCACCTCAGGGTGCGCTTTTTTTTCGCCGGAAGTCCGGCTGGGGGTGGCCGGGCGCCATCCCAGCGGTTAAGATGCTGGAATGAAGACCGACCAGGCAAGCACCTTGTTCAACGCCATCGTCCCGGCGCCATTCGGCGCCATCGGGATCCGCACCACTGACGGACGCGTCCGCGAACTGGTCTATCTACAGCCTTCGTTCCAGGAAAAAGCCGCCGATAATCAGGTGGCCGATGCCGCTGCTGTCCAGGTGGCGCACTACCTGCAAGACCCCGACTTCCGCTTCGACCTGCCGCTGTTCGAGGCCGGCACCGAGTTCCAGCGCCGCGTCTGGTCCGAAATCTCTGCCATCCCGCGCGGCAGCGTCAAGACCTATGGCCAGCTGGCCAAGATGATCGGCTCGGCCCCGCGCGCGGTCGGCCAGGCCTGCGGCGCCAACCCCTTCCCGTTGATAAACCCGTGCCACCGCGTCACCGCATCCGGCGGCCTGGGCGGCTTTTCGAACCAGGACGACGAGAACGGCTTCCACCTGTCCGTCAAGCGCTGGCTGCTGCGCCACGAAGGCGCCACCGCATCCCCATGGCAGCAGCAATCGATCTGGGACTGATCGACGAGTTCTGCGACACCCTCTGGCTGGAACAGGGGCTGGCCAAAAATTCGCTCGACGCCTACCGCCGCGACCTCAAGCTGTTTGCCGGCTGGCTGGAAGCCAAGCGGCCGCAGCGCGCCAGCCTGCTTGCCGTGCAGCCCGAGGACATCGCCGCCTATTTCGCCGAACGCCACGCCGACACGCGCCCCAGTTCGGCGAACCGGCGCTTGTCGGTATTGAAACGCTTCTACGGGCTGGCGCTGCGCCGCAACCAGATCCCGATCGATCCCTGCCTGAAAATGGCCTCGGCCAAGCAGCCGACCCGCTTCGTCCACACCTTGAGCGAAAGCCAGGTCGAGGCGCTGCTCGCGGCGCCGGACGTGTCCACGCCGCTGGGCCTGCGCGAACGCACCATGCTCGAGCTGATGTATGCGAGCGGGCTGCGGGTGTCGGAACTGGTGGACCTGAAACTGGTCGAAGTCAGCTTGAATGACGGCGTGCTGCGCATCACCGGCAAGGGCAGCAAGACCCGCCTGGTGCCGTTCGGCCAGGAGGCGCGCAGCTGGCTGGAGCGCTACCTGCGGGATGCGCGCGGCATCATCCTGAACGGGCAGGTCGACGACGCCTTGTTCGTCACCGGCCACGGCGGGGCGATGTCGCGCCAGATGTTCTGGATCCTGATCAAGAAGCATGCGCAAAAGGCCGGCATCGGGGGACCGCTGTCGCCGCACACCCTGCGCCACGCCTTCGCCACCCATTTGTTGAACCACGGCGCCGACCTGCGTGTGGTGCAGCTGCTGCTGGGCCACGCCGACATTTCGACCACACAGATCTATACGCATGTTGCGCGCGAGCGCCTCAAGCATCTGCATGCCCAGCACCACCCGCGGGGTTAATTCAAGCCGCCGCGCAAGCGGTGGGCCATAATGGGCCTGCAGCACCGATCATCACCCTTCACATCCACTGCTAACGAGGTGAACATGGCACGGACGAATTTCCAGTACGAAAAGCGACAGCGCGAGCTCGAAAAGAAGCGCAAGGCGGAAGAGAAGGCCAAGCGCAAGCAGGACGCCAAGCGCGAGGCGGAGGAAGGCAGCACCGGCCAGCCGCAGGCAGAGCAGGGCGAAGCGGCCCCGCAGGACGCCGCCTGAAGGCAGGTCCGCGGGGCGGGCATGGAATGCTTCGCGCTCGGGCTCCGTCCTGGCGAAGAGGGTGGAGCTCCTTGCGCATGATGCCAATATAGCCAGGCGCGTCTAGCGCATCCAGCCGGATGCGACGGGCGGTCGAAACGCGGGTCTGGAATGCCGCCCGGGCGCGACGAAATGCAGGCGCAGCCTGCTTTTGCGTGCCCGCAAACGCCACGGTGGCAGGGCGGGGAAGAATGACGGGATTGTCATGGCACGCATGACTGTTTCCGTTAGAAAAGGATTCTTCCGTGAGCGAACAAGCGCGAGACCCGACGGGCTGGCCCAGTGGGCCGCGCGGGCTGGACTTGCCTGCCGATCCTGTCCGCCACGTCCAGGACCATCTCCAGGCGCCCGCTGCGCCGCATCCGGCGCCGGCCGGCGCCCTGCCCGAAGCCGTCGAGCTCGACGGCCCCGGCCGCCAGGCGCTCGACTGGCTCTACCGTTTCGTGACGGCGATCGAACTGGCGCCGGCGGTGGCCGTGCATTCACGCGACGGCGCCGGCATCGTGCGTTTCTGGAACCATGCCTGCGCCCAGCTGTTCGGCATCCCGGCCAGCCATGCGCTGGGCAAGCCCTTCCGCGAGCTGGTGTCCCACCTCGACCAGCAGCGCGAATTCGACAACACCATCGCCGCCATCTGGCGCGACGGCGAGGCGCCGGCGCCGCGCGACTGGCGGGTCGAGACCGCCGCCGGCCGGCGCCTGTGGCTGCATTCGAACCACTTCCCGGTCAAGCGCGACGGTCACACGCAGCAGGTGTTCTGCATGGAAGTGGACATCACCGCGCGCAAGCAGGTCGAAGACAACCTGAGCCAGGCGGCGCGGGTGTTCGAGAATGCGCACGAAGCCATCATCGTCATGGATGCCGAATACCGGGTGCAGGCGGTCAACCAGGCCTTTACCGCCATCACCGGCTTCGACGCCGCCGACATCATCGGCTCCACGATCGCCAGCCTGCCCTGGGGCGAGGACAAGGACAAGGAGGACGGCGGCGGCGGGGGCGGCTTCTACGACACCATCTGGTCCCAGCTCGACGGCAACGACCGCTGGCAGGGCGAGCTGCCCGCCGTGCGCAAGAACGGCGAGCACTACACCGCCTGGGTGGCGCTCACCACCATCCGCGACCCGCACGGCGCCGCCAGCAGCTACATGGCGACGCTCTCCGACATCAGCGAACGCAAGCGTGCCGAGGCGCAGGTGCGCCACCAGGCCGAGCACGACACCCTCACCGGCCTGCCGAACCGCGCCCTGTTCCTCGATCGCATGCACCAGGCGCTGGCCACCTGGCGCCGCCAGCGCGACAGCTTCGCCGTCCTGTTCCTCGACCTCGACCGCTTCAAGGCCATCAACGACAACAACGGCCACCAGACCGGCGACGCAGTGCTGCGCGAAGTGGCCGCGCGCCTGCGCGGCTGCGTGCGCCGGGTCGACACCATCAGCCGGCTCGGCGGCGACGAATTCGTCGTGCTGCTGGCCGACATCGGCGGGGTCGACCAGGCCGCGCACGTCGCCAATGCCGTGATGGGGGCGGTCTCGCGTCCGTTCGAGGTGGCGGGGCAGCAGCTGACGCTGTCGGCCTCGATCGGCATCGCCATCTGTCCCACCGACGGCGGCGACGTCGACACCCTGATGCACCATGCCGACGTGGCGATGTACCACGCCAAGCAGAACGGCCGCAGCAGCTTCCGCTTCTTCAGTCCCGAGATGAATGCGCGCGTATTCGAGCGCGGCGAACTGGAAAAGCGCCTGCGCCAGGCGCTCGAACGCGGCGAATTCGTGCTCGAGTACCAGCCCGAGCTCGACGTCGGCTCCGGCAAGGTGATCGGCATGGAAGCGCTGATCCGCTGGCGCCATCCCGAGCGCGGGCTGCTGCTGCCGCACGAGTTCCTGCCGGTGGCCGAGGAATGCGGCCTGATCGTGCCGATCGGCGAATGGGTGCTGGTTGAAGCCTGCACCCAGGCGCGCAGCTGGCGCGACGCCGGCCACGTGGTGACGGTGGCGGTGAACCTGTCCGACATCCAGTTCCTGCACGGCCGCCTGCTCGAGAAGGTGGACGCCGCGCTGGCGCAGTCCGGCCTGGCGCCAGCCTGGCTCGACCTGGAGATCACCGAGGGCGCCATCATGCGCGGCGACCACGTGCTCGACGACACCGTGAAGTCCCTGCGCGAACGCGGGGTGCAGCTGACCATCGACCGCTTCGGCACCGGGCTGTCCAGCCTGTCCTCGCTGCGACGCTTCCCGCTGTCGAAGCTGAAGATCGACCGCAGCTTCGTGAGCGACATCGAGCACGATCCGGCGGACGCAGCCCTGATCCCGGCGATCATCGCGGTGGCGCGCAGCCTGCGCCTGCGCGTGGTGGCCGAAGGCGTCGAGACCGAGGAGCAATTGCGCTTCCTGCGCCAGCACGGCTGCGACGAATACCAGGGTTTTTATGCGGCGGGGGCGAGCGCCCGGCCGGATTTCAATCCGGCGGTGCGTTGAGCCCGCTGACGTGAGATGTTCGTAGGGTGGGCGGCTACACCCGAAACGAACTATGCCGCGCCATATCCGCCGCCCACGCGTTCAAACCAAGCATGAATAGACCGATCGTCTGTTCATGCCGGCGTTGAACGCGTGGGCGGCCGACATGGCGCAAGATGATCGGCGTGAGCGGTAGAGCCGCCCACCCTACAAAAGCGAAGCGCCGCGCTTGCTTGCAGCGCTCTTTGATCAATCCACGCCGCCCTCCGGCCGATCCGCCTGCGGATACAGGCGGATGCGCGCCAGCACCTGCCCGTGGTCCGAGGCTTCCGGCAGCCCCAGGTCCAGGTGGTCGTTCAGGTAGACCACATCGACCACCTCGCCGATCGCATTCGGCAGCACCGGATTGAATTCCTGCGACACCAGGATATGGTCGATGGTCGAGTGCCGGCTTTCGTGCACGATCGAGAAGCCGACGCTGCGCAGGTTGTCCTGGTGCATGTGCAGGCGCGCGGCGTCAAACATGCGCTCCGCCAGCGGCGCGCCTTCGCCGAGCACGATCTCGGTGGTCACCGAATCGGCGACGTCGTTGAAGTCGCCCAGCACGATGCGCGGGCGCCCCTTGTCGCGCGCCATGTCGGTGAGCAGCACGCGCAGGGCGGTGGCCTCGGTGCCGCGCCGGATCAGCGAGCGCAGGCAGGCGAGGGCGTACAGGTTCGGGTCTTCGTCGGTGTCGCTGCTGCGGTAGTCGGGGCGGCGCGACTTCAGGTGCACGACGATCACGTCGATCACGATGCCGGGCGCCAGTTCGACCTCGGCATGCAGCGGGGCGCGCGTGAAACGGTCCGGGTCGCGGCTGCCCGGCGGCATGGCCACGTTGTCCGGGAACAGGCTGATTGCGCGCGGATGGCTCAGGACCGGCAGGCGCGAGACCAGGGCCACGCTCGGGGTCAGGCGCGGCGCCTCCGGGTCGGGATCGAAACCCAGGTGGACCGCTTCGCGAAAACGCCGGGTGCGCGCCAGCACCTCGCGTAGCGTGGCCTGCGAGAAGATTTCCTGAAAGCCGATCACGTCGGCATTGAGCAGGTCGATCTGGTGCGCGGTCCAGTCCAGCTTGGCCTCGTATTCCTCCGGCGTGCAGGGAGCGAGATTTTCGTAGCAGCGCATGCCCGGCGGGGCCAGGTTGAAGGTGTTGAAGGTGGCAAAGCGAATTTCTTGCTGCATAATAGAAACCCCTTATGTTCGTCTTAAGCGTACCACGCATGGCCAAGAAAGAGCACGTATCTGAGACACCCGCGACGCAGTTCCTGCGCAAGCACGGCGTGGCTTTTACCGAACATCCCTACGAATACGAGGAACACGGCGGCACGGCCGTGTCTTCGCGCGAACTGGGTGTGCCTGAGCACAATGTCATCAAAACCCTGGTGATGCAGGACGAATCGGCGCGGCCGCTGATCGTGCTGATGCACGGCGACCGCAAGGTGTCGACGAAGAATTTGGCGCGTGCGATTCCCTGCAAGTCGGTCGAGCCTTGCAAGCCGGAGGTGGCGCAGCGTCATTCCGGCTTCCTGGTCGGCGGCACCTCGCCCTTCGGCGTGCGCAAGGCGATGCCGGTGTACGTCGAGGAATCGATTCTGGCGCTGGACAAGATCTACATCAACGGCGGCCGCCGCGGTTACCTGGTCGGCATTGCCCCCGACGTGCTGACCGCGACGCTGGGCGCGAAGCCGGTGCAGTGCGCGCTGGCGGAATGATTGCCAAAAGGCACGCTCACTGTGTATAGTCCGAGCGCCCAGTTTCCGTACCGACAAACAAGTAAGAAAGTGACATGAACACCCTGATCGCCACCATTGCCGCCTACCTGATCGGCTCGATTTCCTTCGCAGTCGTGATGAGCCGCGCCTTCGGCCTGTCCGACCCGCGCACCTACGGCTCCAAGAATCCGGGCGCCACCAACGTGCTGCGCAGCGGCAGCAAGAAGGCCGCGATCGCGACCCTGGTCGGCGACGCCGCCAAGGGCTGGCTCGCGGTCTGGCTGGCGGTCAAGTTCGGCCCGCAGTACGGCCTCGACGACGGCGGCATCGCCCTGGTCGCGATCGCCGTGTTCCTGGGGCACCTGTGGCCGGTGTTCTTCAAGTTCGTGGGCGGCAAGGGCGTGGCGACCGCGCTCGGCGTGCTGCTCGGGATTAATGTGTGGCTGGGACTGGCGACGCTGGCGACCTGGCTGATCGTGGCCTATGCCTTCCGCTATTCCTCGCTGGCGGCGCTGATCGCGTCGATCTTCGCGCCCTTCTACTACGGCCTGCTGTTCGGGGCGGACGAGATCCTGTTCGCGGTGGCGGCGATGAGCGCGCTGCTCCTGTGGCGCCACAGCAGCAATATCGGAAACCTGATGGCGGGCAAGGAATCGAAGATCGGCAGCAAGGCCAAGGGCGCCGCCAAAAAATAAGGCGGGCGTCTGCCGGCAACATGGGGGAGCACTGCTCCCCCATTTTTCATGGCGCACCGAAAAAGCCACATCGCGTTACCATATCGCCATCAGGCACCTGCGGTGCCGCAACGAACCTGAAAGGTGGCACCCTCATGAGCAAACAACTCCGCATCGATTTCGTCTCGGACGTCTCCTGCCCCTGGTGCGCGATCGGCCTGAGCTCGCTGGAGCTGGCGCTCGCCCGCGTCAAGGGAGAGGTCGAGGCCGACATGCATTTCCAGCCCTTCGAGCTGAACCCGAATATGGGGCCGGACGGCCAGGACATCGTCGAGCACATCACCGAGAAATACGGCGCCACCGCCGAGCAGCAGGCCAACAGCCGCGAGATGATCCGCCAGCGCGGCGCCGACGTCGGCTTCAGCTTCGACATGGAGCGGCGCGGCCGCATCTACAACACCTTCGATGCGCACCGCCTGCTGTCCTGGGCCGAGGAAGAGGGCAGCCAGCGCGACCTCAAGATGGGCCTGTTCGAGGCCTATTTCACCCATTGCCAGGACCCGAGCTGCCACGACGTGCTGCTGGACGTCGTCGAGCGTGTCGGCCTGGACCGCGAGCGGGCCAAGCGCATCCTGGAATCCGACGAGTATGCCGACGAGGTGCGCGAGCGCGAGCAGTTCTTCCAGCGCGCCGGCATCCACTCGGTGCCGGCCATCATCATCAACCAGCGCCACCTGATCTCGGGCGGCCAGCCGCCGGAAGTGTTCGAGCAGGCGCTGCGCGAGATCGCGGCGCAGAGTGACGCTGCTGCCCAGCAGTAAGAATTACTTCAGGTCGAGCACGATTGGCTGATGGTCAGACGCGGCAGTCTCGGACTGCACGTCGACCGTCGCCACGCGCGGCGCCAGGTCGTCGGTGACGAAGAAGTAGTCGTAGCAGTCCGGCTTGTCCGGCCACGGGTAGCCGTGCAGGCCGGTGGTCGGGGCGCGCGCCACGCCGCCGTGGGCGACGCGCCAGGCGTCGACAAAGGCCGGGGCGTCGTCGATCGGCGCCAGCATGGCCTGGTAGTCGCTCGAATCCGGGGTGAAATTGAAGTCGCCGCACAGGATCGCCGAGGCAGGACGGAAACCCAGCTGGAAGGGCGCGTCCAGGCTCGGGTCCGGCTGGAAGATGCGGGCGCGGGCGCTGGCCTCGGCATGCAGTTCGCGGATGCGCTGCACCTGCGCCCTGCGCTGCAGCGCCGAATAGTACTCGAGGTGGGTGGTCATCAGGCGCAGCTTGCCGCTGGGCGCATCGATCACGGTTTCCATCAGGCCGCGCGGCATGCCGGCCGGGTTTTCCGGGTCGGCCGGCCAGGGCAGCAGGTGGCGGTGCACCTGCGAGATGCGGTAGCGCGAGAGGATCAGGTTGCCGAACAGGCGGGGCGAGTTATTCTTGTAGAGTTCGCTTGGTGCGTGCTCCATGGAATGGTAGCCGCCAAAGGCGCCGCCCAGCTGCTTGAACTGGTTGGCGGTGGCGCTGCCTTCCAGTTCCGAGTGATTGGCCGCTACTTCTTGCAGACACACGACATCCGGATTCAGCCGTCGCAGGACGTCGATGATCGCATGAATGCGGATCCGGCCGTCCTTGCCACAACCCCAACGAATGTTCCAACTTACAACGCGCATCGCAGTACCTCCGTAAAACTTAACCGTCGGATATTGCCATCGTTTGGCAAGGGGCGGTCACACCGTAGGATCGATGTCAGGCATGCAAGTTCAATGTTGAAAGCAAGTGTAAAAGGCCTTGTCAGGCGGCTTCCAGTTCATCGAGCGGCCAGCGCGGACGCACGTTGAAAGCATAGTCGCGCTGGGCCAGATCCGGCTTGCGTTCGAGGCGCATGGCGCCGGCGAAGGCGATCATGGCGCCGTTGTCGGTGCAGAATTCCAGCTCCGGATAATAGACCTTGAACCTGCGCTTGGCGGCCGCGGCATCGAGCGATTCGCGCAACTGGCGGTTGGCGCCGACGCCGCCGGCGATCACCAGGCGCTTCAGGCCCGTATGGCGCAGGGCGTTGACGCACTTGGCGGTCAAGACCTCGACGATGGCGTCGACGAAGCCGCGCGCGATGTTGGCCTTGTCCTGCTCGCAGATATTCGCCACCACTTTCTCTTCATGGTTCTTTACCACCGTCAGCACGGCGGTCTTCAGGCCCGAGAAGCTGAAATTGAAATCCTTCGAATGCAGCATCGGGCGCGGCAGCGTGTAGGCAAGCGGATCGCCGAACTCGGCCAGGCGCGAGATCGCCGGGCCGCCCGGATAGCCCAGGCCCAGCAGCTTGGCCGATTTGTCGAAGGCTTCGCCGGCGGCATCGTCCAGGGTCTCGCCCAGCAGGGTGTAGCGGCCGACGCCGTCCACGCGCATCAGCTGGGTGTGGCCGCCCGAGACGAGCAGGGCGATGAAGGGGAATTCCGGACGCTCGCTGGCCAGCAGGGGCGAGAGCAGGTGGCCTTCCAGGTGGTGCACGCCCAGCACCGGCTTGTCGAGGGCGAGGGCCAGCGAGCAGGCCACCGAGGAACCGACCAGCAGCGCGCCGGCCAGGCCCGGGCCCTGGGTGTAGGCGATCGCATCGATGTTCGATGCGGGCATGTCCGCGCGTTTCAGGACCTCTTCCAGCAGCGGCAGGGCGCGGCGGATGTGGTCGCGCGAAGCGAGTTCCGGCACCACGCCGCCATACTCTTCGTGCATGGCGACCTGCGAGTGCAGGGCATGGGACAGCAGGCCGCGCTCGGTGTCGTACAGAGCCAGGCCGGTTTCATCGCAGGAGGATTCGACGCCGAGAACAATCATGGGGGGAAACAGCAGGGAGGAAAAGCGAGATTTTACAGCAGCGTGGGCGCGAGTGCCGCCCACGCATTAGCACCGGTTACGGACGCTGCAGGAGTTCCTTGTGCGCACTACGCAGCATCGCCTCGGTCTCTTCCCAGCCGATGCAGCCGTCGGTCACCGAGCAGCCATACTTCAGCTGCGACAGGTCTTCCGGAATCGCCTGGCTGCCGCTGACGATGTTCGATTCGATCATCACACCCACCAGCGAGCGGTTGCCGTGCCTGATCTGCTGGATCACGTCCGACATCACCAGCGGCTGCAGTTCCGGCTTCTTGTAGCTGTTGGCATGCGAGCAATCCACCACCAGGTTGGCCGGCAGCCCGGCCTTCTGCAGGGCCTGCTCGGCGATCGCCACCGACACCGAATCGTAGTTCGGACGGCCGCCGCCGCCGCGCAGCACCACGTGGCCGTAGGCGTTGCCGCTGGTGCGCACGATCGACACCGTGCCCTGGCCGTTGATGCCCAGGAAGGCGTGCGGGTTGGCCGAGGACAGCACGGCATTGATCGCGATCGAGACATCGCCGTCGGTGCCGTTCTTGAAACCGACCGGGGTCGACAGGCCGGAAGACATCTCGCGGTGGGTCTGCGATTCGGTGGTCCGCGCGCCGATGGCGGTCCAGGCAATCAGGTCGCCCAGGTACTGCGGCGAGATCGGGTCCAGCGCTTCGGTGGCGGTGGGCAGGCCCAGTTCGCACACGTCGAGCAGGAAGCGGCGCGCGCGTTCCATGCCGACGTCGACGCGGAAGGAGTCGTCCATGAACGGGTCATTGATATAGCCCTTCCAGCCGGTGGTGGTGCGCGGCTTCTCGAAATACACGCGCATCACCAGCACCAACGTATCGGCCACTTCGGCCTGCAGCGCCTTGAGGCGGCGCGCATAATCCAGGCCGGCTTCCGGATCGTGGATCGAGCAGGGTCCGACGACCACGAACAGGCGCTTGTCCTTGCGGTCGAGGATGTTGCGCAGGGTTTCGCGGCCTGCCATCACGGTGGCAAAGGCCTTGTCGGACAGCGGCAGTGTGGCGTGGAGTTCGGTCGGCGTCGGCATCTGCCCGAACGAACTGACGTTGGTATTTTCAATGGCAGGCGTGTTGATCATGGTGCGATGATTTCTAAAGGGAATATCCAGTGTAGACCGAAAATGCTGCACTTGCACACCGGCGCCCAAAAACTCACGGCCGCGCGCACGGGCCGCGCACAGGCGTTGTATGCTTGCGCCATGGACAAGAACATCGAAGGCTTTGCTGCAGCCCCCTTTATCAAGGAAATCGGCCGTGGCGTGAAAGGTGCGCGCAGCATGTCGCGCGAGGATGCCCGCGCGCTGTACGCGGCCATGCTGGAAGGGCGGGTCTCCGACCTCGAACTGGGCGCGATCCTGCTGGCGATGCGCATCAAGGGCGAGTCGGTGGAAGAACTGGCGGGCTTCATGGATGCGGCCGAAAGCGCCTTCGCGCCCTTGCCGAGCCCGCCGGGAGACTATGCCCCAGTCCTGATCCCGAGCTACAACGGCGCGCGCAAGCTGGCCAACCTGACCCCGCTGCTGGCCCTGCTGCTGGCGCGCGAGGGCGTGCCGGTCCTGGTGCACGGCGTACGCAAGGATCCGGGCCGCATTACCACGAGCGAGATCCTGCTTGAACTCGGCCTGGCAGAAGCGGGCACGAGCGCCGACATCCTCGACGCCTTCGCCAGCCGCCGTCCCGCCTTCATCCCGATCGAGAACCTGGCGCCGAGCCTGGCCTACATGCTGTCGCTGCGCCGCATCCTCGGCGTGCGCAACTCGACCCATACGCTGGTGAAAATCCTGCAGCCTTTCGAGGGGCCGGCGCTGCGTCTCGTGTCCTACACCCATCCGGAGTACCTGGAGACGCTGGGCGCGTACTTCACGACGGCCGCCCCACCCGAACGCGGCGACGCCTTCCTGATGCGCGGCACCGAAGGGGAGACCGTCGCCAACCCGCACCGCGCACCGCGGATCGACTGGTTTCACGATGGGAAGCAGAGCCTGCTGGTCGAGCGCGACGCGCCCGCCGACCAGCTGGCCGACGTCCCCGAGGCACGCGACGCGGCCACCACCGCGGCCTGGATCGCGGCCGCCCTGCGCGGCGAGGTCCCGATTCCGCCGCCGATCGCGGCTCAGGCCGCACATTGCGTCGAGGTCGCGCGCGAATTGCGCCGCTGACACGGCAGCCCCGCGTTTTCTCCTTCACAGGCAAGAGGTCATCCCTTTGGGATGGCCTTTTGTTTTTCAGCATTGCAAACCTTGGATTGCAACAAGGTCCTGCCTGAGGACAGAGAATTATTCCAGGCGCATGAAGTTTTTGTATTTACTGATTAAATTGACAACAATGCTTGGGTTTTTGATTGGCTGAATCCATGATTTTTCTCAATGAGTCACTATTATTTTCTTGCAACATAGCAAAACGATACCGAACGGCAACGTTTATAGTTTCCTCTGTGATACTTTGTAGTCCGGTTCGTAAAACAAGCAGCCCTAGCTAGCAATCAAGCTCCATCACTATCTGAAGGAAGACCAGAATGAGCAAGTACGCCCGCTTTACCAAGACCCACCTGTCGCTGGCTGCCCTGGCGCTGGCAGTCGCCGCCGCCACCGGCAGCGCCGTTGCCGCCGACACCACCGCAAATACTTCCGCCACCGTGATCGTCCCGATCGCGATCAGCAAAGTGACCGACCTGTCGTTCGGCAGCTTCGGGCGAGGTACCGGTGGTACGGTCACCCTCGCCACGAACGGCACGCGCACGCTTGGTGGCGTGGTGGCAGGGGGCAGCGACGCGGCCACCGTCGCCGAGTTCGACGTGACCGGTGATGAAGGCAAGAACTTCACGGTCAGTGTCACGGTGACGACTCCCTTGACCCGGAGCGGCGGCACCGAGACGATGTCGTTCACGCCGATCAGCACCCTGACGCCGACGAATGAAACCTCGGCAACGGCCAGTGGCGGCACCCTGGGCGCCACCGGCGCGAAGATCTACGTGGGCGGCGTCCTGACCGTTGGCGCAACCCAGGTAGGCGGCGTCTACTCGGGCCAGATCACCGCCACCGTCGATTACGGCGTCTGAGCGCAGCGGTAGCGGCGCAGTCTTCGCCTGAATCATGTCGGCACGCCGTTGCCATGCATTCCGGGCCGCCGGCACGATCGTGCTGGCGGCACTGGCCCTGCTCGGCCAGCATCAAGCCCATGCCCAGCAGGTCGTGCTCACCCCAGGGAGCAACCTGGACTTCGGAAGTTTCGTCGTCACCGGCGCCGGCACGATCACCCTATTGCCGAACGGCGATCGTACAAGTTCGGGCGGCGTCATCCTCCTCAACTCCTCGCCAGTCCATGCTGGCAGCGTCAACGTGCGCCGGAATAATAGCGGCAGAGATAGAGGCGCCATTGTTACCCTGCCTCCCAATGGCGGCGCCCGCTTGAGTAGTGGCGCCGGCAGCATGGTGCTCAATGCTATCAACAGCAACCCGCCGAGCCTGGCTTCACTGCCAACCAGCAACGACACGAACCTGTCGATCGGCGCGACCCTGGTCGTGGCGCCCAACCAGCCGGCAGGCAGGTACACCGGCACGTTCAACGTGAACGTCACGCTCATTCAGAATTAGGCACAGGAATCCACCATGTTCTACCCCACGTTCGCATCCGCTTCCTTCGGCCGCCTGCGCCGGGCACTCTCCCTTGTGCTCGCATGTCTGCTGCTGGTGCCGTGTTCGCCTGCGTTTGCCGACCTCATGCTTCATCCGACGCGCATCGTCTTCGACAAGAACACGCGTGCGGCCCAGGTGCAGCTGATCAACAACGGCAGCAAACCGGCAAGCTACCGGATCTCGCTGGTGAACCGACGCATGCTCGAATCCGGCCAGATCGAGCCGGCCGCGACCGCCATGGAAGGCGAGCGCTTCGCCGACGGCATGCTGCATTATTCGCCGCGCCAGGTGACGCTGCAGCCAGGGACCGCGCAGACGGTGCGCATCATGTTGCGCAAGCCCGCCGAATTGGCCGAAGGTGAATACCGTTCGCACCTGCTGTTCGACAAGCTGCCGGATGTCGAAGGCAGCGCCAGTATCGAGAACCGTAGCGTCGAGAACGGCCAGGTCGGCGTGGTGATCCAGACCCTGGTCGGCGCCGCGATGCCGGTGATCGTCCGCCACGGGAACCTCAGCGCGAACGTCAGCCTGGACGGGCTCGCCATCCAGAAGGATGCGACCGGCTCCCCGAAGCTGGCGCTGCGCTTGCAGCGCGAAGGAAGCAGCTCGGTGTACGGCGACCTGAGCGTGACGTTCACGCCGCGCGGCGGCAAGCCCCAGCATCTGGCGCAGATCGGCGGTATTGCCGTGCTTACGCCGAATCGCGTGCGCCGGGTCACGCTGCCGCTGCGGGTGCCGGCCGGCGTGGCGCTGGCCGGCGGCGCGATCGAGGTCAGCTACCGCGACCGCCCGGAAGCGGGCGGCAAGCTGCTGGCAGAGTCCAGCCTGGCCCTGCCGTGATGGCCCCGGGGCGTCCCCAGAAGATGTTTATTGAGCAATAATTATATTGCCGGGTCAACCGCCGGTTAGCCGGCAATATGCGCATTCGAGCACCATGCAGGGTTTCCGAACGGGGTTTCTTGTCGCAGGATTGATGTTGCTGCCGGCCTTGCAGCCGGCGGCGGCGGCATCGGCGTCGCAGCAATCCGAGGACAACCTCGTCCTGCTCGAAGTCCGGCTCGGCAACCAGCTCCTGTCCGACGCCGTCGCCGGGTATGAAATCGGGCGCGATGTCTTCCTGCCGCTCGGCGAGATGGCGCGCATGCTGACGCTCGCCATCCGCGTGACGCCCGGGGAGGGCCGCGCCAGCGGCTATATCATTTCGGAAAGCCGCGGATTCAGCCTTGACGTGCCCGGCGGCGTCGCGGACATCGCGGGCCGGCACGAAAGGCTCGAGCGTTCGCAGTTCAAGCTGCAGTCCGACGAGATCTATGTGGCGAGCAAGGTACTGGCTCGTTGGCTGCCGATAGACCTCGACCTCGACATGTCCAGCCTCGCCCTCAAGGTGCGCCCACGCGAGCAGTTGCCGCTCCAGGCAAGGCTGGAGCGGCGCAAGCATGGCAGCCGGCCGGGCGCTCCCGGAGGCTATGTCGATCCGGGCTACCCGCGCCTGTCCGCGCCTTACCGGTTGGCCGGCGTGCCTTTCATCGACCAGACGATCGGCCTCACTGCCGGCAATGGCGGCGGGCGGCGCCAGGCGGACGCAAGCTACACCGCCTACCTGACCACCGACCTGCTGGGCATTGAGGCGGCCCTGTATGCCAGCAGCAATCGCTACGATCCTTCGTCCGGCCTGCGCCTCACGCTGGGGCGCAACGACCCGGACGCCGGCCTGCTCGGCCCGCTCCATGCGCGTACCGCGCTGTTCGGCAGCGTGCCGCTGCCGGGCGTGAACAATATTTCCTCGAGCAGCCCGACCGGCAATGGCATGGTGCTCAGCAACCGTCCTCTCAACCAGCCCACCAGTTTCGACCGCCACACCTTGCAGGGTGCGCTGCCGCCGGGCTGGGACGTCGAGCTGTACTACAACGACGCCCTGGTCGGGGTCCGCCAATCGGGCCCGGACGGCAAGTACAGCTTCGAGGACCAGCCGCTGGCCTACGGTCCCAACGAGTTCAGGCTGGTGTTCCACGGCCCGCTGGGCCAGCTGCGCGTCGAGCGCCAGAGCTTCCTGCTGGAGCAGTCGGCCGTGCCGCGCGGCGCCTTGTACTACGACCTCGGAGCACACCGCGATGGGTTCGGGCGCCGGCGCGCCGTGGCGCAGTTCGAGTGGGGCATGAGCGAGCACCTCAACGCCACCGCCGGCTGGCAACGCGTGCCGACCTTCGACGGTGTCGGGCGCAGCTATGCCAACCTCGGCCTGCGCGGCTACTGGAACAGCTTCATCGCAACAGCGGATGCGGCCAGGGCGGACGACGGCGGCACGCTGGCGCAGCTGGGCCTGAAGACGCGCCTGGGCCGTGTCGCGGTGTCGGCCAGCCACGCGCGCCTGGATGGATTCAGCAGCGACTTCTTCCATCGGGGCGCGGACCCGGTGCGTTCGCGCGACGAAGTGCGCGCCGATGGCGTCCTGGGCGCCGGCGGAGCGCAATTCTTTCCGCTGGCGCTGCAGGTGCGGCATGACCGCTTGTCCTCGGGCACCCGCAACATCGAGGTGCAGGGGCGGATCTCGGCCTACCGGGACGGCTTCGCACTGACCAATGGGCTGCGCTGGCAGAGGCTGGGCGTCAACGAGCTGGCCGACGGCCAGTTCCAGGTAAGCCGGCGCGTGGCCGGCATCGGCCTGACCGGGCAGTTGCAGTACACGCTGTCGCCGGACACCGCGCTGGGCGCGGCGGCGGTCTCCGCCGACTACTACCTGCACAGCGGCTACCTGCTGAACCTCGGCCTGGCGCGCACATTCAAGGACCGCGAACTCCGGGCCACCGGCGCGCTGAACAAGAGCCTGGGCAGCTACGGGCTCGGCATCAACGGCTATTATTCCAACCGCGGCGAGTATGGACTCGGCATGCAGTTCTTCATGGCCATGGGGCTGGAACCGAGGAGCGGCCGCATGGTGACCGACGCCCAGCCGATGGCGAACATGGGCGCGGCCTCGATCCGCGTGTTCCTCGACAAGGACCTGAGCGGCGTCATGGACGGCGCGGACGAAGCCATCGCCGGCGCCGGCTTCATCGTCAATGGCGCCTACTACGCGGTCCGCACCGATGCCAGCGGCATTGCCTACCTGCCGCGCCTGCTGGCCTACCAGCATACCGACATCGGCCTCGATCCGAACACGCTCGACGATCCGCAATGGCAGCCGCGCACGCCGGGCGTGCGCATCCTGCCGCGCCCCGGCAATGTGAGCCAGGTCGAGTTCGCCGTGAACATGACGGGGGAAGTGGACGGCACCACCTACCTGTACGCCGACGGCAAGCGGCGCGCCGTCGGCGACCTGAAGCTGGAACTGGTCGACGCGTCGCGCAAGGTGGTGGCGACCATGACCAGCGCCGCCGACGGCTACTTCGTCATCGGCGGGATTTTCCCGGGCGAGTACTTCCTGCGGGTGTCGCCGGAACAGCTCAAGCGCCTGGGCCTGACGGACACGGGCATGCACATCATCACGATCGCCAGGGACGGCACGGTGCTGAACGGGCGCGACCTGGACGTGCGGGCGGCGGACGGGAGCTAGCTTTCCGCCGCAGCCCTGAACCGTATACAATGGCCGGTTTGGCGATTGACGGGCAACCGGCGGGACACGGCAGGACATGGCAAAACACTATGATATAGCGGTAATCGGCGCAGGCGCCGCCGGCATGATGTGCGCGGCGGTGGCAGCCCAGCGCGGCAGGCGCGTGGTGCTGCTCGACCATGCCACCCGGCTGGCCGAAAAGATCCGCATCTCCGGCGGCGGCCGCTGCAATTTCACCAACATCGGCGCGGGTCCCGCCAACTTCCTGTCGCAGAACCCGCATTTCTGCCGCAGCGCGCTGTCGCGCTATACCGCGCAGGATTTTCTTGCCCTGGTCAAGAAACACCGCATCGCCTGGCACGAGAAGCACAAGGGCCAGCTGTTCTGCGACGACTCGTCAGAGAGAATCATCCAGATGCTGCGCGCCGAGTGCGATGCGGGCGACGTCAGCTGGCGCATGCCCTGCAAGGTCGGTGCGATCGAAAAAACCGAGGCCGGTTTCCTGGTGTCGGCGGAAGGCGGCGACATCGCATGCGACGGCCTGGTGATCGCCACCGGCGGCCTGTCGATCCCGAAGATCGGCGCCACCGACCTGGGCTACCGCATCGCGAAGCAGTTCGACCTGCAGATCGTCGAGCCGCGCCCGGGCCTGGTGCCGCTGACCTTCGATGGTCCCAGCTGGGAGGCCTTCGTTCCGCTGGCCGGCATCGCGCTGGAAGTGGAGGTGAGCACCGGCGGCAGCGGCAAGGGGAAGGGCAAGGCGCAGCGCGGCCACTTCCGCGAAGACCTGCTGTTCACCCACCGCGGCCTGTCGGGCCCGGCGATCCTGCAGATCTCGAGCTACTGGCAGCCCGGCACCCCGATCGTGCTCGACCTGCTGCCCGAGATGGACGTGGCCGAGGAGCTGATCGCGATGAAAACCACGGTCAGGAAGCAGCTCGGCAACGTGCTGGTGCAATGGCTGCCGGCGCGCCTGGCCGACGGCCTGCTGGTGGCCAACGGTTTCGCGCCGGATGCGCGCCTGGCCGACATGGCCGACGCCAAGCTGCGCAAGCTGGGCGACGCCATCAACCGCTGGGCCATCGTTCCGACCGGTTCGGAAGGCTACAAGAAGGCCGAGGTGACGCTGGGCGGCGTGGACACGCGCGAGCTGTCGCAGCAGACCATGATGGCGAACAAGGTGCCGGGCCTGTACTTCATCGGCGAAACGGTCGACGTGACCGGCTGGCTGGGCGGCTACAACTTCCAGTGGGCATGGGCTTCGGGCCATGCCGCGGGCAGCAGCGTTTGAGGTGTGTGGCAATTGTGGGACATTTGCTAAAAGCTTCCACTGATCGGCAAATGATGCTACACTTTCGTTCTTCCTAAATCCAACGGTTTCATTTTTACATGACCACTATCCGCCTTAAAGAAAACGAGCCGTTCGAAGTCGCTATGCGTCGCTTCAAGCGCACTATCGAAAAAACCGGTCTGCTGACCGAACTGCGCGCCCGCGAGTTCTACGAGAAGCCAACTGCAGAGCGCAAGCGCAAGCTGGCCGCCGCAGTCAAGCGTCACTACAAGCGCATCCGCAGCCAGCAGCTGCCGAAGAAGCTGTACTAATCAGACGGCATTGACGGCTTGCCCCGGTGACTTCAGTCCCGGCGAGTCGCTGAGCGTCCGCAAGCCCGCTCCGGTTTTTGCCGCGGCGGGTTTTGTCGTTTATATCCACCTAATTCACCTCTACCGGACGGAGAATCCATGAGCCTGAAAGCACAACTCACCGAGGACATGAAAGCCGCGATGCGCGCCAAGGAAAGCGCCCGCCTGGCCACCATCCGCCTGATCCTTGCCGAGATCAAGCGCAAGGAAGTCGACGAACAGATCGAGCTGGACGACACCCAGACCCTGGCCATCGTCGAGAAGATGATCAAGCAGCGCAAGGATTCGATCACCCAGTTCGAAGCCGGCGGCCGTGCCGACCTGGCCGATATCGAGAAAGCCGAGCTGGCGATCCTGTCGACCTACATGCCGGCCGGCCTGTCGGACGAGGAAATCGCCGCCGAAGTGGCGGCTGCCGTGGCCTCGCTAGGTGCCGCCGGTCCGCAGGACATGGGCAAGGTGATGGGCGTGCTCAAGCCGAAGCTGGCTGGCCGTGCCGACATGACCGTGGTGTCGGGCCTGGTGAAGAAGGCGCTGAGCGGCGGCTGAGCCGTCGTCGCGGCAGGGGAGAGGCCGCGATGCGCCTTTCCCACAGCCGACCCCATCCAAACGGATGCCTTGTCATAAATCAATTTGCAGTCACCGCTGCGGTATAGTCTGAGTTGAGACAAACACTGAGTACCTCCTAGTGATTCCGCAATCCTTCATTACCGATTTGCTCAACCGTGTCGACATCGTCGACATCGTCGGCCGCTACGTCCAGCTGAAAAAGGGCGGGGCCAACTACATGGGCCTGTGCCCGTTTCACAACGAAAAGTCCCCCAGCTTCACCGTCAGCCCGACCAAGCAGTTCTATCACTGCTTCGGCTGCGGCGCCCACGGCACCGCGATCGGCTTCCTGATCGAATACTCCGGCATGGGCTTCGTCGATGCCGTCAAGGACCTGGCCCAGAACGTGGGCATGGTGGTCCCGGACCAGGACGACAAGATCCCGCCGCAGCAGCGCGCCGCCCAGCAGGCCCAGTCGCTGGCCATGACCGAAGCGCTCACCCAGGCCTGCGCCTACTACCGCGCCCAGCTGCGCGAAGCGCCCAACGCCATCGCCTACCTGAAGAACCGCGGCCTCACCGGCGAGGTGGCGGCCCGTTTCGGCATGGGCTACGCCCCCGGCGGCTGGGACAACCTGCGCTCGGTTTTCCCCGACTACGACGCCCTGGCATTGGTGGAATCCGGCCTGGTGATCGACAAGGTCGACGAGGACGGCAACAACAAGAAGCGCTACGACCGCTTCCGCGAGCGCATCATGTTCCCGATCCGCAATACCAAAGGGCAGGTGATCGGCTTCGGCGGCCGCGTGCTCGACGGCGGCGAACCGAAATACCTGAACTCGCCCGAAACGCCGCTGTTCCAGAAAGGCCTGGAGCTGTACGGCCTGTTCGAGGCGCGCCAAAGCATCCGCGACGCCGGCTATGTGCTGGTGACGGAAGGCTACATGGACGTGGTCGCCCTGGCCCAATTGGGCTTCCCGCAGGCCGTGGCGACGCTCGGCACCGCCTGCACCAGCACCCACGTGCAAAAGCTGCTGCGCCAGACCGACACCGTGATCTTCAGCTTCGACGGCGACAAGGCCGGCCGCCGCGCCGCGCGCCGCGCGCTGGAGGCCTGCCTGCCGCAGGTGACGGACGACAAGATCATCAAGTTCCTGTTCCTGCCGCAAGAGCACGACCCGGACAGCTTCGTGCGCGAGCGCGGAGCCGAGGCCTTCGAGCAGGAAATTCACGATGCCATGCCGCTGTCGCAATTCCTGCTGCGCGAAGTGACGGCCGAGCACGACCTGGACACGCCCGAGGGCAGGGCGCATGCCCAGCACGAGGCCAAGCCGATGCTGCAGGCGATGGCGCCGACCGCGCTGCGCCTGCAGATCGTGCGCGGGCTGGCGAACCTGACCGAATCGTCGTCGGCCGAGATCGAATCGCTGTTCGAATTGTCTAAGCCAGTATCGGTCGTGCGCCGCGCGCCGCCGCGCCAGGGCCGTCCGAAGCCGGTGGGCCTCGAGCTGCAGATGCTGCGCATCCTGGTGTCGCATCCGCACCTGGCGCAGCTGCTGAACGACGAGGCGCTGGCTTCGTTCGACTATTTCGGCCAGGAATCCGCCGACGCGCTGCGCCACCTGGTGCACCTGGCTCAAGGACTCGGCGAGTACGGCACCTTCGCCGCCTTGTCACAACAGTTAAAAGAAGTGACGGCAGAATACGACAGTTTGATCTCGGAAATCGCTGCGGAGCCGGAGTCGGACGTTGAGGCAGATCGCATCTGGCTGCTCAGTGCTGTGCGCCAAATCAAGAAGGACGCGTTAACACAAGAACTTAACCAGTTGTTTTCATCGGGGTTGCCCCCAGATCAGGTGAGTACTCGCTATCGCGAGATCGTTGCCCAGCAGGACCTTTTGGACCGTGAAGCGGCTGCGGAAATGACGGCACGGTAAGTCTGACTGACGGCCGCGAGTGTGGTCATTTGTGCAACTTGGAAAAATAGGGGTGCGTGCTATAATAAAACGCTAACTATTGCAACTGTTGAAACCATTTTTCGTTTCAATCGGGGCGTGGAGTTTCAGTTAGCGAGGCAACGGTTCGTTGCCTGCAGGGTGATGTAAGGTAACAAAAAACTTTATCTTTAACCATCGTAAAGTTAGTCGTTGTGACTTCGAAAGCGCCTGTGCCAACCAAGAAACCCGAAACCAAAGTGGCTGCAAAAACCACGAGAGCGTCCGCCAAGGTGGACAAAGGCCAAGACCAGGCCGAGGTTCGTACGGCGAGCCCGGCACCGGTTAACGCGACGACCGATGCGGCCGCACTGGCCGCCATCGACACGTCCGGTTACGTCCTGCCAACCGTCAAGGTCCCGGGACGCCGTGGCCGCAAGCCCAAGGAATTCACGCCCGAGAACGACGAGATCGCCGCGCTGAACGCGGTCGAGCGCGCCGAACTGAAGGCCGCGGACAAGGCCAAGGCCAAGGACCGCAAGGCCAAGGAAAAAGCGCTGCTGAAGGACGCGTTCTCCTCGGATACCGAAGCGAGCGAAGAAGAGCTCGAGATCCGCCGCAACAAGCTCAAGGCCCTGATCAAGTCGGGCAAGGAGCGCGGCTTCCTCACGTACTCCGAGATCAACGACCACCTGCCGGACAACATCGTCGATCCGGAAGCGATCGAAGGCATCATCGGCACCTTCAACGACATGGGCATCGCCGTCTACGAGCATGCCCCTGACGCCGAAACCCTGCTGCTGTCCGATAACGTCCCGAACGTCACCAGCGACGACGAAGCCGAAGCGGCCGCCGAGGCGGCGCTGTCGACCGTCGACTCCGACTTCGGCCGCACCACCGACCCGGTGCGCATGTACATGCGCGAAATGGGTTCGGTCGAGCTCTTGACCCGCGAAGGCGAGATCGAGATCGCCAAGCGCATCGAAGACGGCCTGAAGGACATGATCCAGGCCATCTCGGCCTGCCCGGTGACCATCGCCGAGATCATCGAGGCCGCCAACAAGATCGAGAAGGACGAGATCAAGATCGACGAGATCGTCGACGGCATGGTCGATCCGGACGAAGACGAGAACACCTCGCCGACCGCCGTGGCCCCGACCTCGACCGACGACGAGGACGAGGACGAGGACGAAGCGGAAGAAGCCGAGGAAGAGGAAGAAGAGAGCAGCAGCGCCTCCGGCGCGGCCGGCTACTCGGCCGAGCAGCTCGAAGCGCTGAAGCAGGCCGCCCTCGGCAAGTTCGGCAACATCGCCGACCAGTTCGACAAGATGCGCAAGGCCTTCGAGAAGGACGGCTACAACAGCAAGGCCTACGTCAAGGCGCAGGACGCGATTTCCAACGAGCTGCTGGGCATCCGCTTCACGGCCAAGGTGGTCGAGAAGCTGTGCGACACCCTGCGCGGCCAGGTGGACGAAGTGCGCCACATCGAGAAGCAGATCCTGGATGTGGCCGTGAACCGCTGCGGCATGCCGCGCGCCCACTTCATCAAGGTCTTCCCGGGCAACGAGACCAACCTGGACTGGGTGGATGGCGAAGTCAACGCCGGCCACGCCTACAGCGCCATCCTGGGCCGTAACATCCCGACCATCAAGGAGCTGCAGCAGCGCCTGATCGACCTGCAAGCCCGTGTCGTGCTGCCGCTGCCGGACCTGCGCAACATCAACCGGCAAATGGCTGCCGGCGAAATGAAGGCGCGCAAGGCCAAGCGCGAGATGACCGAGGCCAACCTGCGCCTGGTGATCTCGATCGCCAAGAAGTACACCAACCGCGGCCTGCAGTTCCTCGACCTGATCCAGGAAGGCAACATCGGCCTGATGAAGGCGGTGGACAAGTTCGAATACCGCCGCGGCTATAAATTCTCGACCTATGCGACGTGGTGGATCCGCCAGGCCATCACCCGCTCGATCGCGGACCAGGCGCGCACCATCCGTATTCCGGTGCACATGATCGAGACCATCAACAAGATGAACCGTATCTCGCGCCAGATCCTGCAGGAGACCGGCGCCGAACCGGATCCGGCAACCCTCGCCATCAAGATGGAAATGCCGGAAGACAAAATCCGGAAGATCATGAAGATCGCGAAGGAGCCGATTTCGATGGAGACGCCAATCGGCGACGACGACGATTCGCACCTGGGCGACTTCATCGAGGACAACAACACGCTGGCACCCTCGGACGCCGCGCTGCACGCCTCGATGCGCGGTGTGGTGAAGGACGTGCTCGATTCGCTGACCCCGCGCGAAGCCAAGGTACTGCGCATGCGCTTCGGTATCGAGATGTCGACCGACCACACGCTGGAAGAGGTGGGCAAGCAATTCGACGTCACCCGCGAGCGCATCCGCCAGATCGAGGCAAAGGCGCTGCGCAAGCTGCGTCACCCGTCGCGTTCGGACAAGCTGAAGAGCTTCCTCGAGGGCAGCGGCGGTTGAGTGTTGTAGTCTGAGCTTGACGGACCTACACTAAAGCAATATCCTCTCGCCACTCTGCTTCACGGTACCGCGCGGCTGAAGCGGGTGGCGAGATCACTTTCTAGCCACTGTCCCGATTTCTGGGCCTCTAGCTCATGCCTGGTTAGAGCAGCGGACTCATAATCCGTTGGTGCCCAGTTCGACTCTGGGGAGGCCTACCACTTTTCTCCTGCAAGCCTTGCGCATGCCAATTCGATCAGCATGCGTGTCGAATGTCGTGGCGCTCAGCGAGCGGGAATGCCGCTCGCCGCAGCCATCCGCGCGCAACCCTGAACGTCCAGGCCCGCTTGGCCCGTGCATCCGATAATGCGCCGTCTTGCCACGCAATCTCGGCGCGGCCTTGCAGCTGCAGGATGTCACCGCTGGCAAAGTCCACCATGACCAGGGCGGCGCGCGGCTCCAGCAGCAGGTTGCCCAGGGTATTGAAGTAACGGTTGCCCGGATAGTCGGGCACCGTGAGCACATTGTCGCGAAGGCGCAGGAATCCGGCCTCGCCGCCGCGGTGCGAGATATCGAGGCCGCGTGCCCCGATCTGGGCGCTATTGCCACTGGCGCTGGCGACAAACATCGTTTCGCACGCCACAATCAGGCGCACCGCGTCTGGCGGTAGTTCGCCCCCGAAAGCCTCGATGCCGCCGCGCTCCCGCGCTACGGGAACAAGCTGGCGCACATGAATATACTTGGGGCAGTTGCCGAACGACTGGCGCACATCCACCAGCACGCCTTCGCCATCCGCCTGCGCAATCACGCCATTTTCCCGGTTACGCCGCCGGGTACCCAGGTCGATGCCGAGGATGCCGATCTCCGCACCTTGCCGAAAATGCGGGCCGGCCGGGTCTCCCGGGGCGGGCAGGGCGGCGATCCGCAGCCGACCAGGTACCGGCGAGGAAGCGAAGCCCGGCTCGCCATGCAGCAGCGTCGCAAGCGGCCACCCTTGCACATCCGCCACAGCCACGCACACGAAAGGCAGCAGGGGAAAGAACTGGCGGTGCTGGTCCGGCATCTGGCTGCGGATCGGCGCGCCGGCCGGGCCGCCGCCGGCCAGTTGCTGGGCGCGCAGCTCGCCTTCGTGGAAAGGCTCGGGAATGCGGTGATCGATCATGGCCTCACTCCGGCATCGGCACGAAATTCGGCAGCGCCTGGACGCGCGCGATCCAGTTGCGCACCTGCGGGTAAGGCGCCAGCGAAATGCCGCCTTCCGGCGCATGCGCGATGTAGGCGTAGCAGGCCAGGTCCGCCAGCGTCGGTGCAGGCAGGGCCAGGAAGTCCTGCTGCGCCAGGCTGGCTTCCATGAAGCGCAGCACCTTGTCCGCCAGCTTGTGCATGAGATGGAGTGGCATGCCGGTGTCGCCCCAGCGAGCGCCGACGCGCGCCTTTGCCGGGCCGAAGGCGATCTCTCCGGCCGCCAGCGACAGCCAGCGCTGCACTTGCGCCGCTTCGACCGGATCGTCCGGCAGCCAGCCGCTGCCGGGAGCGTAGCGCTTGGCCAGGTAGACGAGGATGGCATTGCTGTCCGCTAGTACGAGCTCGCCGTCCTGCAGCACGGGAATCTGGCCGAGCGGACTCATACGCAGGAACTCGGCGCTCTCGCGCACCGAGGCTGGCGTTTCAACGAGGCGGTAGGGTAGCTCCAGCAGGTGCAGGAACAGTTGTACACGGTGAGTGTGGCCGGACAGCGCCGTGCCGTAGACGGTGAGGGAGGATGGAGCCATGTCTGTAAAGGGAGTGGTTGATCGAAGTCTTCATCCTAGACAGGTGGTGAGCATTGCGGAATGGGGCATAATCGCAATTCACTCTTTCACTTCTCGCAATAAGCATGGACCGTCTGGATGAACTGCAGGTCTTCCTGGCCATCTTCGAAGCGGGAAGCATGGCGGCCGCGGCGCACAAGCTGCACCGTTCGCCCTCGGCGGTGACGCGGCAGCTGGCCGCCTTGGAAGAGCGCGTTGGCGCGCGCCTGTTCGAACGCAGCACGCGTCGCCTGACCGCCACGGGCGAGGGGCAGCGCCTGGCCGAGGGCGCGCGCCGCCTGCTGGCCGACTATGACGCGGCGATCAGCGAGCACCAGCAGGCCACCCCGCGCGGCCTGCTGCGGGTAACGGCGCCGACGGTTTTCGGGCGCCGCCACATGGCGCCCGTGGTGACGGCATTCCTGATGCGCTATCCGGACATCCAGGTCGAACTCATCCTTAACGACCGCAACATGGACCTGATCGACAGCGGCATCGACCTGGCGCTGCGCATCGGTCCGCTCGACAGCTCGGGCCTGGTCGCGCGCCAGGTGGGTGCGGTGCGGCGCATGACGGTGGCCAGCCCGGCTTATCTGCGCCAGCACGGCGCACCTGCCACGCCCGAGGAGCTAAGCCGCCACCAGCTGATCCTGGGCACCGCCGTGCGCGGGCTGCCGGAATGGCGTTACGGCGCGGAGGGGCGCGAGTACGTGGTGCGCTTTACGCCGCGCCTGCAGGTGAACGACGTGGAGGGCGTGCTGCATGCGGCGCGCGAGGGCTTCGGCATCGCGCGCGCCCTGAGTTACCAGGCGGCGCCGGACCTGCGGGCCGGAACCCTGGTGCCGGTGCTGGGCGCCTACGAAGCCGAGCTGCTGCCGGTGCACCTGGTGTTCCCGAGCGCGCGGCACATGCCGGCGCGGGTGCGGGCTTTCGTGGATTTTGCGGTGGAAGCATTGGCGCAGCTGGAGCTCATCCATTAAGAGCGCCTGAAGAAACGCGCTACTGTCTCGATCGACGCCTGCTTGAAATGGATACAAGGCAGGCATCGATACGACTCTTAGCTTCTCGCGCGGGAACGACGGCGTCCCCACAGCCCCAGCAGGCCAACGCCGGCGGCAAGCATGGCAGGGGCCGGTGCCTCAGGCACTGCCGTTACCACCCCTTGCGAGAAAACCGCGCGCAGGTTGAAGCCGAAGGACCCATACATCCATTGGTCCGACGAATTTACGAAGCCAAGCGTCAGCGTTTCGGCGCGGTCGACCGAGTCGGTAAAACTGTCATTCCATAGTCCCACGCTGCCGGAGACGGATGCCTGGTTCAATTCCTCACCGTCTGCCCTGGCCCAATGCACAACCTGCGCTGAGCCTTTTGTCAGGGATCCAGGCGTCGCGTACAGATTCATCACCACGTCGAGTGACATGGAAACCTCGGAGTGCGGAGCAAGTTGGAAAAAGATATTCGACGTGCTAGCGGAGGCATTCAGCTCGCCCCGCATATCTGCTGGGAGCATGAGTGCACCGGATATGAATTGCCCCGTTACGTTTTCATTGGCATCAAACGCATAATGGCTTTCCCCGGATAGCTTGCCGTCCCAGCTAATCGACGGCGGTGTGTTCTTGATATACAAGCTCTGCTGGGCGTCGCTGTAAATAATTGCGTCGCCCTGTTGGACGCTTCCTTGCACACTGTTTCTAACGCTTCGCAGCTCGCCGAGGAACTGTGCTGCCTGGCCATCGTCAGGCCTCAAATCCTTTACCGTATATCGGTAATTGGAGGCCGAGACTTAGAAATTGCTTGTCGCCGCAGCTGGCAAGGATATCGTCGCCGTAAAGAAGGTCAATGTCGATACCGCTAGTGCTTTATAGAATCTGGTTTGTTCAATATGCATCATCGTTCCTTTAATATTGGTAAAGGCTACGTAAACAATGGGTACGTACAAAGCTTCCTGCTCCGGACGTAATGTTTAATCTAGCATATATCCCAAGAATAACTGTGCTGCAAACCTTGAATATGTTGTGAATATCGATTGGACGAAACCGTGATTGAAATAAATAATTACTGCAATCGATGCGCCATGCATGAATTGATGAGTATTCGATTGATCATATTATTTCAGGCGGGAAAATAGCCTTGGCCGAGATAATGTGAGACGCTATAGGAGATTCCCATCGAATAAGCACAAAAACATAGCCACTTTTATTGGGGCTATGCAATTGGTTAATTTGTTTGCCGGAAGCTTGAATAGGGGCGGACATCCGCTGGCGGCTCCAGGCCGCTTCAGCGATGTTCCGTCACGCCCACCTGCCGGCACATGTCGAGCATCGGGCAGCGTGAACAGCGCGGTTTCGTTCCAGTGCAGATGTGCTTGCCGAATGGGACCAGCAGGCGGTTGATATCGATCCAGTGCTCTTGCGGCAGCGTTGATTCCAGCACCGCCAGGGTCTTCTCGGGCGTGGAAGCCTGCACGTAGCCCCAGCGGTTAGTCACCCGGTGCACATGGATGTCGACGCTGATGACGGGCGTGCCGTGGGCGACGCCCAGCACCAGGTTCGCGCACTTGGGGCCGACGCCGGCGAACGACAGCAGCACATCGCGCTCGCCGGGCAGGGTGTCGCCGAAGCGCTCATGCACCTGGCGTGCAATGGCAAGGATCTGGTTCGCCTTGCGTTCATGGAAGGTGCTGGGACTGATCAAGGCGTCCAGCTCTTCCCACGACAGCGCCATGACGGCCGAGGGCGTGCGCGCCCGCGCGAACAGCGTGCGCGACACCGGCAGCGTCACTTCGTCATGGGTGCGGATCGAGATGATGCAGGCCAGCAGCTGCTCGAAGGTCGAGCTAAAACCACCTTCCTCCGCCAGCTGGAACAGCGCCGCCTTCGGCCAGGGGCGCACGGCGTCTTCGATGCGCTCGAGCGCCACGTCGATGTCGAAGGGCCGCTTGTCCATGACTACATTCCTGGATCACCAGATGCGCCAGCCTTCCTGCTCTTCAACCAATCGCGCCCACCCGCATTCAATGCTTTCGTGATCACCTCGGCCGGCAGGCTGTACACCGTCGCCCAGGTCGCCCGCCCATCCGCGCTATTGGACGGAAAGCTCTCGGTCTCGATCGGCCAGTGGTACTTGCGCTTGAGCGCACGGACGATGGCGGCCAGGGTGATGCGGCCGCGCAGCGGCTCGCTACCCAGCTGGTCTTCGTTCGACAGCAGCACGGCGAGCACGGCGCCGCGTGCGGTATTCGGTCCTGGGAAGATGGGCGTTTTTTTAGGCATGCGAGGATTGTAGCCGGAGCTCAAGGCAGCAGACGCATGCTGCCATCCTTGCTGAGCTCGTAGCTGGCGAAGTCGCGCGCCAGCGACAGCGTGCCCGTGTAATGCGCGCGCGCCTCGCGCTCGATGTCGTCCAGCGTCAAGACCTTCCCATTCGCCTGCTTGGGGTCCAGGTAGCGCGGGCTGAAGTGGGTCAGGATCAGGTTCGGCACCTTGGCCAGCTGCGCCACGCGCGCCACCATCGCGGCCGAGCTGTGCTGCGGTTCCGGCCCCACCTTGTGCAGGATCGCTTCCGTATAGGTCGCCTCGTGCACCAGCAGGTCCGCGTTCGCCGCTTCCAGCGCCAATAACTCGGGCGTGTCGTTGTCGCCGGCGATGATCACCTTGCGCGACCTGCGCGGCGGCATCAGGTATTGTTCCGCCACCACGGCGCGACCATCGTCCAGCACCACGTTGCGCCCCTGCTGGATCTCGCCCCAGGCCGGCCCGGCAGGAACGCCGCCGGCTTTCAGCTTGTCGATGTCGAGTTTGCGCTCCACCGCCGCCTCGGTGAAGCTGTAGGCCCAGCAATCGATCCGGTGCGACAACCTGGTGGCGCGCACCCGCAGGTCCGGCAGGATGTCGCTGTGCGCCAGCGCGTCGATCGCCACCCAGTCGATGGGGTAGGGCAGGGTCAGCTGCGAGGCCTCCATGATGCATTCGATCATGCCGCGCAGCGGCGGCGGGCCGACGATGGTCAATGCTTCCGTGCGGCCCAGCATGCCGGCGCTGGCCAGCAGGCCGGGCAGGCCGTAGCAGTGGTCGCCGTGCAGGTGGGTGATGAAGATCGCGCGCAGGCTCATCGGCGACAGATACGTGCGCAGCAGCCGGTGCTGCGTGCCTTCCGCGCAATCGACCAGCGACCAGTGCCTGGCGCCGCGCGTGCGGATCGCGATCGCCGTCATGTTGCGCGACCTGGTCGGTACGCCGGAAGAGGTGCCGAGGAACTGGATTTCCATACCTTGCGCCGTGACTGATGAGGCTTCCATTATGCGCGATCGCCGGCAATCCGCCATGTGTTTGATCGCGCTCAATGCCTTCCCATAGTGCGATGGACCGCCCGCATGGCTTTCGCTGTCTGACCTTCAGGACGGCCGCCGTGGTGCGGCTGCCATTCGATCCGTCATGAGGAGACATCATGCGCAGCTTCTATCCGCTTGTCGCGGCCGCCTTGCTGCTGGCCGCGCCGCTTGCGTCCGCTGTCCAGTGCGGCCCGCAGGGCAAGGTCAACATCACCGCCCAGCGCGAGGCCATGGGCGCGCCCGATGGACGCATTTCCACCGGCACCCAGCTGGCCGACGAGGTCGTCGGCAGCTACGCCCTGTCCAACGGCCACCGGCTGGACCTGATCCACCTCGACGAGCGGCTCATTGCCGAGTTCGACAAGCGGCGGCGGGTCCAGCTGGAGGAGGTCGGTCCGCACCTGTTCGCTTCGCGATCGGGCGACGTGGAGATGGCCTGGATGCCCGGCCAGCGCACCGATACCATCCTGCTGAGCTATCCGGCCGACAACCAGGGGCGGCTCAGGCACAGCTGCTCCTGATCAGCCGAACACCAGCGAGCGGTGCGCGCCCAGGCCGGCCATCGCACCGTCGGCCACGGCCATGACCACGTTGCCGGCCGGGCGCGTGGCGTCGCCGCCGGCGAATACGCCCGGCACGGTGGTCTGCTTCGTCATGTCGGTGCGGATGAAGGGGCCGAGCGGGCCTTCGTCGAATTCGCAGCCGAGCAGCGACGCGATCGGGCTCGCCATGTGCAGGCGGCCATAGGTGAACAGGCCCGCGTGTGGGATACGGCGGCCGTCGGCCAGCACGACGGTGGCGCTGTCTTCGATGCGCAGCACCGGTGTGTCGTCGATGGCGAGCACGCCGCGTTTCTGCATGGCGGCGACCTCCATGCGGCAGGCCCAGGCGATATCTGCGGCCATCTGGCCATCACGGGTCAGGAAGCCGTGCGATCCGCTGGCGAAGCGGTTGCGGCGCTGGCCGGCGTCGACCCGGGTGACGTCGCCGAGCTGGTGCAGCAGTGCTTCGGCATCCATGAAGGCGCTGCCCAGGGCTGCGTTGACGCTTTGCTCGACCAGGCAGGCGCTCTTTTCGCTGCGGTTGCCTATCGCGAAGAAGGGCGGGGCGCCGACGGCTTTGTAGATGTCGCGCAGCGTAACTTTGGCCAGGTCGCAGGTGATGCTGCTAGCAAAAACGCGCACAAAAGTGTGCAGCGTTCTCTTCCTGCCCCGAGCCGTCCCGCTGACCGTGCTCGTGCCTGACAGGCGTGACTTTCCCGCCTCCCGCCGGCACCTGGCCGGCGGCAGTGCCCGGCGTCGCCGCCGGACTCGCCACGGGTAGCGCCGTTGCCGCCGCGAGGGCGCCGGTGGCGAGCCGTTGCAAATTGAT
>NZ_JNNN01000072.1:0-1419 GCF_000735635.1 Massilia sp. LC238 | reverse complement strand
TAATGCCGTTCAGTTAAGACTGAACGGCATTTTTATTTTGTCGTTGTAAACGCGCGGCAACGCTGTTAACCTTCGTCGCCATGTTCGACGACACTCTACATTTCCTGGCGAATCACCTCGAGGCTCCCGACTGGGCAAGGTTGGGAGAGCATCTGCCGTATCAATGGGTCGAGCAGGCGGTTGTAAGTACGGAGGCAGCGAGTATCCGACATCGACGCTTGCCCGCCGAGCAGGTGGTATGGCTGATGGTGGCTTTGGCCTTGTACAGGCATAAGTCCATCAGCGAGGTGCTCGATGATCTTGGTCTGGCGCTACCAGATTCGCAAACCCCGTTTGTCAGCAAAAGCGCTGCGGCGCAAGCCCGCCAGCGCGTCGGGGCAGAACCCTTGAAATGGCTGTTCGAGCGCTCGGCGAGGCATTGGGTTGCACAGGACAAGAAGGCCTATCTGTTCAAGGGCCTACAGCTGTTCGCGATGGACGGTACCACCTTGCGCACGCACGATACGGTGGAAAGCCGTGAGCACTTCGGAGCCCAAAGCTACGCCAGCGATACGGTGGCAAGCTACCCTCAAGTGCGCGGCGTCACCTTGACATCGCTTCCAACGCACTTGGTGCATAGTGCTGTGTTCGGGCCATATTCGACCAATGAAATGCTGTATGCAAAGCAGCTGATCGAAGATATTCCCGATGAATCGTTGACGGTCTTCGATCGAGGTTTCTTGTCTGCCGAGATCTTGTGCGGCCTGACAGGCGGCGGTGCTGAACGGCACTTCATCATTCCGGCCAAGTCGAACACCAAATGGGAAGCGCTAGAAGACGCCAGCAACGACATGCTGGTGCGCATGCGCGTCTCGCCTCAAGCCCGGGCCAAGTGTTCGGAGTTGCCCGAGTTCTGGGAAGCACGCGCCATTACCGTTGTCGACGCGCAGGCACGCAAGCGCATTCTACTGACGTCGCTGCGCGATCGCCGACGTTACAAGCCCGCCGACATCGTCGCCTGCTACGACAAGCGCTGGGGAATCGAAACGAGCTATCGGGCACTCAAGCAGACGATGCTCGGCACGGCTCTCACGCTGCGCTCGAAAACGGTTGACGGGATATATCAGGAAATCTGGGGCACGCTCATCGCCTACAACCTGATTCGTCTCGAGATCGCCAAGGCCGCGCTGGCAGTCAAGTGCGAGCCGACCGAAGTGAGCTTCATTCGGGCATTCCACCTGATTCAATTTGAATTGCACTGGGCTGGTGTCACCAGGTCCTACGGCAAATTGCCTGCCTCGATGAAGCACCTTCGGGAAAGGCTGGTTAGCCTCCTGAAAGACGAACGGCCCGGCCGCAAATGCGACCGGGCCGTCAAGGCAGCGCCGAAGCGCTATGCCGTTCGAAAGGTCAAGAAGCTACCTTAACTGAACGGCATTA
>NZ_JNNN01000071.1:0-15291 GCF_000735635.1 Massilia sp. LC238 | reverse complement strand
AAAGCCTGATGACCATAGCAAGTCGGTCCCACCCCTTCCCATCCCGAACAGGACCGTGAAACGACTTTGCGCCGATGATAGTGCTGCAACCAGTGTGAAAGTAGGTTATCGTCAGGCTAGTTATATGCAAAGCCCGCTCAGTTAAGTCTGAGCGGGCTTTTTGCTTTTCTTCCCCCTTCCTATCCTTCCCGCATGTAATGACGCATTTGCCGCTCATTGGCATAAAGACGTCGTCATCTACAACTATTGCTACGCTACACTTCTTGTTTTCTTGATTACTCGAAATAACAATGAAGAAGACGCGCAGCTATCTTTTCCGCGGTATCGGCGCCGCCGCTGTCCTGCTCCTGGCCGCCTTTGGCATCGCCCTGTCCAACGCGAGCGTCGAGTTGACCGAGCACGGCGCCCACCGGCGTCTTCTGGTGCCGATCGGAGTCGGTATGGCAGGCTTCAATACCTTTGCGGGAACCGGCGACAAGGTCCACATCCCGGGCTTCCTCGACGGCCCGGTCGTGCGCAGGAAGGCGGACGGCAGCTGGACGGCCACCTGGTTCTGCGAACACCAGGTGCAGCAACTGGCTGGTACCGGTACGGATCTCGCCATCGACTGCGCCGGAAAACGCAGCGTGTTCCCGGTTGCGCGCACGCCGGCGGTGGCGGATGCCGTGTTCGATACCCCATCCGACACGCTCATCCTCAGCGACATCGAAGGCAATCTTCGCTTCCTCGACGCTGCGCTCACCTCCCTGGCCGTCACCGATGCGCAGGGCAACTGGAGTTATGGCGACAAGCACCTGGTGATCGCCGGCGATGCCGTCGACCGCGGCCGCGACGTGTTTGCCGTCCTGTGGCGTCTCTACGCGCTCAGCCTGCAGGCGAAGGATGCCGGCGGCGCCGTCCACCTCGTGCTCGGGAACCATGAACAATATCTGCTGCGCGGGAATACCTCACGCGCCAACCGCGACCACCTGTATGCCTTGACGCGCATGGGCGGTCAGGTCGACGCCTTCGGGCCGGACACGCTGATCGGCCATTGGCTGCGCCTGCAGCCCGTCATCATCAAGAGCGGGCGCACCGTGATCACCCATGGCGGCGTGAATCCGCTGGTGGCCGATGCCGGCTTCACCGTCAACAAGCTGAATAGCGCGATGCGGCGTTACTGGCTGGGGGACATGCCGAGCAAAGCGGAGCTCGACGCCGTGATCGGCCCCGCAGGGCTGACCCAGTACCGCGGCTACGTGGAGGACGGCGAGGACCGCTTCGCCCGTGCGACGGCAGCCCAGGTCGGCGACGTGCTTGCCCACTTCGGTGCGACGTCGATCGTCGTCGGCCATACCCTGGTTGAGCGTGTGACGGCGCTGCACGAAGGCAGGGTATGGGCCATCGACGTCAACAGCAACACGGCGCGGCCCGAAGCGCTCCTGATCAGCAATGGCGATCCCATCGTGGTGCCGACCGGGGCCGCGCGGCAGCTGGAGGAACAGGGCGGGCAGCGCCTGACCCGTCCCTTCAAGCTGTTCGCGGCAAGCGACCTCGCCATGCTCAAGCAAATGGTGATGTCGCACTACGCGCTGTCGCAGATTCCCCAGCCTTACTGAGGCCCGGCGCCCGGCGGCAGCACCGCCAGCAGCCTGTCGAGGACAGGCGCCGTCGCGTCGGCGATGCGGTCGATGCTCTGTTCGCGCAGGAGCGCGGTATCGACCACCCGGCTGGAGTGCAGCCCGGCCCAGGCCAGCAGCGCGGCACCGGCTTCGGGATGATCGAACACCCCGTGCAGGTAGGTGCCCAGCACCTGACCGTCACCGGAACACGCTCCTTCGCTGCGGCCGTCGATCACGAAGGCGGGCCGCTCCAAGGCTGCGCCCGTGGAGACGCCCATGTGGATCTCATACCCCCGCAGGCCGAACGGAGCTCCTCCGCCCATGCTTGCCTGCCCGCTGACCTGCGCCAGCCGCTTGTCCTGCGCCAGTTCGGTGTCGACCTCGAGCAATTCCAGCCCTTCCGACACGCCCGGCTCTGCTTCCACCCCGTGCGGATCGGCGACCGAACGGCCGAGCATCTGGAAGCCGCCGCAGATCCCGATGACTTTGCCGCCATAGCGCAGGTGCCGCGCCAGATGGGCAGGCCAGCCCTGCGCCCGCAGCCAGGCGAGGTCGCCGCGCGTGTTCTTGCTGCCCGGGAGGATGATGAGGTCCGCCGGTGGAATCGCCTCGCCGGCGCGCACGAAGCGCAGGTCCACGTCCGGATGCGCACGCAGCGCATCGAAGTCGGTATGGTTGCTCATGCGCGGCAGGCTCGGGACCACGATGCGAAAGCTCCCCTTGCCGGACTGCGCCGGCTGCACCGCGTCTTCCGCATCGAGGTACATGCCGTGCAGGTAGGGCAAGACGCCCAGCACCGGTTTGCCGGTCTGTTCCTCCAGCCACTCCAGGCCGGGCTCGAGCAGCTTGATGTCGCCGCGGAAGCGGTTGATGACGAAGCCGACGATCCGCCTGCGCTCCGACGCCGACAGGCAGGACAGCGTGCCGACGATGTGGGCGAACACGCCGCCGCGGTCGATGTCCGCCACCAGGATGACCGGGCAGTCGACCGCCTCCGCGAATCCCATGTTCGCGATGTCGCGGTCGCGCAGGTTGATCTCGGCCGGGCTGCCCGCGCCTTCGACCACCACCGCTTCGTACTGCGACAGCAGGCGCGCATGCGATTCCAGCACCGCCGCCATGGCCACGGTCTTGTACTGGTGGTAGTCGCGCGCGTTCATTTCGGCACGCACGCGGCCATGGATGATCACCTGGGCGCCGGTATCGCTGGAGGGCTTGAGCAGGACCGGGTTCATGTCGGTATGCGGCTCGACGCCGGCTGCGATCGCCTGCAAGGCCTGGGCGCGGCCGATCTCGCCGCCGTCGCTCGTGACCGCGCTGTTGAGCGCCATGTTCTGCGGCTTGAACGGCGCCACCTGCAGGCCGCGGCGCCGCAAGAGCCGGCACAGGGCGGCGACCACGGTGCTCTTGCCGGCATCCGAGGTCGTTCCCTGCACCATCAGGGTACGGAAGGGCAGGGCGCTCATCGGCTGCGGCGCTGGCGGGCCAGCTCGAGCTTCTCGCACAGGACGGCGGTCCCGGCGATCATGCGCGGACCGGCGCGGTTGAGCAGGTTGCCGTCGACCGTGAACAGGTTGTCCTTGCGGGTCGCCGTCAAGCTCGCATACGGCTTCCACAGGTTGACGCCGCCGTAGTTCTTCTCGGCGGTGCCGAACACCGCTTCCGGATCGGCCTGCAGCACGCTCTCGATCGACACGATTGGCGCGGTCACCGTCAGCTTGTCGAAGATGTTCTCGCCGCCGCACAGGCGCAGCGCGTCGGTGATGATGTGCCGGCCACTGAGCGTGTACAGCGGCTTGTCCCATACCTGGTAGAAGGTGCGCACGGTCGGGCGGCCGGCATAGCGGCTGCGCAGGCTGGCCAGCTGCCGGCGCAGTTCCGCCGCGGCCGGATCGGCCACCGCCTGGGTGCCCATCAGCTGGCCGAGGCGCGCGACGTTGTCCGGAATGCCTTCCAGCTTCTGCGGGTCGCTCAGGAAGACCGGCACGCCCAGCTTGCGCACCATCTCGATCTGCCGCTCCGAATTGTTGTGCATCCAGGCCACGATCAGGTCCGGCTTCATGCTGATGACGCGTTCCATGTCGATCTCGCGGTTCGAGCCGATGCGCGGGATGCTCTTGGCGGCTTCGGGATAGTCGCTGTAGTTGACCGCGCCCACGATGCGGCTGCCTCCGCCCGCCGCGAACAGGGTTTCCGTCACGTGTGGCGCCATCGAGATCACCCGCATCGCCGGCTTGTCGAGCGTGACCGCATTGCCCGCGTCGTCATGCACCGTCACCGCGCCCACGGCCGGCGCAAGCAGCGCCGTTGCCAGGACCATCATCAGTCTCATCCATTGCTCCATTCTTGAAGTGCCTTGTCGAGACGCCGCCATCCCGCTTCGTCCGCCGGCAGGCCGATCCGGATGCCGCGCCCGGCCTCGCGGAACAGGCGGCACCAGATGCCACGCTCCGCCATATGCGTGTGGAAGGCCTCCGGCTGCGCCTCTGCCCACCAGTGGAACAGCGGCGTGCCTTCCGCCCGGATGCCATGCGTCGCCAAGAGGGCGCGCATGCGCTGGCCGGACGCCTGCAGCTGTGCGGAAGTCCGCCGCTGCCAGTCGAGGTCGCGCAGCGCCTGCCCGGCCACCGCCTGTGCCGGACCGCTGACGGCCCATGGCCCCAGCAGGTCGTCGAGCGCGCGCAGCGTGGCGGTGCCGGCGCCGACGAATCCCAGCCGCAGCCCGGCCAGGCCAAAGAACTTGCCGACCGAGCGCAGGACGATCAGTCCGGGCTGGCCCGCATGGGCGGCGACGCTCAGCGCCGGATCGGTGTCGCCGAAGGCCTCGTCGACCACCAGCCAGCCGCCGCGCTTTCCCAAGCGCGCGGCCCAGTCCAGCAGGCGCTCGGGCCTGATGGTCTCGCCGGTAGGATTGTTGGGATTGACCACCACCACGACGTCGCTGCCGTCGATCGCGCAGTCCAGCTCCGCATAGGAGGCAAGGCGCAATACGTGCCCCTGCTGCCGCCAGGCATGCGCGTGCTCGGCATACGAGGGACTCGATACCGTGACCCGCGAGCGTGCGCGCAGCCGGGGAAGCGCCTGGATCGCGGCCTGGGTACCGGCGACCGGCAACAGGGCAGGCGCCCCGTAATAAGCGCAGGCCGCGGCGGCCAGCGCCGGATCCGGCTCGGGCAGGCGGTGCCAGGCATCGGCAGGCAGGGTGGGCGCGGGATAGCCGTGCGGATTGATACCGGTCGACAGGTCGATCCAGTCGTCACGCCCGTACAGCCGCGCGGCCTCGCGCAGCTTGCCGCCGTGTTCAAGCATGCTGCCTCCATACCAGGATAATGAGCGCCGCCGCGCAGGCCAGGCCGAGCCAGAGCAGGGTTGTATGCAGCACCAGCCGCCATGCGCGCACGATGTCGCTTGCGGTGGCCTTGGGACCGGCGCCGAGCGGCGGACGCTGCTCCAGCTGTCCGTCGTAGACAGCGGCGCCGCCGAGCGAGACGCCGAGCGCACCGGCGCCGCTTGCCATCACCGGCCCGGCGTTCGGGCTGCTCCAGGCGGGCGCCTGGGTGCGCCAGCATTGCCAGGCACGTGCGCGTCCGGCGCCTGCCAGCACGACGTAGGACAGCGCGGTCAGCCGCGCCGGCACATAGTTGAGCGCGTCGTCGATGCGCGCCGCGGCACGGCCGAACAGGTTGAAACGCGCGTTCCGGTAGCCCCACATCGCATCGAGCGTGTTCGCCAGCCGGAACAGGACGGCGCCGGCGCCACCCGCCACCAGGAACCAGAACAGGGTGCCGAACACCGCATCGTTGCCGTTCTCGAGCAGCGACTCGGCGCCGGCTTTTGCCAGGTCGGCTTCGTCCGCCTGATGGGTATCGCGGCTGACGGTCCAGGACGTGCGGGCGCGCGCGGTGTCCAGGTCGCCGGCACGCAGCGCGTCGACGATCGGCATCGTATGGTCGCGCAGGCTGCGCAGCCCGATGCAGGCGTACAGGAGAAGGGCGTGCAGCCACAGCCCGGCATGCGCCGCCGCCAGCCAGACCAGCAGGCTCAAGGGCAGCACGGCCAGCAGCCAGGCCAACAGTCCACGCAGGAAGGGCAGGGCGCCGCGGTTCAGGCGGCGCTCGATGGCTTGCGCGAGCTGGCCGAAGCCGACCAGCGGGTGCCAGCGCCGCGGCTCGCCCAGCAGCAGGTCGAGCAGGACGCCCGCCGCCAGCAGGCCGGCCAGCTGCGGCAGCGACAGCCCGCTCAGCATGCGGCGCCCTTCAGCACCAGCGGCAGTCCGGCCGCCACCAACATCGCGCGGTCGGCGTGCGCGGCCACCGCCTGGTTCAGCCAGCCCGCTTCGTCGGCAAAGCAGCGCGACACCGCGCCCCAGGGCACGATGCCCATGCCGACTTCGTTGGAGACGAACACGATCTCTCCTTCGGTGCCGGCATCGAGAAAGTCCAGCAGCGCCGCGCGCTCCTGGTGAAAGCGTTCCGGCAGCGCCACCTCGCCGACCTCCGGCCATGCGCGGCCGTCGCAGAACATCAGGTTGCTCAGCCACAGCGTCAGGCAGTCGACCAGCACCAGGCGTCCCGGCCTGCAATGCTCCCTCAGCACGGCCGCCAGCCCCAGTTCTTCCTCGACTGTATGCCAATGGGCAGGGCGGCGGGTGCGGTGGTGGGCAATGCGCGCCGCCATTTCGGCATCGCCGGCGCGCGAGGTGGCCACGTAGACGACTTCCTTGCCGGATGCATGGGCCAGACGCTCGGCGTAGGCGCTCTTGCCGGAGCGTGCGCCGCCCAGCACCAGGGTGGTGCTCATGGCTTACCCCCGCCGAGCAGCGCGGCCACGGCGGGCGGGTTGGACGGGAAGTAGGCGTGGAAGTAGGAGGCGGTGAGCGAACCGATGCGATACACGGCTTCGCCCTGTGCGCCGTTGCCGGTCTTGACGGTATGCGCCTGCGCCGGCGCCGCGGTCTCCAGGCGCGAATAGTGGAAGCTGTGGCCGCGCACCGGTCCCTGGTCGGTCGGCATGGCATGTGCGCCGAGGCCGGCCAGGCGCGGCTGCATGTGCACTTCGCCCGGCAGCAGCCCCACCATGGGCCAGCGCTGCCCTTCCTGGTCGGTGAGCCCGTCGGCGAGCACCATCATGCCGCCGCATTCGGCCAGGATCGGCACGCCACGTGCATGGGTCGCGCGGATCGACGATTGCCAGTTGGCGGCCTGCGCCAGCTCTGCGCAGTGCAGCTCCGGATAGCCGCCCGGCAGGAAGACGGCGTCGGCGTCGCCGGGCACCGCTTCATCTCTAAGGGGCGAGAAGTAGCGCAGGCGGGCTCCCATCTTTTCGAGCAGGTCCAGGTTGGCGGGGTAGAGAAAGCAGAAGGCCGGGTCGCGGGCGATGGCGACGACCCGTCCGTCCAGCAGGCGCTCGACCTCCTGCCACTCGGGCGCGGACTGCGCCATGAGAGGCAGGGCGTTCCAGGCATCCTCGTTGAAGCGCAGGCCGTCCGCCAGTTTGTCGAGCAGGGCGTCCAGCCCCTCGACTTCGCCGGGCAGGACCAGGCCCAGGTGGCGCTCCGGCAGCGGCGTGTCCTGGCGCGCCAGCCAGCCCAGCAGCGCAATGTCGCGCAGCGACGAGGCCACCATGTTCGCATGGCCTTCGCTGGCGATGCGGTTGGCCACCACGCCGGCCAGCTGCACAGGCCCGTAGTCGCGCAGGCCGCGCGCCACCGCGCCCGCGGTCTGGGCCATGGCCGAGGCATCGATCACCGCCAGCACGGGCACGCCGAATTCGCGCGCCAGGTCGGCCGCGGAAGGCGAACCGTCGTACAGGCCCATGACGCCCTCGATCAGGATCGCATCGGCTTCGCGCGCCGCGTCGTGCAGGCGGCGCCGGCATTCCTCGACGCCGACCATCCACAGGTCGAGCGTATGGACCGGCGCGCCCGATGCACGCTCGAGCAGCATCGGGTCGATGAAATCCGGTCCGCACTTGAACACCCGTACGCGCAGGCCCTGGCGCAGCAGCTTGCGCGCGAGCGCGGCGGTAACGCTGGTCTTGCCCTGGCCCGACGACATGGCCGCGACCAGCACGGCGCGCGCCCCCGCATCCCGGTCCATCACCATTCCGTCCCGGCCTGGGCCGCGATGCCCGCCTTGAAGGCGTGCTTGACCACGTTCATCTCGGTGACCGTATCGGCCACCGCCACCAGTTCGGGCGGCGCCGCGCGGCCGGTCACCACCACGTGCTGCATGACGGGACGGTCGAGCAGGTCGGCAATGACCGTGTGCACGTCGAGGTACTTGTACTTGAGCGCGATGTTCAGCTCGTCCAGCACCACCATGCCGTAGGCCGGGTCCTGCAGGAAGCGCCTGGCCTGTTCCCAGGCTTCGCCGGCCTTGGCGATGTCGCGCTCGCGGTCCTGGGTTTCCCAGGTATAGCCTTCGCCCATTGCGTGGAAGCTGACCTCGTCCGGGAAGCGGCGCAGGAATTTTTCCTCGCCGGTCGACATGGCGCCCTTGATGAACTGGACCACGCCGACCTTCATGCCGTGGCCGAGCGCGCGCGTCACCATGCCGAAGGCGCTCGAGCTCTTGCCCTTGCCGTTGCCGGTATTGACGACGATGATGCCGATTTCCTTGTCCGCCGCGGCGATTTTGGCGTCGATGACGGCCTTCTTGCGTTCCATGCGCTGGCGGTGGCGCTCGTTCAATGCAGCGGTCTCTTCTTGGGTCATCTCGTTCATACGCTAGCCTCATGGGGGAGAAATATGCGGCGGCCGCCGTGCTCGATCATCTCGATCGGGTGGCCGAGGTAGTCGCCCAGCAGCGCCGGCCGCATGGTGTCGTCGACCGGGCCGGCCTGCCAGCGGCCGTCGCCCATCAACAGCAGCGCGTGGGTGGAAATGCGGTAGGCGAGGTTCAGGTCGTGGCCGATCATGACCACGGTCTTGCCCTGCTCGCGGCACAGCCCGGCCAGCAGGGCCATGCTGCTGACCTGGTGCGCCAGGTCGAGCGCGTTGGCGGGCTCGTCGAGCAGCAGGAGTTGGGTGTCCTGCGCCAGCAGCGCAGCGATGGCGACCCGCTGGCGCTCGCCGCCGGACAGGGTGCGCACGTCGCGGGCGGCCAGGTCCGCCACTTCCATCGCCTCCAGGGCGTGCATGGCGGCTTGGTGGTCGTCGCTGCCTTCCCAGTAGCGCTCGGCGTGGTAGGGGTGGCGCGCCGACAGCACGGTTTCGATCACGCTGTACGAAAACGCATCGTGGCGCGACTGCGCCAGGAAGGCGCGCTCGCGCGCCAGTTCTTCCGGCGCCCAGGCCTCGAGCGCGCGGCCGCCGACGAATACCGCGCCGGCATCGGGACGATGCAGGCCGGCCAGGGTGCGCAGCAGGGTACTCTTACCGGCGCCGTTGCGGCCGATGATGCTCCAGCATTCGCCGGGGCGGGCGGCCCAGTCGAGCTGCCGCACCAGCAGGCGGCTGCCGGCCTTGAGGTCGAGGTGTTCGGTCCGGATCATCTCACCTCCGCAAACGGTGCAGTTGGTAGAGGAACACCGGCGCGCCGATGATCGCGGTGATCGCGCCGACCGGCAGCTGCTGCGGCGCGATGACGGTGCGCGCCAGCGTGTCGCACAGCACCAGGAAGCTGCCGCCCGCCAGCACCGCCGCCGGAATCAAGACCCGGTGGTCGGGACCAAAGGCGAAGCGGCAGGCGTGCGGGACGATCAGCCCGACGAAGCCGACCGAGCCGGCGCTGGTGACGGCGCTGGCCGTCAGCACGCCGGAAACGAAGAACAGGCCCTTGCGCAGGCTGCCGACGCGGATGCCGAGCGTGGCCGCGGCCTCCGCATGCAGCGCGACCACGTTCATGGCGCGCGCGCTGCGCAGGGCGTACAGCAGGGCGGCGCCGAGAACCATCCACGGCGCCAGGCGCAGTGGCGCGCCGGCCAGGTCGCCGATCATCCAGAAGATCATGCTGCGCAGTCGGCCTTCCGGGGCGATCGACAGCATCAGGGTCACCAGGGCCATGCAGGCCGAGGACAGAATCACGCCGGTGAGCAGCAGCATCGAGGTGCCGGCTTCCAGCGCCAGGCCGCTGCGCAGGTCGCGCCGGGCCAGCAGGTAGAGCAGCATCGACACCCCCACCGCGCCGGCCAGCGCCGCCATGTCGACCACGATGGCGCTGGCCATCAGGAGCAGGGCCAGCAGGGCGCCGACCGAGGCGCCCGCCGAAATGCCGAGCACATAGGGGTCGGCCAGCGGGTTGCGCAGCAGGGCCTGCATCATCACCCCGGCCAGGGCCAGCGCGCCGCCGGTCACGAAGGCCGTCAGCGCGCGGCCGGCGCGCAGCTCGAGCAGCGAGGCGGCCAGCGAGCTTTCGCCTTGCATCAGCTGGCGCAGGGCGTCCGGCATCTCGGCCAGCGGCACGGCGATCGAGCCCGTCATGCCGGAGAACAGCAGGCTGGCGATGGCGCACAGCAGCAGGGCGCCGATGACGAGCATGGCGCGTTGACGCTGTGCTTGTGCGGGGTGATGCATGGTTCTCCTTCTTGGTGGCGTCCTGGTCAGCGGATGCCGTAGCGCAGGCCGGCGAACCAGGTGCGGCCGCTGGTGCCGTAGTAGCGCGCCAGCTCGTACTGCTTGTCGGCGACGTTGTCGAGGCGGACCAGCAGCGATACGTTCGGCGTCACTTGCCAGGTAGTGTACAGGTTGAGCAGGCCGTAACCACCCAGGCGATTGCGGTTGGCGGCATCGTCGAAGCGCTCGCCGGAGAGCTGCAGCTCGGCGCCGGCCTTGAGCACGCCCCAGCTGCTGTCGGCGCTGAAGCTGGCATGCTTCTTCGAGCGGCGCGCCAGCTGCTTGCCGGTGGTGAGGTCCTTCGGATCCTGCCAGTCCAGGCTGCCGCGCAGGTTGATGCCGCTGACGCGCGTCCGGGCCGCCACCGTGACGCCTTCGAGCTGCGCCCGGTTGACGTTGTAGGCGCAGCTGCCGGCACGGCCCGGGCAGGGCGTGGCGGAGACAATCATGTCGGTCAGGCGGTTGCGGAACCAGGTGGCGTCGAACTGCACGTTGCCGGCGTCATAGCGCAAGCCGGCTTCGCGGTTGCGACCCTGTTCCGGACGATTGGTCGGCAGGCCGTAGTTCGGGTAGTACAGCTCGTTGAAGGTCGGCGCGCGGAAGCTGGTGCCGACGCTGGCGGTGGCGCGCAGGCCTGAGCCGAAGTCGTAGCCATAGCCGGCGGCGCCGGTGTTCTTGCTGCCATACACCGACGAACGGTCATGGCGGGCGCTGACATCGAACAGGTGGGCGCCACGCCTGGCCGAATAGACGGCCGCATACGCGTTGGTGCTGCGCGAGCGCGACAGGTCCGCGGTGGAGCTCGATTCCACTTCCTCCTTGCGATGGCTGTAGAGCAGCTGCAGGGTGTCGGGGCCGAGCGCGATGCTGTTCTGCCAGGTCAGCTCGTCCTGCCGGGTGTCGATCTGGCTGGCGCCGGATGGGGCGCTGCTGGTGAAGCTGCCCAGTTTGTCGTCCGAGCGCGCGTATTGGAGGGTGCTGCGCCAGGCGGCGCTGAACTGGCCGGTCGCGTAGACGGCCGCCGTGTTCAGGTCCTGCTCGTTGTGGACGTCGTAGGCGGCGCTGCCGCTGTCGTACTGCGCGCGCAGGTCGCTGTGCAGGAATTGGGCGCCGACTTCGAAGTTCGGGGCCAGCGCATAGGACAGCTGGCCGTTGGCGTTGCGGCGGCGGTAGCCGTCGTCGTCCGGATTGAAACCGAAGGCGCCCGGACGCGTGGCCGAGAAGCCGTCCGACTCTTCATGGCCGGCGCCGAAGGCGTAGCGCAGGCCATTGGCCGCGCCGTGCACGCCGGCGTCGAGCTGGCGCGTTGCATTGCTGCCGGCGCCGACCGAGCCGCTGACGACCGGGCCGCCCTCGCCCTTGCGGGTGAAGATCTGGATCAAGCCGCCGATCGCGTCCGCGCCGTACAGGGTGCTGAGCGGGCCGTAGACGATTTCGATGCGTTCGATGGCGCCGAGCGGCACCGCATTCCAGGCGGCGACGCCGCTGGTGGACGAACCGATGCGTACGCCGTCCAGCAGGACCACGACCCCGTTGCTGTTGGCGCCGCGCAGGAATACGCTGGTCGAGGCGCCGGCGCTGCCGTTGCGGGTGATCTCGATGCCGCGCTGGCGCTGCAGCACGTCGGCCACCGAGCCGGCGCCGGAACGGGCGATCTCGTCGGCGTGGATGACGGTGGTGTCGGCGATCACGTCGACCGCGCGCTGCGGCATGCGGTTGGCGGTGACGAGGACCGAATCGAGGGTTTGGGCGACTGCGGGCGCAGCAAGGGCGAATGCGAGCGACAGCGCGGCCGCAAGCCGTGTTACAGGAAAGTTCATGAATAGCTCAATCAAAAGACAACCAGCCGACGTCCCCGTAGGCCAGATTGATCAGAAGCGCGCCAATGGCACGCTCCCACCTTTTGGCCGGTATCCGGGCTGGCAAGTGTGGCCGTCCGACCTTCCCATGCGTTCGCACAGTGGTCATGGAAGACGGTTTGCCGCGTAGCCCGAACATCGAGCGCGGCACTTGCTTACCGTTGCGGGGGCAGCACACGTTGGCCTTGTTGAAGGGCTTCGTGTTTCCCGTTTAACTGCGGTCGTGGACACGACCGCGGGCACCAAAACGCCGCCATTATACGCAGGGTCGCGCGGCGTTGTCAGTCTTTCAGCACGATGACTTCGCCGTAGCCGATGCGGTGGGCGCTGGCGGCGGCGCCGAACGCGGCCTGTTCGATGCTGCCCCCTAGGTGCAGGGCGGACAGCAGGCGGATCGTGCCGGCGTGGCAGATGACGAGCGCCGCAGGATGCCGCAGCGCCTGGCGGAATGCGGCGACGCGGCGGGCCACCTCGAGCACGTTCTCGCCGCCGCCGGGGCGGTAGTGCAGCAGGTCGGCGGCCCCGGCGTCGACCTCGGCGCGCGGGATGGCGTCCCAGGCGCGCATCTCCCAGGCGCCGAAATCCATCTCGGCCAGGCGGGCATCGAACGTGACGGGGACGTCGAGCGCCGCGGCAAGGGTCGCGCAACGTGCGAGCGGGCTGGCGTAGACGGGGAGTCGCCCGGGCAGGCCGGCCGCACGCAGCGCGGTGGCGACCTGCGTAATCGCTTCGATAGATGTCGAAACGTCGGCGCTGCCGTAGCAGAGGCCGGGCGCGACCTCCGGCTGGGGATGGCGCACCAGGATCAGCTGCATCCTTATGCGAGGGCGCCGTGGCCGAGCGTGGCCAGCACGGCAAGGTAGATGAGGACCTCGGCCAGCTGCTGCACGGCGCCAAGGCAGTCGCCAGTATAGCCGCCGATGCGGCGCGCGAACTTGCGGGCCAGCCACCAGGTCGCAGCGACACCTGCGACGAGTGCGGCAAGCAGGGCGGGCAGGTCGAGCGCGCCGGTCGCGAGCAGGATGGCGGCGGCGATGGCGACCGTGGCGGATGCGATCGTGAATTCGCTTGTCGTCATGCGTTCGGCCAGCGGCTTGGCCTTGCCTTCGGCGCGCGCATACTCCATGCGCCAGATGAGGGACGTGGCCGCGAGGCGCGACAGCGGATGGGCGAGCAGCAGGGCGCCGATGGCGCTGGCTGGCGGCAGCATCGCCAGCGTGCTGCACTTCGCGCCGAGCATGCATACCACGCCGATGGCGCCGTAGGCGCCGACCCGCGAGTCCTTCATGATCTCGAGCACGCGTTCGCGCGTCATTCCGCCGCCGAGGCCATCGCAGGTATCGGCGAAGCCGTCCTCGTGGAAGGCGCCGGTGGCATAGATGGTCGCTGCGGTCGAGAGCACTGCCGCGACCGGGGCGGGAAACACCAGTGCAGCGGCGGCGTACACGCCGGCGGCGATCGCACCCACCACGATGCCGACCAGCGGGAAGTAGCGCGACGCATGGTGCAGCCACTCCTGCTCGAAGCCGACCCAGCGCGGGATCGGCAGGCGCGTGAAGAACTGGACCGCGATGAAGAACAGGCGCAGCTGCTGCATGGTCTTACTGCACGCCGGTGCTGACCTGCGCCGATGCGAAGGTCGCCATCTCGTTCAGGAAGTTGGCGGCCGCATGCAGCAGGGGCAGGGCGAGTGCGCTGCCGGTGCCTTCGCCCAGGCGCAGGCCGAGCTGCAGCAGGGGCTGGGCGCCGAGGGCGTCGAGCATCAGGCGGTGGCCGTTTTCGCTCGATGCGTGGGCAAACACGCAGTAGTCGAGGATCGCCGGCTGCAGGCGGGCGGCTACCAGCAGGGCGCTGGTGACGATGAAACCATCGATCAGCAGCACCTTGCGCAGCTCGGCGGCCTTGAGCATCGCGCCCGTCATCATGGCAATCTCGAAGCCGCCGAAGGTGGCCAGCACGGCGAGCGGGTCGTCGGCCTCGCCATGCTTTTGTACGGCGGCGGCGATGACTTGCTGCTTGCGCCGGATGCCGTCCGACGACAGGCCTGTGCCGGCGCCCACGCATTGCTCCAGCGGCACCCCGGTCAGCTTGTGCATGAGGGCGGCGGCGGCGGTGGTGTTACCGATGCCCATCTCCCCGAAGCCGAGAACGGTGCCGGGCAGGTCGCGCGCCAATGCCATGCCATGCTCCAGCGCGGCCTCGAGCTGCCGGCGCGACATCGCCGGCTCGGCGGCGAAGTTGCGCGTGCCCTTGGCGACTTTGCGGTCGAGCAGGCCGGGACGCACGCCGAAGTCGTGGTTCACGCCTGCATCGACCACATGCAGCGCACAGCCGTTCTGGCGGGCGAATACATTGATGGCGGCGCCGTCGGCCAGGAAGTTCTCGACCATTTGCCAGGTCACGTCCTGCGGATAGGCCGAGACGCCTTCCGCCACGACACCATGGTCGGCCGCACATACCAGGATGGCGGGATCCGCGATCCGGATGCGCGTCGTGCCCTGGATCAGGCCGAGCTGGGCGGCCAGCGTTTCGAGGCGGCCCAGGCTGCCGAGCGGTTTGGTTTTGTTATTGATGGCGTCGAGCAGTGCCTGCGACAGGACGGCATCGGCAGTCGGCGTAATATGGGGAAGGAGCATTGCCGGGGAGATAAGGTGGAAAAAACGCGACGATAACATAGTCACAGGCGTTGTCAGTCCCGCCGCGCTTTGCTATAGTCTCGTTTCTTCGACGCACATCGCAGCTTTCAAAGCAGCGACAGCGAAAGAGAAAAAAGAGGGGCTTGACGATAAACGCAGAACACCGCATAATCTCGCGTCTCTGCTGCTGACGAACACAACGCTTCGTACGGTGCAGCAAGGTAGTACAGAACAACGGTTCTTTAACAATCAACAGTCGATAAGTGTGGGCGTTTGATGAAGGTGCCGCTGACTTTGGTCAGTGATTACTTAAATTATCAAATGTTCACAAAAGTATTAACGTTGCTCAGCAATGAGCGACGGTCAGTATCTTGAGTGAGCGACTCCGCAGCAATGCGGATGACACGAAAGTGTCAACAAACAGAGATTGAACTGAAGAGTTTGATCCTGGCTCAGATTGAACGCTGGCGGCATGCTTTACACATGCAAGTCGAACGGCAGCACGGGCTTCGGCCTGGTGGCGAGTGGCGAACGGGTGAGTAATACATCGGAACGTACCCAGAAGTGGGGGATAACGCAGCGAAAGTTGCGCTAATACCGCATACGTTCTACGGAAGAAAGTGGGGGATCTTCGGACCTCA
>NZ_JNNN01000070.1:0-5514 GCF_000735635.1 Massilia sp. LC238 | reverse complement strand
AAAGACTGATGACCATAGCAAGTCGGTCCCACCCCTTCCCATCCCGAACAGGACCGTGAAACGACTTTGCGCCGATGATAGTGCTGCAACCAGTGTGAAAGTAGGTTATCGTCAGGCTAGTTATATGAAAAACCCCACCAGATGATTCTGGTGGGGTTTTTTGCGTTCAGGTCCGCACTGCGGATCCTCACTCTCTGCCAAGCGAAAAGCGGGGCGAGCCCCGCCGATTCACGCTCCGGCGCTATCGTTCAGGTTCTTGCGCAGGTCGACCAGCTGGTCACGCAGGTTGGTGATCTCGTCCACCGAGCATTTGGTGGCGCACAGGATTTCCGGCATCAGCGCGGCCGCATCCTTGCGCAAGGACTGCCCCTGCTCGGTAAGGCTGACGATCACCTGCCGCTCGTCAGCGCGGGCGCGCGCCCGCTGCACCAGGCCCTGCGCTTCCATCCGCTTCAGCAGCGGCGTCAGCGTGGCGGAATCCAGGAAAAGGCGCTCGCCGATATCCGACACGGTCAGCTCGTCCTGCTCCCATAACACCATCATCACCAGGTATTGCGGATAAGTCAGACCGAGTTTCGGCAGCAGTCCGCGGTACACACGCATCATGGCCAAGGAGGTCGAGTAGAGTGCAAAGCAGAGCTGGTCGCCCAGCACGGGCGTAGGAGGAGTCGTTTTCATCAATCCAATATAGATCGCACACAAGCTAATTGCAAGCGAGGTGACCAGCAGGGCCCATGCAATATTAATAATGGGTCCTTAAAACGCGTTCTGTCATATATTTACGTCGTTTCGTCGCATGAGGCCTTTTGGCGGCGACCCTCTGGAATACGATCACCAGATCAAACCAGAAGGAGATGAGCATGGATAGACCAGCTGTGCCGGCGGCGCTGACGCCGGTTGCGAACGACGAACGCATCCAGTCGCTCGATGTCGTGCGCGGCTTTGCCCTCATCGGCATCCTCCTGATGAACGTCGAGTTCTTCAACCGCGCCACCGCCTCCCTCGGCTCCGGCATGCAGGGCGGTCTCACCGGCGCGAATTTCTGGGTCAGCTACTTCGTCCAGTACTTCGTCACCGGTAAATTCTGGACCATCTTCTCCCTCCTGTTCGGCATGGGCTTCGCCGTCATGCTGACCAGGGCGGAGCGCGCTGGCCGCAGCTTCCTCGTCCCTTACATGCGCCGCATCGCCGCACTGGCCGTCTTCGGCGCCTTGCACCACATCTTCCTGTTCGCAGGCGACATCCTGTTCAGCTATGCCGTCGCGGCGACGGCCCTCTTGATCGTGCTGTATGGGCGCGCCAAGTGGATCCTGCTCGCGATCCTCCTGTGCGCCGGAGGCGGCTTCATTCCCGGCATGGACTGGCTGTTCGGCATTGCCGGCGGCGTGGCCTTCTTCGGCGTCGTTGCATGGTGGCTGCGCGGCGAACAGCGCATGAAACGCCTCGGCAAAGCGCCGGTCATCGCTTTCATCATGATGCTGGTCGGCGTGCTTGCAACGATCGGCGGCGCCGTGACCTGGTTCTTGCCCGCCACGCCGCCGCAGGCACGCTTCGGCCTGCCGATGCTCGGCATTGCCCTGATCACGCTGGGTACCCTCACCACGCGCTACCACGCCGACAAGCCGGCCCGCCCGTGGCGGATCGGTGTCGGCATCTACTGCTTTTCCTTCCTCATGATGACCGGCGCCGGCGCATCGATGTACTTCTTCCCGGAGAAGCCGCCCGTTGTCGCGACCAAGGAGCAAGCCAAGAAGCAGAAGGAGCAGGAGGCCGAACGGGCCAAGAACCTGAAGGAGCGCGAAGAACGCATCAAGCGCGAGACCACGGTGCTCACCAAAGGGAGCTTCAGCGACGCCGTGAACATGCGCGCCAAGCAATTCGTCGAAGACGCGCCCGGCCAGGTCGGCTTCGCGACCGTCCTGATCGCGATGTTCCTGATCGGTACCTGGTTCGTCCGCTCGGGCATCATGGAAAAGGCGCAGGCTAATTTGCCGCTGTTCCGCAGGCTGGCCATGTTCGGCCTGCCGATCGGCATCGGCATGGGCGTGCTGGGATCCGCCATCGCCATGCATGCGGTGCCCGGATCACGCGGCGCCGACGGCTTCCAGCTGGCATCCGGCCTGCAAATGCTGGGCAACCTGCCGGCCTCGATCGGCTATGTCAGCCTGGTGATCCTGATGCTCTATAGCGCCTCGCCCTTGAACAAGGTAAGCGTGCTGGCCCCATTCGGCCGCATGGCCCTGACGAACTACCTGACGCAGTCGCTGGTCGCGTCGACCTTCTTCTTCGGCTACGGCTTTGGCAACTGGGGCATCTCGCGCCTCGACCAGATGCTGTTCGTCGCCGTGCTGGCGGTGGCGCAGATCGCGTTCAGCCATGTGTGGCTGTCGCGCTTCCGCTACGGCCCGATGGAATGGCTGTGGCGTGCGGTCACCTACTGGCAGATCCCGCCCATGCGCATCAAGACCCCGGCGGCCGTGCCCGCGGTGGCGACGCCGGCGTGAAGGGGCTGGTTCGACTCGGCGCTGCGCTGCTGGTGGGCGCCGCGCTTCCTGTCTGCGCACAGCCGGTAAAGCTCGCCGGCCTGGGCCAGCCGGCGCGGATCCTGGTGGACCGCTGGGGCGTGCCGCACATCTACGCGGCCAGCCAGGACGATGCCTTCTTCGTCCAGGGCTTCAATGCCGCCCGCGACCGCCTGTTCCAGATCGACTTGTGGCGCCGCCGCGGGCTGGGCGAGCTGGCCTCGGTCTTCGGTCCCTCCTACGTGGAGCAGGACCGGGCGGCGCGCCTGTTCCTGTACCGCGGCAGCATGGCGCCGGAATGGGCCGCCTACGGCAAGGATGCGCAAAGGACCAGTGCCCGTTTCGTCGCCGGCATCAATGCCTACATCGACTATATCGGGCGCAGGCCGGAGCTGCTGCCTTTCGAGTTCCGCCAGCTCGGCTACAAGCCGGCGAAGTGGCGGCCGGAAGACGTGGTGCGCATCCGCAGCCACGGGCTGACACGCAACCTGACCCAGGAAGTCGCGCGCGCGCGCGTGGTCTGCAGCGCGGGCCTGGCAGCCGATGCCGTGCGCGCCCAGCTGTCGCCGGCATGGACCACGCGGCTGCCCGAAGGGCTCGACCCCTGCCTGCCCGACGACGCGCTCGACGTCTTCACGCGCGCGACCGAGAACGTGCGCTTCGAACGGCGCAAGCTGCAGGTCGCGCGCGCGGCGGCTCCGAACGAGGAAACGCTCGAGGGCAGCAACAACTGGGTGGTCGCGCCCTCGCGCACCACGACCGGCCGCCCGATCCTGGCAAACGATCCGCACCGGGCCTATGGCGCACCGTCGCTGCGCTACATCGTGCACCTGAGCGCTCCCGGGCTCGACGTCATCGGGGCAGGGGAGCCGGCGCTGCCCGGCGTTTCGATCGGCCATAACGGCAAGGTCGCCTTCGGGCTGACCATCTTCAGCATCGACCAGGAAGACCTGTACGTCTACGAAGTCAATCCAGCGAACCCGCAGCAGTACCGCTACCAGGGCCGCTGGGAGAACTTCCGCGTGGTGCGCGAAAAAGTGGCGGTGCGCGGCGGTCCCGCACGCACGGTCGAGCTGCGCTTCACCCGCCACGGTCCCGTGATCCACCAGGATGCCCGCAAGCGCCGCGCGCTGGCGGTCCGCACCGCGTGGACGGCGCCCGGCATGGCACCGTACTTCGGCAGCATCGACTACATGAAGGCCCAGGACTTCACCCAGTTCCGCCGCGCGATGGAGCGCTGGGGTGCGCCGACCGAAAACCAGGTGTACGCCGATACGGCCGGGAACATCGGCTGGGTTGCCGGTGGCCTGGCGCCCGTGCGTCCGAACTGGGACGGATTGATGCCGGTGCCGGGTGACGGCCGCTATGAATGGCAGGGCTTCCTCGACGGCGCGAAGCTTCCCTATGTCCTCAATCCGAAGCAGGGCTGGTTCGCCTCGGCCAACGAAATGAACCTGCCGGCCGGATTCCCCTACCGGGAGCACAAGCTCGGCTTCGAATGGCCGGACAATGCGCGCGCGCGGCGGATCGCGGAGGTCTTGGCGAAGACGCCCAAGGCGAGCATGGAGGACATGGAGCGCCTGCAGGGCGACATGGTGTCGCTGAACGCGCGCCGCCTGGTGGCCCTGCTCAAGCCACTGTCCTCGCCAAACCAGAAGACTCAGGCGGCCTTGCGCCTGCTGTCCTCCTGGGATGGCGAGGAGAAGGCCACGTCCGCGGCTGCGGCCTTGTACGAGGTATGGTGGTCGCGTCATCTTGGTCATGCGTTCAAGGAGGCGGTCCTGGCGCCGGCGGCGGCGCAGAGCTTCGATGCGCCGCATGCGAGCGTGCTGCTCGAGTCGCTGGAAAACCCGGCGCAGCGCTTTGGTGCGGATGCGGTCCGCAAGCGGAACGAGGTGCTGCTCACCAGTCTCACAGAAGCGTGGGCGGAAGTGGAAAGCTTGCTCGGGCCGGACCCGGCGCGCTGGCAATGGGGCAAGCTGCACTTCAGCTATTTCGTGCATCCGATGACGCCGATCCTCGACCAGGCTGCCCGGGCGCAGGTGAACGTCGGGCCCTTGCCGCGTGGCGGCGGCGCCTACACGGTCAACGTGTCGAGCTACCACCCCGACAGTTTCTGGCAGGCGCACGGACCCTCGTTCCGCATGGTGCTCGACGTCGGCAACTGGGACAACTCACGGGCGATCAACACGCCCGGGCAGTCGGGCGACCCGGCTAGTGCGCACTACCGCGATCTTGCGCAGCCCTGGGCGGAGGGCAAGTACTTCCCGCTGCTGTACTCGCGCGAGGCGGTGGAGAAGGCGGCCAGACAGGTCATCGAACTGCTGCCGGGGCGCTGACGAAAGGGGCTTGCAAGCGGGCGCGCGCTTTGTTATAGTTCGCGTCCGCTTCGTTTTGAGCAAAAAAACGTTAACGTAATCAAGTGGTTACGATGACAAGCTCAAGAGAAATTCTAAAAACGAAGCGAACGAGGGGTTGACGAGTTAAGCGAAACACTGCATAATCTCACTTCTCTGCTGCTGACGAACACAACGCTTCGTACGGTGCAGCAAGGTAGTACAGAACAACGGTTCTTTAACAATCAACAGTCGATAAGTGTGGGCGTTTGATGAAGGTGCCGGCTGACTTGTTCAGCTGCATACTTAAATTATCAAATGTTCACAAAAGTATTAAGCGTTGTCTCAGCAATGAGATAACGGTCAGTATCTTGAGTGAGCGAAATCGATCCAGTGGATCGATTTCGAAAGCCGTAGCAATGCGGTTTTCGACAAACAGAGATTGAACTGAAGAGTTTGATCCTGGCTCAGATTGAACGCTGGCGGCATGCTTTACACATGCAAGTCGAACGGCAGCACGGGCTTCGGCCTGGTGGCGAGTGGCGAACGGGTGAGTAATACATCGGAACGTACCCAGAAGTGGGGGATAACGCAGCGAAAGTTGCGCTAATACCGCATACGTTCTACGGAAGAAAGTGGGGGATCTTCGGACCTCA
>NZ_JNNN01000069.1:0-37867 GCF_000735635.1 Massilia sp. LC238 | reverse complement strand
GGAGCCTCGAGGTGATTCGCCAGGAAATGTAGAGTGTCGTCGAACATGGCGACGAAGGTTAACAGCGTTGCCGCGCGTTTACAACGACAAAATAAAAATGCCGTTCAGTCTTAACTGAACGGCATTAGAGCCGGAGCTCCCCTTTGGTCGGATCTACGCGAAGCTTAGAACTTGTATTTCAGGTTCACGTAGTATTGACGGCCGCCCACGTCCAGCTTCTGCTGCTCGTCCTCGCTGTAGCGATAGTAGGCACGCTTGACGTTGGTCAGGTTGGTCGCATCGAACGAGAGCACCAGGTTCGGCGTCAGGTTGTAGCTGGCGTTGAAGGCCAGCGTGGTCACCGGTGCGGCGAAGGTCGGCGCCACCGGCATCAGGATGCCGTTGACGGTCGACAGGCCCTGGCTGTTGGCGGTCGGCGCCGGAGCGGTCGACGTATTCACGTACTCGCTGCGGTAGTTGGCCACCAAGCGTGCCGACAGCTTGTCGTCCTCGTAGTAGGTGCCCAGGTTGGCGGAATATTCCGACGCGCCGACCATCGGACGGCCGTCGTCGACCTTGGTCTTGGCCTTGCTGACGTTCGAGGTGAAGCCGAAGCCGGTGTTGCCGAACGGCTGCTCGTACATCAGCTCGATACCGGCGATGCGCGCGCCCTGCTGCGAAGCGGTGTTCACGGCGAAGGTCTTGATCTGCGAATCACGCGGATCGAGCAGCTCGACCGTGGTCTTGCCGGCGGTACCAGTCTTCGGATAGCCATTGATGTCCGAGTAGTACAGGTTCACGCCCACCATCGAGCGGCGCGCGAAGTACCAGGCCCAGGACACGTCCAGGTTCTTGGCGATCAGCGGTTCCATTTCCGGATTCGGGCCGGTGACCTGGCACACGCCGTCGGTACATGCCGGCGAGCCGTAGCCGGCGCCCAGGATGTTGTAGTTCTGGCGCGAGATGGTCTTGCTGGCGCCGAAGCGCAGGATCTGGTCCTTGCTCAGCTCGTAGCGCAGGTTCAGGCTCGGCAGCAGGTTGTTGAAGGTGGTTTCACGCTCCTTCTTGTAGTACATCACACCGGCCAGCGGATTGAACGGCACGCCGTCGTAGTACTGGACGCCGTCGCTGGCGGTAGTGATCGCGCCCGGCACGGCGGCGCAGGTGGTGGCCGGCTTGCCCGGCTCGGTGCGCGCGCAGGTACCGACCGGCAGCGGGACCGGGATCATCGCATTGACCTGGGTGCGCACGAAGCGCAGGCCGAAGTTGCCCGACCAGCGTTCCGCTTCCAGGTTACCCTGGATGTAGGCCGCGCTCTGGCGTTCGCGCATGTCGAGTTCGGTCGAGACGCGACGCTCCCACTCTGCGGTGGTCGGCTTGTAGTTGGCTGCGAAGTAGGCCTTGAGTGCTTCCGGGGTCAGGGTCCAGCTGGTATTGTCCCAACCGGCCGGGCCGTCCAGGCCGCTGCCGAAGTCGGCCGGAATCGGCTGGAAATTGAAGGCGCCGGTCGGTGCGTTGTCGTTCAGGTTGCCGGTGCGCAGCTGCGGGAAGCGGCGCGCGCTGTCGCGGCGGTGGTCGGCATGGCGCACGCCGAAATCGACCGAGCGCAGTGCGCCCAGGTCGGTGCGGTACTCAGCGTCCAGGTTGAGGCTGTTTTCGCGGTCGTTGGTGGTGACGCCGGAAGCGTTGCGGCCGGTCAGCACGTAGCCGCTGCCGTCCGGGTTCAGGCCCGGGACGTTCGGGCCGGTGCCGTAATACTTGACGAAGGGGGCGTCGTACAGGCTGCCCAGTTTGTAGGACACGCCGGTGCCGTAGCGGGTATAGGTCAGGCCCTGGTCGAGCGCGGTCTCGCCGACGCCCTTGGTGGACGACAGCAGCGCCTTGACGGTCAGGTCCGGGGTGACGCGGTACTTGACGTCCAGGTCGAGGAAGGCGCTGGTGGCGCGCGCGCCGTCGCGGTACGCGCCCTCGGTCTCGCCGATGTACTGCGGGGTGGTGCCGGCCGGGTAGACGATGTCGGCTGCCTTCAGCACCTTCAGCTCATGGCCGTAGATGGTGCGCTCGGTGGTGATGATCGGGTTCTTGATCTGGGCGTACACGCGCTGGCCGTTCGGCCCCGAACTGGTCGGCGTGGCGGCGCCCTGCGCGCCGCCCAGGCCCTTCAGCATGCTGAACATCGCGCCGGCGTTCAGGCGACCGAAGTTATTCGCCTTCATCTCCGAATGGAAGCCGGTCAGGGTCATGTCCAGGTCCTGGTTCGGCTTGAACTGCATCGAGAACATGCCGCCCTTGCGGTCACGCACGCTTTCGACATATTCCGTGCTCATCGAGCCCGGCAGGCGCACGCCGTTCAGGTCCGACGCCTTGTAGCCGGTGCCGGCCAGCGATTCGTCGGTGATGCCCAGCATGGTCTTGGTGTCGATCACGTCCCAGCCGCTGCCGCCGACATAGGCGAAGCGCGAAGCCGAGTCCCGGCGCACGTGGCGTTTCTGGGCGAATCCCTGGACGATGAAGCCGAAGGTGTTCGATTCGTTTTTCCAGTTGAGCGAGGCATTGGTATCATGCGCGGCCTTGCCCGGCAGGTCCGCATACACGGCGCCCAGGTTGACGATGCCGCTCAGGCGCTCCTTCTGCTGCAGCGGCTTGCGGGTGCTGACGTTGATGGTGCCGGCCATGCCGCCGTCGACCAGCTTGGCCTCGGAAGTCTTGTACACGACCGCCTGGTTCAGGACCGAGGATGGCATCAGCGACAGGCTGGTCGAACGGCTGCTCGAGAGCTGGTCACCGAAGTACCAGTCGCCGCCGGAAACCGTGTGGCCGTTGAACAAGATCAGTGTGTGATCAGGATTGGTGCCGCGCATCGCGACCTTCTCGGCCTCGTCGTAGTCGGTACGTACCGCCACGCCCGACAGGCGCTGCAGCGAATCCGCCAGGTTACGGTCCGGCATCTTGCCGACGTCTTCGGCGGTAATCACCTCGACGTTGGCGCTGGCATTTTTCTTGACCGCCAGCGACTGTGCCATGGAGGCACGGATACCGGTCACTTCGACGGTCTGGATTGGGACCGACGGTGCGTCTTGCGCGACGGCGGACGCGGCGGCCAGGCTCCAAACGGCTAACGATACGGCCGCTGCGAGCGGCTTCTGCTTGAACATGACGTCTCTCCTGAGATTATAGCTATTGGTATGCAACTGGTAGGCACCTTTCTGCCATGGTCGGGAGTATTGATGATGTCAAGCTTGCTGAATAATCACTTGTGTTCGCCTTTATATAACTTCTAGGAATGTACATATTCAAGCATTGCCTAAGTTATAGCGAATGAACAAAATTTCATTCCCTTTTACGCGGGCGCAGGAGTAGCGTGGCTGCACCTTCATCGTCTTGAGTGTCTCTTTTTTGCAAATGCCTATTGCCATCCGCCTCAGCAGCCTGCTGCTTGCCGGCGCCGCCCTCGCCGGCTGCGCCAGCGCCCCTCCGACGCCACAGTCTTCCGTCAAGCCGGGCACGCCCGCAGCCGAGCTGCCGCTGGCCGCCGTGCTGCAGAAGCAGATCTACCAGATGACGCCGCAGGAAGCCGGCCGCTATATCGCCCACGTCCACACGGCCGAACCCGACTTGCGCAAGCGGATCGCCGCGATCGGGCGCAAGAACCTCGGCCAGCCGTATTCGCTGCACCTGCTGGGCGAGTTTCCGTATGAAGTACACGACGACCTGCCGCTGTTCAGCCTGAAGGAAAGCGACTGCGTGGTCTTCGCCGAACACACCTACGCGATGGCCCTGTCGCAGTCGTGGGAAGAGTTCTTCTGGATGCTGCAGCGGATCCGCTACCGCGACGGCGTGATCGGCGTGGCCACCCGCAACCACTACACCGAGATGGACTGGAACGTGGCCAACCGCTGGCTGGTGACCGACGTCAGCGCCGAGCTGGCCGGGCCAGGCGGCCCTTCGTATGCGATGACGGTGGACCGCGCGCGCTTCCTGCGCACCCGCCACAACACGGTGCGCGACATCCCGGTCGAGAGCAGCCGCCAGGCCTACGTGCCCAAGGAAGGCGTGGCGGCGATCGCCGCCCAGCTGCAGGAAGGCGACTTCGTGAACGTGATCTCGACCCGCAACGGCGAATACTGGGCCTCGCACGTCGGCCTGGTGGTGCTGGGCCCGAACGGCGAGCGGCGCTTCCTGCACTCGCAGGCGCCGCAGGTGCGCGAAGAGACCTTCGACTCCTTCATCGCCCGCGCCGCCGAGCGCGAGGCCCGCAATGCGCGCGAGGGCAAGCCTGGCCAGGTGCTGGCCGGCTTCAAGTTCCTGCGCCTGAACGAGCAGATCACGGTGCCGCCGATGGCGCCGCAACCACGCCCGGGCCGTCCGGCCGCCTGAGCCCGCTGCCGGCCCGGCCGGCGCTTCCGCCCCTTCGACGCGCCGTCTTGCCGGCGCGTCATCCTTTCCCCTCCTCTTGTTGTGGTGCCGGCTGCCATCCGCGTGGCCACTGCACGCTCCTGCCTGCTCATCAGTTCCGCTCATCAATTAAATAATCAATGGAAATGAAATAGGCGATTTATTTCCTATTTTCATTTCCTGTTTTCATTTTCAGGTCTTTTCGAATTAATTCACTTGCCGCCGTTGAGTCAGGTCAAACTCCATTAGTAGTAGCCGCCTGATAATAAATTTACAAAACTTCTTTTCATTTACTTGTTTCCTTTCTGGATAACGACCGGATTATCGCGTTTTATGCATTGCCGCGCCCGAATTTCTCTAGGCTTTCATTAATTCCTAACCGCAGCGGATTGCCATGTCCAATTTCAGATCCGATCTTTTCAGCCAGCTTTGCGTACGGATGGTGTCGATGAGCCGCACCAGTAAAATCGCCCTGATGGTGGGGTGCGACCTGCTGGCATTGCCGGTCTGTTTCCTGATTGCGATGATATTACGGGGTGGCGATTTACAGCTTGCACAGAATTTCGGTCCCGCGTCGTATGCGCTGGTGGCCGTGGTCACCATTGCCGCATTTTCGGTATCCGATTTATACCGCGCCGTCATCCGCTTTATCGACCAGCGTTTATTGAGTTTTACCGGCGCCGCACTCGCATTCGCCATTTTGTGCGTGTATGTCGCATTAATCATCATGAACGAGCCGCGTTTTCCGCGCAGCGCGCTCGCCATTTACTGGTTCGTGGTTTTCTCGTATGTCGTCATTTCCCGTATTGGCCTGCGCAACCTGCTGCGCGCCCACGGCGGGCGGCGCACCGGCGCGTCCGATGCGGTGGCCGTCTACGGCGCCGGCGATGCCGGTGCGCGCCTGGTGCAGGCGATGCGCCACAGCGACGAGTACCGCCCGGTCTGCTTCTTCGACGACAAGCGCGCCCTGAACGAACGCACCATCGCCGGCCTGCGCGTGTTCAATACCACGCGCCTGGCCGAGCTGGTGGCTTCGCAGGGCATCCGCACCATCGTGATCGCCCTGCCCTCGGTGTCGCCGGAGCGCCTGCGCGACATCATGCAGCGCCTCGGCCAGGCCGGGGTGCCGGTCAAGATCCTGAGCCGCCTGGTCGACCTGGCCGACGACCGGCCGCCGGCGCACGGCACGATCCGCGAACTCAAGTTCGAGGACCTGCTCGGGCGCCCGCCGGTGCCGCCGCGGCTCGACCTGTTCGCCCGCTGCGTCCGCGGCAAGAGCGTGCTCGTCACCGGCGCCGGCGGGTCGATCGGCAGCGAGCTGTGCCGCCAGATCGTCACGCTGACCCCGCTTGAGCTGCACCTGCTCGACCACTCCGAGTACGCGCTCTACACCATCCGCCAGGAGCTGGCCGCGCGCTTCCCGGGGCTGGCCATCCACGCCCACCTGGGTTCGGTCTGCAACAGCGAACTGGTCGAGCGCGTCCTGCGCGACGGCAAGGTCAACACCATCTACCACGCCGCCGCCTACAAGCACGTGCCCCTGGTCGAGGCCAATATCGTCGAAGGACTGCGCAACAACGTGATCGGCGCCCAGGTCGTGGCCAGCGCCGCGGCCCAGCACAAGGTCGAGACCTGCGTGCTGATCTCGAGCGACAAGGCGGTGCGCCCGACCAACATCATGGGCGCCAGCAAGCGCATCGCCGAACTGATCTTCCAGGCGGCGGCGGTGCGCCACGGCGCCCACACGACCTTCTGCATGGTCCGCTTCGGCAACGTGCTCGGCTCGTCCGGCTCGGTCATTCCCCTGTTCCAGCGCCAGATCGCCCGCGGCGGCCCGCTGACCATTACCCACCCCGAGGTGTCGCGCTACTTCATGCTGATCGCCGAGGCGGCCCAGCTGGTGATCCAGGCCGGCGCCATGGCCAAGGGCGGCGACGTATTCGTGCTCGACATGGGCGAGCCGGTCAAGATCGTCGACCTGGCCCGCACCATGATCGCCATGTCCGGGCTCACCGAACGGTCGCCGCAGAACCCGCGCGGCGACATCGAGGTCCAGTTCGTCGGCCTGTTCCCCGGCGAAAAGCTGCACGAGGAACTGCTGACCGAGGGCACCGTCTTCCCGAGCGAGCACCCGCGCATCATGCGCATGAAGGAAAGCGCGCTGCGCCCCAGCGTGCTGGAAACCTGCATCACCTGCCTGATGATGGCCTGCGAGACCCACGAGCGCGGCACGATCGAATCGATGGTCAAGGCCATCGTCGCCGAATACGTGCCCACCTCGCCGGTGACGGCGCCGCCCCTGGTGGCCGATACCCAGGCGCCGAGCCTGATCAAGAAGTTCGTGCCGTTCCGGATCTGAACCCGTACCCCCCACTGTCACCGACGAGGAAACACATGCGCGACGAGAACACCTCCCCTCACCTGGAGCAGCTGCTGGCCAAGCTGCAGGACCGCACCGCCGTCATCGGTATTGTCGGCCTCGGCTACAGCGTGTTGAAATAGCCCTTCAGGTCGACCGTAGACTCTTCCGGCAGGGGCTCGGGCGGCCGCGGGTCGAAGGGCACCGACAGCACGGGCGGGCTGTGCGAGATGTGGGTCAGCGGGTGGGCGTCGGCAGGATTGCTCATGGTAGCGGCCTTGCTCGGGATCGCATGTTCAGGGACGGGTCGTCACGCCGACCGCGTTGGTCAGCGCGCCCGGGAACAACAGGCTCAGGTGACGGTTCCAGTTCGCCAGCGGCGATGCGGCGACGTAGACGACGTCCTTCGGCCGCAGCTCGAAGGATTCGGCCATCGCCAGCGCGCCGCTCACGCGCGCGTCGAGCTGGAACACGCGGGTTCGCTCGGGCGTCTTGCGCACCACGTAGATCTGGCGCGCATCGCCGCTCAGGGGGCTGACGCCGCCGCTCTCGCCGAGCGCCTCGTTCAGGGTCAGGCGGCCGTTGTGCATGGTGAGCGCGCGCGGCTGGACGACCTCGCCAGAGACGAAGACCTTGCTTTCGTCACGCGAATGGACGCGCACCACGTCGCCATGCCTGAGCAGCACGGCGCCGGGGTTGACGCCTTTCTGCACCAGGTCGCGCAGGTTGATCATGTAGCGGCTGGGTCCGCGTTCGATCATGATGCGGCTCTGGTCGGCGCTGGGCAGCATGCCGCCGGCGCGGTTCAGCGCCTCGACCAGGGTCATGGGGATGTCGTTGATGGCCTGCAGGCCGGGGGCCTTGACCTCGCCGTCGATGTAGACCCGCTTGCTGCGGTAGGACTGCACGCGCAGGGTGAGGCTGGGCTGGGCGATGTAGCGTGCCAGCTTCTTGGTCAGCAGCGCCCTGGCCTGCTCCTCGGTCTGGCCTTCGACGTGCAGCAGGCCGATCAGCGGAAACTGGATGCGTCCCATGTGATCGACCGCAAACCCGGGCTGGACCGCGCTGGGTGACGCCGTGCCGCTGTCGAGGGCGGCGGTGGCGGCGGTCATGCCGCTGCCGGCGAGCTCGGGATGGTCCCACACGACGATCGACAGCACGTCGCCCTGGCCGATGGTGTACGGCGCAGGGTCGGCCACGATGAGCGGCGAGAGGTCTTGCCGGGACAGCTCGGCCAGCGCGCGCCGTTCGCTCTCGATCAGCTGCTCGGTGATGATCTCGGTGGGCGGCGCATCGCTGCCGCCGTCCTTGCCGCTGCCGGCGAACTGGATGCCGGTAGTGCAACCCGGCAGGAGAATGAACAAGCTCAGTACCAGCACAAGGTGCCGGTAACCCGATATTGCAACTGAACAAATCGCAGCCATGATTGTTGCCTATCAAAAATAGACGTCATACTTGAACGGTCCAGTCCAGCGTACGGTGTCCATCAGGCTTGGCTTTGTAGCTGATCAAACAGCGGCTGCGCAAAGGCTCAGCGAATTTCCTCCAGTAACTTCAGGCCGTCGGCAAAGCGCCACACGCGGCGGATTTCGATGATGTCGAAGCGCGCCGCGACGTTCGGCGGGAAGGCGGCGTAACGCGCATTGAGCTGGACGAAGCGGCGTACCGCATCGTCCATGTCGGCGCGGCCGCTCGAGCGCACGATGGTCACGTCGTCGACGCTGCCGTCGCTGCGCAGCGTCAGGCTGACCAGGGGGTCGATCCGGACCTCGCGCTGCGAGAACCGGGCGCCGCCGAGGACCGCGGTACGTTCCAGCTTCTGGCGTACGCTGTCGACATACAGGCGCAGCGGCACGTCGCGTTCGGCGCCGTCGGCCAGCACCCGGCGCGCGACGGGGGCGTCCTCCGGCCGCGCCGGCGGCGGCGCCACGTTCGGGATGTTCAGGCCGCGCAGCAGTTCGCGCGCGCGGGTGGCCATGGCGCTGCCCGGAACGCTGCCCGCCGGCAAAGCCCCATCCCCTCGCCCGCTTCCCGGGCCGCCCGGGCCGGGGCTGCCGCTGCCCGGCCCGGGCAATCCCTGCTGGCGCTCGGCCGCGATCCGACGTCCCGCTTCCTCGGCGCGCTCGCGCGCCAGCCGGTCGGCCCGGGCGCGCTCCTCGGCCAGCCGCCGCGCGGCATCCTCGGCGGCCTGGCGCTGCGCCAGTTCCTCGGCGCGCTGGCGCTCGGCTGCCTCGGCCTGGCGGCGCGCCAGCTGTTCCGCCGCGAGGCGCTCGGCGGCAAGCCGTTCGGCCGCGCGCTGCTGCTCGGCCTGCCTGGCCAATGCCGCGTCGCGTTCGCGCAGCTGTGCCAGGCGCTGCTGCTCGGCTTCGGCACGCTGGCGCTCCTCCAGTTGCTGGCGCGCGATCCGCGTCCGTTCGGCCGCGAGCTGCTCGGCAGCCAGTTGCTCCGCCCGGCGCTGTACGGCTGCCAGTTGTTCGGCCTGCCGCTGTTCGACGGCGCGCTGCTCGGCCTGGCGGCGCTCGGCCAGCTGCTGCTCGGCCAGTTGCTGCTCGGCCCGGCGTTGTTCCTGCGCCTGCGCGGCCTCACGCTGGGCTGCGAGCCGCTCCTGTTCCGCCGCTTGCGCCGCAAGCCGTTCCTGCTCTTCGCGCAGGGAGCGTTCGGCCTCGGCATCAAGGCGCCGCTGCTCCTCGGCGTCGGCAAGACGGGCCGCCTCGGCCTCTGCCTGGCGTTGGCGCTCGGCTTCCTGCCTGGCCTCCTCCTCCAGACGCGCCGCGATCGCCGTCTCGTCCGGCTCCGGCTTCGCGTCTGGCTCGCCATCAGGCACACCCGCTTGCAGGTCCGGTTCGATGTCCAGCAATGGCGGCGGCGCCACCGCGAAACTGGCGTCATCCTGCGTCGAGGTGATCAGGGGCGGGGCCGGCTGCGGGCGCGGATCGACCAGCCGCAGTCCGCCGGCAGGCGGCGCGACGACAGCGGGCGGCGCAGGCAGCGGCAGTGGGGGCGCGGCGCCGGGTTCCGGCAGCGGCGCAGGGGGCGTCTCCGGTAAACTCGCGGATGGGGGCGGCGCAGGCGCCAGCGTGACCTGGATCGGCCCGCCTGGACCGGCATCGAAGCCGGGGACGCCGAACTGCAGCGACAACAGCAGGCCATGCAGCAGCGCCGAGACTGCGATGCCGGCGACCAGCCGCCGGTCGCGCTGCGCAAGGGGGTCGTTCGGGCTGGAGTCTTGCGCTCGATGCATGCCGTGGCCGGGAAGCGATTATTGTCAGGCTGGCATCATAGCGTTTACTCAGCAGCAAGGCGAGCGCGCACGATTGAAGCAGGTCGGGCCCGAGCGGCCGGCCCTGCTAGCGCTGTACCCGGCTGAAGGTGTAGGTTTCGCCGTGGACGAGGTAGATGACGTCCTTCTCCAGGCCGGCCGCCTTGACTTCGCGCGCGAAGTCCTCGAGCGGCGACTTGAACACGTCGTAGTCGTTGTAATGGATCGGCACGGTCTTCTTCGGGCGCACTACCTGCATCATGCGCACGCCGTCCTTGCCGTCCATCGTGACTTTCACGACACCGAGGATGCGGGTGCCGCCCAGGTGCAGCAAGGCCAGGTCGATGTTCGGGAAGCGCTGCGGGATGGCGCGGATGTCGTCGTAGACCAGGGTGTCGCCGCTGATGTACATGCGGTAGTCGGGTACGGCGGGATCCGCGCCGAAATCGAGCACCGAACCCATCACCTTGGGCAGCAGCACCGCCACGCCGGCCGGGCCATGGCGTCCGGGCGTGGCGGTCACGCGCACGCGCGAGGCGCCCTTGCCGACCTCGAGCCGGTCCCAGCTGCTCAGGCCATAGACGCGCGTGAATCCCAGGCGCTTGAGCCGCTCGCCGCCCTCCTTGGTGGTGACGATGGGCGTGGCGCGGTTGAGCTTTTCCTGCACCAGCTGGTCGAAATGGTCGCCATGGAAATGCGACAGCACGACCAGGTCGATCGGCGGCAGTTCTTCGAAGCGGATGGCCGGGTTGGTCTTGCGTTCCGAGGTGAGCCCATAGCCGAGGTGGACGTGGTCGCCCTTGTGCAGGAAGTTGGGATCGGTGAGGATCGTGAAGCCTTGGTAGCGGATGATGACCGTGGCCGTGCCGATGAATTGCACGGTACCCGTATTCGCATCCGCCGCTTCCGGCGCCGGGGCGCCGTCCGCCGCCAGCTGCAGCCGGAAGGTCTCGCCCTGGGCCGGCGTGGCGGTCGCGTCGGCGTGGGCCGCCGGCACCATGGCGCACAGCGCGGCCAGCAGGATCGACAGGCGGGCGCAGAAAAGTGGGTGCTGGAACAGTCGAGCGAACGGCATGGTCGGTCTCCGGAAGCGCGCACCCCGGGACGGCATGCGCTGCTGCCGGAACGTTAACACGGCAGCGCTGCGGACGGCGTTCGCTTGCCAGGCGCGCCGCAAGCGACTCATTCCCTGCTGGGATAGGTCCTTAAAGCTTGGCGACCAGGCCGGCCAGGTGCTGGCGCGCCTTCTGCCACTCGGTGCCGAGCAAGGCCGCCGTGCACTGCGGACAGGCTTCGAAGGGATTGCAGTCGTGCTCGAGCGCGACGTAGTTGGCGCCGGTCACGGTCTTGCCCTGGTAGCTGTCGACGCGGCCTGTGGGTGCGCCGCCAGGTGGGCTGTCGGCGCCCTGCCCGGCCCATTTGGCGAAGGCGGCGGTGGCGACGCCGTCCGGGACATACCAGCGGCGTTTGGTGGGATTCCAGCGGGCGCCGAGCGCCTTCGCTTCATCCTTCTCGGCATAGGGAACAGTCAGGAAAAGCATGCGATCCGAAAAAAAGTAGTCACGCGACCGATGGCCTGCCCAGCTGGGTTCGAACCAGCGACCCTCAGCTTAGAAGGCTGATGCTCTATCCAACTGAGCTATGGGCAGTTCAGACGGCACGCGCAAGCTGCCGGAAATGAAACGGGCTGTCGAACGACAGCCCGCGGAGGAAGCTTTGGTCGGAGTACAAGGATTCGAACCTTGGACCCCCTGGTCCCAAACCAGGTGCGCTACCGGGCTGCGCTACACTCCGATGTGGGCCTGATGATACTCCCGCAACGAGGGCACGTCAAATTGCGCTGCCCCGTGCGGGGGTACGGGCTCAGGCGGCCAGCTTGTCGGCGATACGGCGCGCCATGTTTTCAGCCAGGTCGGCTTCCTTCGCCTCGACCATGACACGGATCAAGGGTTCGGTGCCCGAGGCGCGGATCAGCACGCGGCCGCTCTCGCCCAGTTCGCGTTCGACCGCTTCCTTCTCGGCCACCAGCGCCCCGTCCTTGGTCCAGTCGAAGCCCGGTGCGACCTTCTTGTTGATCAGGGTCTGGGGATAGAGCTTGAGTTCGCTGCAGCATTCGGCCAGCGACTTGCCGCTGCGCTTGAGCGCCGACAGCACCTGCAGTGCCGACACGATACCGTCGCCGGTGGTGTGCTTGTCCAGCGCCAGCAGGTGGCCCGAGCTTTCGCCGCCGAACAGCCAGCCGCGCTCCTGCATCACTTCCAGCACGTAGCGGTCGCCGACCTTGGCGCGCGCGAAGCCGACGCCCATCTGCTTGAACGCCACTTCCAGCGCCATGTTGGTCATCAGGGTGCCGACGGCGCCCGCCACCGGACCGGTCGACATGCGGTCGCGCACCATCAGGTACAGCAGCTCGTCGCCGTTGTAGACGCGGCCGGTGGCGTCGACCATGATCAGGCGGTCGGCATCGCCGTCCAGCGCGATGCCGAGGTCGGCCTTGTTGCTCACCACCGCTTCGGACAGCGCTTTCGGCGCGGTGGCGCCGACGCCGGCGTTGATGTTGAAGCCGTCAGGCGTCGCACCGATCGACACGACTTCGGCGCCCAGTTCGTGGAACACGTGCGGGGCGATGTTGTAGGCCGCGCCGTTGGCGCTGTCGACCACGATCTTGAGGCCGCGCAGGTCCAGCTCGTTCGGGAAGGTGCTCTTGCAGAACTCGATGTAGCGGCCCTGGGCGTCGCGCAGGCGGGTGGCGCGGCCCAGCTTGTCCGAAGGCACGCAGCCCATCGGCTGGTCGATCGCGTCTTCGATTTCCAGTTCCACCGCGTCCGGCAGCTTGGTGCCGTGCTGCGAGAAGAACTTGATGCCGTTGTCCTGGAAAGGATTGTGCGACGCCGAGATCACGACGCCGGCCTGCAGGCGCAGCGCACGGGTCAGGTAGGCGATGGCCGGGGTCGGCATCGGGCCGGCCAGCATCACGTCCACGCCCGCCGCCGAGAAGCCCGCTTCCAGCGCAGCTTCCAGCATATAGCCGGAAATACGGGTGTCCTTGCCGATCAGGACGACCGGACGGCCGCTGGTCGACTTTCCGCCCTTGGCCAGCACCGTGCCGGCAGCGTAGCCGAGGCGCATGACGAATTCGGGGGTAATCGGCGCGACCCCCACGAGGCCGCGAACACCGTCCGTGCCGAAATATTTCCGTGCCATTCTTTTACTCTTTCCAGGTTTTAACCTTAGCGTTTTAATCTTAAGTTCCGGCGAGCCATACCTTTAAGGCATCAACCGTCTCTGCTACATCATGCACACGCACAATTTTAGCGCCATGCGCTACCGCAGCCAATGCCCCGCCGACGCTGCCCGCCATGCGCTCTTCCACCGGCCGGCCCGTGATGGCCCCTACCATGGACTTGCGCGACAGCCCGGCCAGCACCGGCAGGCCGAGCTCGTCACGGATGCGGCCCAGCTGGCGCAGCAGCGCGTAGTTGTGCTCGACGGTCTTGCCGAAGCCGAAGCCCGGATCGATGCAGATGCGTTCCCGGGCGATGCCGGCGCGCTCCAGGGTGTCCACGCGCTCCCGGAGGAAATCGATCACCTCGCGCACGACGTCATGGTATGCCGGGGCCTGCTGCATGGTTTGCGGCGTGGCCTGCATGTGCATCACGCACAGCCCGCAGTCGCTGTCGCGCACCGCCTCGATGGCGCCCGGCGCCCGGAAGCCGTTGATGTCGTTGATCATGTCGGCGCCGGCGATGATCGCCTCAGCCATGACTTCCGGCTTGCAGGTATCCACCGACAGCGCGCAGTCGAGGCTGCGCAGCGCATACAGGGTCGGCAGCACGCGCGCCAGTTCTTCGGCCACCGGCACGCTCGGCGAGCCCGGACGGGTCGATTCGCCGCCGATATCGATCATGGTGGCGCCATCGCGGATCATTTCCTCGGCATGCGACAGCGCAAACTCCAGGCCCTGGTAACGGCCGCCGTCGGAGAAGGAATCGGGAGTGACGTTGAGGATGCCCATCACGACCGGACGGACGGCATCCGGGCCTCCCAGCGCGAAGCTGTACTGGCCACATTGCAAATTCTTGGACATGGTGAGAAAGGGGGAAGCGTTAACGTACAAAAGGCATCCAGCGGATGCCTTTTGCTTGGGGAAACCTAGGCGATCACATCAAGCCGGTGCGGTGGCGTTCGGCGCCACACCACCACCGCTGTCGCTCGGCGGGTTACGCTTGGTCAGCAGGCCGGCCTTCGGCTGGCGCGGTTCGCGGCCAGCCATGATGTCGTTGATCTGCTCGGCGTCGATGGTTTCCCAGTCGAGCAGCGCCTTGGTCATCATCTCGACCTTGTCGCGGTTTTCTTCCAACAGGCGGCGCGCCAGGGCGTACTGCGTGTCGAGGATGTTGCGGATCTCGGCGTCGACCTTCTGCTGCGTCGCTTCCGAGATGGTCTTGGTAGCGCCGCCGAAGAAGCCTTCGTTTTCGCTGTCTTCGTAGACCATCACGCCCATGCTCTCGGACATGCCGAAGCGGGTCACCATCGAGCGGGCCAGCTTGGTGGCGCGGGCGAAGTCGTTCGAGGCGCCGGTGGACATCTGGCCGACGAAGATCTCTTCGGCGATACGGCCGCCGAACAGGATCGAGATTTCTTCGAGCATCTTGTCCTTGTAGCCCGACAGGTTGTCGTGCTCAGGCAGCTGCCAGGTCAGGCCGAGGGCATAGCCGCGCGGCATGATCGTGACCTTGTGCACCGGGTCGGCTTTCGGCAGCAGCTTGGCGACCACCGCGTGGCCCGACTCGTGGTAGGCCGTGTTGCGGCGCTCTTCCTCGCGCATGACCATCGACTTGCGCTCCGGGCCCATGTAGATCTTGTCCTTGGCGTCTTCGAAGTCGATCATCTCGACCAGGCGCTTGCTGCGGCGTGCCGCGAACAGCGCTGCCTCGTTGACCAGGTTGGCCAGGTCGGCGCCCGAGAAGCCCGGGGTGCCGCGCGCCAGGATGTCGGCCTTGACGTCGGTACCGATCGGCACCTTGCGCATGTGCACGTTCAGGATCTGCTCGCGGCCACGGATGTCCGGCAGGCCCACCATCACCTGGCGGTCGAAACGGCCCGGACGCAGCAGCGCTTTATCCAGCACGTCGGCGCGGTTGGTCGCGGCGATCACGATGACGCCCGAGGAGGCTTCGAAACCGTCCATCTCGACCAGCAGCTGGTTCAGGGTCTGTTCACGTTCGTCGTTGCCGCCGCCCATGCCGGCGCCGCGATGGCGGCCGACGGCGTCGATCTCGTCGATGAAGATGATGCAGGGCGAATGCTTCTTGGCGTTCTCGAACATGTCGCGAACACGCGACGCACCGACGCCGACGAACATCTCGACGAAGTCCGAACCGGAGATCGAGAAGAACGGCACCTTGGCTTCGCCGGCAATGGCGCGCGCCAGCAGGGTCTTGCCGGTACCCGGCGGACCGACCATCAGCACGCCGCGCGGAATACGGCCGCCCAGCTTCTGGAACTTGGTCGGGTCTTTCAGGAAGTCGACGATTTCCGACACTTCTTCTTTCGCTTCGTCGCAACCGGCGACGTCGGCGAAGGTGACGGTGTTGTTGGTTTCATCGAGCATGCGCGCCTTCGACTTGCCGAAGGAGAACGCGCCGCCCTTGCCGCCGCCCTGCATCTGGCGCATGAAGAAGACCCAGACGCCGATCAGGAGCAGCATCGGGAACCAGGAGATGAACACCTGCTGCAGGAACGAAGGCTCCTCCGGCGGCTTCACGTCGAAGCGCACGCCGTTTTCGCGCAGGTCGCCGATCAGGCCGCGGTCGAGGATGGTCGCGGTGGCGCGGACCTTGGTGTCGTCGCTGCGGGTCGCGGTGATGTTGGAGCCCTCAATCACGACGTCCTTGATGCGACGCGCCTTCACCTCATCGAGAAGCTCGGAATAAGCGATGGTCTTGCTGCCGCCGGCGACGCTGTGGTTGTCGAACTGCTTGAACAGCATGAACAACAGCAGCGCAACGACCACCCAGATGGCGGATTTGGAAAACATATTATTCACGAAAACTCCTCCGATGCGGATTGCATCTCTACCGATTTCAGTATGACGATTTTAACCGCAATAAGCCGACGCCGCCACGCAACGTACGGGAATAGTGCTGAAATGCCATTTTTTCATGCCAGACTGGCTACGCATGGGGTCGCGCAGCCAGCCTCACGCGGCTGATGTGCGGTTGCCGCGCCGAATATCAAGGGCAAAACGCGCATCCGACGCGCTTTTTAGTCTGCTGGATTCTTCAGACCGCGTCCAAGCAGGAAAATTTCCGACGATTTGTCCCGACTGGCTTTGGGTTTGACCTGCTTGACGGTCTTGAATTCGGTACGAAACTTTTCCAGTATCTGGGTAAATCCCATATCTTTAAAGCACTTCACCAGCAATGCGCCCCCTGGTTTCATGTGCATTTGCGAAAACTCAATTGCCAGGTCGATTAAGTGTTCCATCCGCGCCGCATCGGCGGTCGGAATTCCCGACAGGTTCGGGGCCATGTCGGACAGCACCAGATCCGCCTTGCGCCCCTCCAGCAGCTCGTCGAGCTGGGCCAGCACTTCCTCTTCGCGGAAATCGCCCTGGATATACTGAACATCAGCGATGGGCTCCATCGGCAGCATGTCCAGCCCGATGATGGTGCCGTGGATACCGCCACCGTCCGCGCCGGCCAGCTTGCGCCGGGTATACTGGGCCCAGCTGCCGGGGGTGCAGCCGAGGTCGACAATGACCTGGCCCGGCTTGATCAGCTTTTCGCTTTCGTCGATTTCCTTGAGCTTGTAGGCGGCGCGGGCGCGGTAGCCGTCTTTCTGGGCCAATTTGACGTACGGGTCATTAATATGGTCGTGCAACCAGTTTTTGTTTAATTTGTTCTTGGCCATTCGCGTAGAATACTGCTTTTAAAGGTAATTCAAAATTTATTATGCTTAAACTCACTCCGGCCGAGCGCAGCGCACTGCGCGCCGAAGCCCACGGACTCAATCCAGTCGTCATGATCGGCGAATCCGGCCTGACCGAATCGGTCATGAAGGAAATCGCTTCCAGCCTCGACGCACACGGCCTGATCAAGGTGCGCGTGTTCGGCGACGACCGCGAAGCCCGCATCGCCATGTACGAACAGATCTGCGCGGAACTCGACGCGGCGCCTGTCCAGCACATCGGCAAGCTGCTGGTGCTCTACCGTCCGAAGAAGGAAGCCGTCAAGGAACGCAGCAGCAAGGCCGGCAAGGGCATGCGCGAAGTCACCATCGTCAAGGCCAGCGCCAGCGGCACCAAGAAGCCGAGCGTCACCAAGGTCATGCTGAAAGGAAACGAGCGCGTGACGGCGGGCGGCAACATCAAGCGCGCCAAGCCGCGTCAGACTTCCACCAAGAAGAATTCACTGAACAAGTGATGGCACGCGCCGAGCGGAAAACCGGGGTAACCCGGTTTTTTTACGCGTGCCGGACCGGATCGGGCCTCAGCCTTCTAAGCTGAAGGTCCGCGGCTCTTGAGCACCAGCACCGCAGCGAGCACGCTTTCAATGACGTGGAACAGCTGCGACACCCCATGCATCACGGCGAACTGCGTCCAGTACGGCGATGCCCTCACCCCGCCCGGGCCCGCCAGTTCGCGCATCTGCGCCATGCCCGGCTGCAGGCCGACCCACATCACCAGCGCGCAGGCCAGCATGGCCAGCACCAGCAGGTTCAGGAAACGGCGCCGCCCGGCATCGAGATCGCGGGACAAGCGCGCCAGCACCAGCATCGCGGCCGCACAGCCGAGCGAGACCCAGCCCAGGCGGTGCAGCAGGACGGCGACGACGTCGCCAGCCACCGTGCTCGGCACCGCCGCGAATACCGCCGGCGCCGCGATATACCCGAGCGTCCACAGCGCCCCAGCCCACAGCACCGCCACCAGCAGCCGGGCGGCTGCGATACGGGAAACGCGGGAAGCGGAATGGGACGGCACTGCGGTCCGGCTGTCCGGCATCAGACGTAGCGGACTTCGAGGATTTCGTATTCGCGCGGGCCCGACGGGGCCTGCACTTCCACCACGTCGCCGGCATACTTGCCGATCAGGGCGCGGGCGATCGGCGAGGTCACCGACACCTTGTTCAGTTTGATGTCGGCTTCATCGAGACCGACGATCTGGTAGCTCACCTTCTGGCCGTTTTCCAGGTCTTCCAGGTCCACGGTCGAGGCGAACACGACGCGGCCTTCCGCATCCAGCGTGGCCGGATCGATGATCTGGGCGGCGCTCAGCTTGCCCTCGAGTTCCGCGATGCGGCCTTCGACGAAGGCCTGGCGCTCTTTCGCTGCATCGTATTCGGCATTTTCCGACAGGTCGCCGTGCGAACGCGCTTCGGCGATCGCGTCGATCACGTTACGGCGTTCCTTGGTCTTGAGCTGGTGCAGCTCTTCCTTCAGGAGTTCGGCGCCGTATTTGGTCAGTGGTACGGTAGTGTTCATGTCGCTCTACGTTGATTCGTGATTGGACGTACCAAGTGAAAACCACAGAGGCGCGCGGCGCAGGCCGCGCGAGCTCTGTGGTTGCGTTGGTACTACGTGCTGCTTAGTTTAAGGTTTTATGGAGACCTTGTAAATCGTAGACGCGCAGCTCGTCCAGGTGGCGCATGCCCTCGATCGCGGCTTCCGCGCCGGCGATGGTCGTGTAGGTGACCACGCGCGACTGCAGGGCCGAGGTACGGATGGTGCGCGAGTCGGTGATCGCCGAGCGCTTCTCTTCCACGGTGTTCACCACCATGACGATCTCGCGGTTCTTGATCATGTCGACCACGTGCGGACGGCCTTCCAGCACCTTGTTCACCTGGCGCACCGGGATGCCGGCCGCTTCGATGACGGCCGCAGTGCCCTTGGTGGCCACCAGCGAGAAGCCCAGCGCCACCAGTTCGCGCGCCACGGAGACGGCGCGCGGCTTGTCCGCGCCCTTCACCGACAGGAACACCGTGCCCTTGGTCGGCAGGTTGATGCCGGCCGCCAGCTGCGACTTCACGAAGGCTTCGCCGAAGGTCTCGCCCACGCCCATCACTTCGCCGGTCGACTTCATTTCCGGTCCCAGGATGGTGTCGACGCCCGGAAACTTCACGAACGGGAACACGACTTCCTTGACGCTGTAGAACGGCGGGGTCACCTCCTTGGTGATGCCCTGCTGGGCCAGGGCCTGGCCCACCATGCAGCGCGCCGCGATCTTGGCCAGCTGCAGGCCGGTCGCCTTCGACACGAACGGCACGGTACGCGATGCGCGCGGGTTCACTTCCAGCACGAAGACGGCATCCACGGTCTTGCCGTCGACTTCGGACTGCTGGATCGCGAACTGCACGTTCATCAGGCCGACCACGTTCAGGGCCTTGGCCATCAGCGAGGTCTGGTGCTTCAGCTCGGCGATGGTCTCCGGCGACAGCGAGTACGGCGGCAGCGAGCAGGCCGAGTCACCCGAGTGCACGCCGGCCTGTTCGATGTGTTCCATCACGCCGCCGATGAAGGTGGCTTCGCCGTCCGAGATGCAGTCGACGTCGACTTCGATGGCGTCGTTCAGGAAGCGGTCCAGCAGCACCGGCGAATCGTGCGAGACCTTGACCGCTTCGCGCATGTAGCGCTCGAGGTCGCGCTGCTCGTGGACGATCTCCATGGCGCGGCCGCCCAGCACGTAGGACGGGCGCACCACCAGCGGGTAGCCGATCTCGTCGGCCAGCGCCAGGGCGTCGGCTTCGGTGCGCGCGGTGCGGTTCGGCGGCTGGCGCAGGCCGAGCTTTTGCAGCAGCTGCTGGAAGCGCTCGCGGTCTTCGGCCGCGTCGATCATGTCCGGCGAGGTGCCGATGATCGGCACGCCGTTGGCCTCCAAGTCCAGGGCGAGCTTGAGCGGGGTCTGGCCGCCGTACTGGACGATCACGCCTTCCGGCTTCTCCAGGTCGACGATTTCCAGCACGTCTTCCAGGGTCAGCGATTCGAAGTACAGGCGGTCCGAGGTGTCGTAGTCGGTCGACACGGTCTCCGGGTTGCAGTTGACCATGATGGTCTCGTAGCCGTCTTCGCGCATGGCGAGGGCCGCGTGCACGCAGCAGTAGTCGAATTCGATGCCCTGGCCGATACGGTTCGGGCCACCGCCCAGCACCATGATCTTCTTCTTGTCGGTCGGGTTGGACTCGCACTCCTCGTCGTAGGTCGAGTACATGTAGGCCGTGTTGGTCGCGAACTCGGCGGCGCAGGTGTCGACGCGCTTGTACACCGGACGGATGCCCAGTTCGTGGCGGCGCGCGCGCACGGCTTGCGGCGTGGTCTGCATCAGGAAGGCCAGGCGGCGGTCCGAGAAGCCCTTCTGCTTCAGCTTGTACAGCAGCGGCTTGTCCAGGCTCTCGAGCTTCTGGTGATCCAGCCACAGCTCGATGTCGACGATCTCCTTGATCTGCACCAGGAACCACGGGTCGATCTTGGTCAGGTTGTGCACCTCTTCCAGGGTGAAGCCCTGGGCGAATGCGTCACCCACGTACCAGATGCGCTCCGGGCCCGGCTCGCCGAGTTCTTCTTCGATCTTCTCGCGGTCGCGGGTCTTCTCGTTCAGGCCGTCCACGCCCACTTCCAGGCCGCGCAGGGCCTTCTGGAAGGATTCCTGGAAGGTGCGGCCCATGGCCATCACCTCGCCCACCGATTTCATCTGGGTGGTCAGGTGCTTGTCCGCGGTCGGGAATTTTTCGAAGGTGAAGCGCGGGATCTTGGTGACGACGTAGTCGATCGACGGTTCGAACGACGCCGGGGTCGCGCCGCCGGTGATCTCGTTGCGCAGCTCGTCCAGCGTGAAGCCGACGGCCAGCTTGGCCGCGACCTTGGCGATCGGGAAGCCGGTGGCTTTCGAGGCCAGCGCAGAGGAACGCGACACGCGCGGGTTCATCTCGATGACGATCATGCGGCCGTCCTTCGGGTTGATCGCGAACTGCACGTTCGAGCCGCCGGTGTCGACGCCGATCTCGCGCAGCACGTTGATCGACGCGTTGCGCATGATCTGGTATTCCTTGTCGGTCAGCGTCTGCGCCGGCGCGACGGTGATCGAGTCGCCGGTGTGGACGCCCATCGGATCCAGGTTTTCGATCGAGCAGATGATGATGCAGTTGTCCTTCTTGTCGCGGACGACTTCCATCTCGTACTCTTTCCAGCCGAGCAGGGACTCTTCGATCAGCAGCTCGTTGGTCGGCGAGGCTTCCAGGCCGCGCTTGCAGATCGCTTCGAATTCTTCTTCGTTATAGGCGATGCCGCCGCCGCTGCCGCCCATGGTGAAGGACGGACGGATGATGGTCGGGAAGCCCAGCTCGCGCTGCACCGCCCACGACTCTTCCATCGAGTGCGCCACGCCCGAGCGCGCCGAACCGAGGCCGATCTTGGTCATCGCATCCTTGAACTTGGAACGGTCCTCGGCCTTGTCGATGGCTTCCGGGGTCGCGCCGATCAGCTCGACCTTGTATTTTTCCAGCACGCCGTTGTGGTGCAGGTCGAGCGCGCAGTTCAGCGCGGTCTGGCCGCCCATGGTCGGCAGGATCGCGTCCGGACGCTCCTTGGCGATGATGCGCTCGACGACCTTCCAGGTGATCGGCTCGATGTAGGTGACGTCCGCCGTTTCCGGGTCGGTCATGATGGTCGCCGGGTTCGAGTTGACCAGGATGACCTTGTAGCCTTCTTCGCGCAGGGCCTTGCAGGCCTGGGCGCCCGAATAGTCGAATTCGACCGCCTGGCCGATGACGATCGGACCCGCGCCGATGATCAGGATGCTTTTGATATCACTACGTTTTGGCATTTACTTTTTCTCCGCTGCTTGCATCAGGCCGATGAAGCGGTCAAACAGGTAGGCGACGTCGGTCGGGCCGGGCGAGGCTTCCGGGTGGCCCTGGAAGCAGAAGGCAGGCTTGTCGGTGCGCTCGAAGCCCTGCAGCGAACCGTCGAACAGCGACACGTGGGTGACGCGGCAGTTGGCCGGGAGGGTCTCCGGGTCGACCGCGAAGCCGTGGTTCTGCGAGGTGATCAGGACCTTCTTCGAATCGAGGTCCTGCACCGGGTGGTTGGCGCCATGGTGGCCGAACTTCATCTTCATGGTCTTGGCGCCGGAGGCCAGCGCCATGATCTGGTGGCCGAGGCAGATACCGAAGGTCGGGATGCCCTTCTCGATCAGCTCCGCGCTGGCCTTGATCGCATAGTCGCAAGGCTCGGGGTCGCCCGGGCCGTTGGCCAGGAAGATGCCGTCAGGATTGAGCGCCAGCGCGTCGGCGGCGGTCGCCTGGGCCGGCAGCACGGTCACCTTGCAGCCGCGCTCCGCCAGCATGCGCAGGATGTTGCGCTTGACGCCGTAATCGAAAGCGACCACGTGGTATTGGGGATTATCCTGCTTGCCGAAGCCTTCGCCGAGCTTCCACTCGGTCTCGGTGAACACATAGGGTTCTTTCACGGACACGACCTTGGCCAGGTCCATGCCCGCCAGGCCCGGGAAGGAACGCGCCAGTTCCAGCGCCTGCGTTTCCAGCGGCTCCTTGCCCTGGATGCCGGTCAGGATGGCGCCGGCTTGCGCGCCCTTCTCGCGCAGGATGCGGGTCAGCTTGCGGGTGTCAATGCCGGCGATGGCGACCACGTTTTCTTGCTTCAGGTAGTCCGACAGCGACTGGGTGGAACGGAAATTCGATGCCAGCAGCGGCAGGTCACGGATGATCAGACCGGCGGCGTGGACCTTGGAAGCCTCGACGTCGGCCGGGTTGACGCCGTAGTTGCCGATGTGCGGGTACGTCAGGGTAACGATCTGACGCGAATAGCTGGGGTCGGTGAGGATTTCCTGGTAGCCCGTAATCGCGGTGTTGAACACCACTTCGCCGGTCGTGTGACCGGTGGCTCCAATGGAATATCCTTTGAAAATCGTTCCGTCAGCGAGGGCCAGGATGGCCGGGACGGCTGGGCCAGAAAAAAATGGCGGCAAGGGTAACTCCCAATAAAGTTACCGTAGCTTCGCCACGTCAGACCGGCATCCAACAAACCCGGGCGGAGACTGCTTGCCGGTAGCTGGACATCTAGTTGAATGAGGGATGGTGGGTAGGCGCTACGGCAAATGTGTGAATGGTTAAACTTCCGAATTATAGCGCGGAATGGACCTATTCGGCAATGCAGCAATTCTACAAAAGTGGCGCTGATTTTGCCCAATCGTGCGTCGAAGCGGCGCGCAAACCGTGTTTTGCTGCTTTTGCGAAATAAAGAAAAAGGCACCCGCAGGTGCCTTTCCCTTTCAGGTACATGACGAGCCCGGCTGTTATTCGCCGGTCAGGGCGGCGATGCCGGCCTTCGCGATCTGCGCGTCCTCGGTCGACTTCACGCCCGACACGCCCACCGCACCGATCACGTGGCCGTCGACCACTACCGGCACGCCGCCTTCCAGCATGCCTTCCAGTTCCGGCGCGGACAGGAAGGACACGCGGCCGTTGTTGATGATTTCTTCGTAGATGCGCGACTCGCGGCGGCCCAGCGCTGCCGTCCTGGCCTTCGCCGGGGCAAGATGCGAGGACACCGGCGGTACGCCGTCGAGGCGCTGGAACCACAGCAAGTGCCCGCCGTCGTCGACGATGGCAAAGGCCACCGCCCAGTTATTGCGCAGCGCTTCGGCCTCGGCGCCAGTGGCGATCTTTTTGACGTCTTCGAGGGTGAGATAAGGCTTGGTTTTCATCTTGGTTCCTTTATTGTCCTTGCTGCTTGGCCTTGAGCTTGGCCTTGATCTGCGGCATGACGGCCGCTGCCGCCTGCTCGCCGGCGAGGATCGCCAGGTTGCGGTTGCTGAAGTCGGCGCTGCCCATGTTGCCGAGGTTCGGCGTGATGACGATGTCGGCTTCCTTCAGCTCGAAGTGATTCAGGCGTTGCCCCATGATGCTAAAGGTCTGCATCAGGACGTCAAGCGAGCTGGCGGTGGCCGCGCCTTCGGTGGCGCTGGAGATGTTCACCGCGATGATGAACTTGGCACCCATGTCCTTGGTGAATTTGACTGGCACCGGCGCGACCAGGCCGCCGTCGACATAGGTCTTGGCGCCGATCTTCACCGGCTGGAACACGCTCGGCACCGCCGACGAGGCGCGCACGGCCATGCCGGTATTGCCCTTGTTGAACAGGATCGGCTGGCCGGTCTTGAGGTCGGTGGCGACGGCGCCGAAGCGGATCTTCAGGCGCTCCATCGGCAGGTTATTGACAGCCTTGTTGACGTAGCTCTGCAGCGCCTCGCCCTTCAGCACCCCGGTCGACTTGCCGAACAGCGGCAGCGCCCAGTCGGAGATCGTGGCCTCGTCCATGGCAAGCGCGGTCTTTTGCAGCGCGAAGCCGTTCAGGCCGGAGGCGTACAGGGAGCCGACCACCGAGCCCGCGCTGGTGCCGACCACGATCTCGGGCACGATGCCTTGGGCTTCGAGCGCCTTGATGACGCCGATGTGGGCGAAGCCGCGGGCGGCGCCGCCGCCGAGGGCCAGGCCGATTCTCACCTTGCGTGGCGGTGGGGGCGGCGTCACCTGCTGGGCGACGGGCGTTGCGGGGGGCTGGGTCGGGGTGCTGCCGCAGGCGCTCAGGAACAGCGCGGCGCAGGCGATCAGGGAGCTACGGCGAGAGAACATATGGGGTGCTTGAGCGAACGAAACACGATTGTAACCTGAGTCCGCCGGCTCTCGCCAAAGCCGGCAGATGCGACACTCACGACGCCCTTGCCGAATTCTTCATCGATCTCTTTGCAGCCTTCTTCGATCTGGCGTGCCTTGTGCCCCCGTCCGGATGGGACAAGCGTCGCATGAACTGGTCGAGGGCTCCTGGGGGAACCCGGAGGCATTCCACGATCATGCGTTGCTCCTGCCCGCCGTTGCGGCGGTCAAACCATTTCTTGCTCGTTTCCACCGAGATGAAGCTGTCCTGCTTCCCGGAATAGAGCGTCACCGTCGCATGATCGCACCGCTCGGATTTCAAGGGCCGCAAGGTCGTCAACAATTGCTCGGGATGCGCCGCGAGATGTTGACGCGCGCCGAGCACGGTGTCGACCGCAAAGCGCTGCGGGAGCCGGATGACCCCTGCCCAGCGCTGCGAGGCTTCGCAGAACGGCCTGCCGGCCCGCGAGGCGCCCGCCTGGCTGGGCAATGAAACGAGGATGGAGAGTTCGAACAGCCAGCACACGGCCCTGGCGAAGAAGTCGTGTCTGTCCTCGGACCACTCGGTCGCCTCGATCGCCGCGCCAAGTTCCTGCAACAGCACACCTGGACCCGCGAACAGGTCGGCCACGGCCACCAGGAAGGATGGGCCAGGCATACTTCGAAAGTTGTCGAATGATGCGAAAACGATCCAGCACATCCAGTGGAGGGCCCAAGCCGATAATCCGACAAGCAGGCCGAACTGTTTCATGAAGCCGGGATTGCGCACCTTTGCCAGATGACACGCTGCGTGAACAAGGAAAGCGAGCCATAGCGCGTAGGCCAGGGTCAGGAAGGCGCTCACGTAGCCGGGCGCGGACACCGACGCCAATGCGTAGAGAAACGCACCAAGGCCGGCGCCGGCCAGGGAGCAGAGAAACGCAAGGACGGTCAGCGCCGGGATCCGGCCGGAAGGCTGGTAGAAGGATGGAGGCATAGCGTGAAGGCCGAAGAGCGGCCCATGCTCAGGCCGGAGCGCACTCTCCGTCCAGCCATGCCATCAATTCCGTTCTACCGCGTTCATCCAGATGCGGGAGCATCGAGGTGTACCACTCCCGGCCGGCATGCTTTCCGAGTACCTCCAGGAGCGGGAAGGCGGCCTCCAGGTGGCCTGCCGTGGTCAGGGCGGACAGCACCTTCGTCAGGATCGCGGCCTCGGGCATCTCGTGCGACAGCGCGGTGAGCGCGCGAGCGCGCTCCGCCCATGCAAGCCCCTGCTCCACCATATCCGCCATGACCGTGCTGGTCGCTACCTGCAAGGCGTTATGCGCCGTCGCCTCGCCGGCGAACAGGGCTTGCCAGTATGCGGCGGCTTTCGTCCATTGCCTGGATTCGGAACACGCGATCGCACAGAGGCGGTTGGCGTCGCAGTACAAGCGATTATTGTTGGCGGAAACGAAGGGCAGTGCTTCCGCGTAAGCGCGTTGGTAGTCGCCGGCCTGCAGGCGGCTGATGGCAGCGGCGAGTTCAGGCGGATCCGCTGCTTCCAACGCAGTGCGTGTGGGCGGAACCATGCCCGAAGGCTGGCAGAGGGGATAGGACATGATGGCGTCGAGGGCGTTGATCCAGCAATCGGCGATTGCACTGGTAGTGCAATCTACGCTCTCTCAGGCCAATTCTATTGCCGCACCGCAAGACTCCAAGGCAGCCGGCTGCATGGGCTTGCGCCAATGCTTGCTCATTCGGCACGCCAGCCCGATGGCGGCGGGTCGACCTAGCCCGGCAGCGAGGTATTCGGCAACACCGCCGTGAAGTTGCTCCCCTGCCCCGGTACCGAACTGATCTGCAATCGCCCGCCGTGCCGCAGCAGCACGTGCTTGACGATCGCCAGCCCCAGCCCGGTGCCCTGGGTCTCGCGCGAGCGGCTTTTGTCCACTCGGTAAAAACGCTCGGTCAGCCGTGAGATATGGATCGGTTCGATCCCGATGCCGCTGTCCGTCACCGTGAAGCGCAGATCGTCCGGTCCACGGCTCCAGGCCAGCCGGATGCTGCCGCCGTTCGGCGAGTAGCGCACCGCATTCGAGGCCAGGTTGGCAAAGGCGCTGCGCAACTCTTCCAGGCTGCCCATCACGTCCGGACCGTCGAACGCGACTTCCACCTGATGCCGGCCGCCCGACAGGGCGCGCGCCTCCGCCGCCACCGAGTCGACCAGCGCGCGCATGTCGACCCGTTCGCGCTTGAACGGGAACTCGTCCGACTCCAGGCGCGACAGGGTGAGCATGTCGCCGATCAGGCGCTGCATGCGGTGCGCCTGATCGGTCATCAGTTCCAGGTGCGCGGTGCGGGTGGCCACGTCCAGGCCCGGATCGGACATCGCGATCTCCAGGAAGCCGACGATCACCGTCAGCGGCGTGCGCAGTTCGTGCGAGGCGTTGGCGATGAAGTCGCGGCGCATCGCTTCGATGCGTTCGGTATCGGTGGCGTCGTGCGTGACCAGGATCTGGCGCCGGTTCTCGAACGGGATGATGCGGCACTCGAGCTTGCGGCCGCGGAAGGACAAGGTGAGCGGCTGCTCGTAGCGGCCCAGGATCACGTAGTCGATGAATTCGGGGTGGCGCACCAGGTTGGTCACGCGCAGGCCCTTGTCGCGCGCCATGGTCAGGCCCAGGTGGCGCTCGGCCGCTTCGTTGCACCATTCCAGGAACAGGACGTCGTCCATGATCGCCACGCCTTCCGGCAGCAGCTGCATGGCCTGGCGGAAGCGCGCCAGCCACTCGGCCATCTCGGCCTGGTGGCGCTCGTCCTCGCGCCGCAGGCGGTACAGGCGCGCGAACACGTCGGTCCAGGCGCCCCAGCCGTCCGGCAAGCGGCTCGAGTGCGGGTGGTTCAGCCATTCGCCCAGCTCGTGCAGGTAGCGCAGCTGGACGAACAGCGCGATCACCAGCGCCGCCAGCGCGAAGACCAGGGCCTCGACCAGGCTCGCCATCCACCAGACGATGCCGGCCGCGGCGAACATCAGGCCCAGGCGCAGCAGTGCCGGCACCCAGAACAGCAGCTTCGGGTTCATCGAGCGCATCGCCGCCCTTTACTTCTCGGACAGCATGTAGCCGACGCTACGCACGGTGCGGATCAGGCCATCGGCGCTCCGGAGCGCCTTGCGCAGCCGCAGCACGTGCACGTCCACCGTGCGCTCCTCGATCACGGCATGGTCGCCCCAGACCTTGTCGAGCAGCTGGGCGCGCGAGAACACGCGCTCGCGGTGGGCCAGCAGGAACTTGAGCAGCTTGTATTCGGCATTGCCGATCTCGATCTGCTGGTTCTCGACCGTCACGGTGCAGCTGTTCGGGTCCAGCACCACGGTCCCGGCGCGCAGCGGCGCCTCGGCCAGGTGCGGGCTCTTGCGGCGCAGCAGCGCGCGGCTCCGGGCCAGCAGCTCGCGCGGCGAGAACGGCTTGGTGACGTAGTCGTCCGCGCCGGTGTTCAGGCCGGCCAGCTTGTCTTCTTCCATGCTCTTGGCGGTCAGCATGATGACCGGGATCTCCTGGAAATCGCGGTCGCCGCGCAGGCGCGACAGCAGGCGCAGGCCGCTCTGGTCCGGCAGCATCCAGTCCAGCAGCACCAGGTCGGGCTTGCCGCGCGTGATGCTGTCCCAGGCGCCGCCCACGGTGTCGGCGCTGCGGATGTCCCAGCCCGCTTCGCGCAGCGAATACTTCACCAGCTCGACGATCGCGGGTTCGTCTTCGACCACCAGGACGCTCGTGTTGTCCGCCATGCCTAGACACCCGCCTGTTCGGTCGGCGCCGGCTTGCTATGGCGGATGTCGCGGCCTTCCACCACGTAGATGACGTATTCGGCGATGTTCTTGGCGTGGTCGCCGATGCGCTCGATGGCCTTGGCCACCCACAGCGTGTCCAGCGCCGACGAGATGGTGCGCGGGTCTTCCATCATGAAGGTGATCACGTTGCGCATGATGGTGCGGAACTCGTGGTTGATGACTTCGTCGGCCGCGATCAGTTCGAGCGCCTGCTTGCCGTCCAGGCGCGCGAAGGCATCCAGCGCTCCGTGCAGCATGTCCGAGGCGGCGCGCGCGATGGTGCGCACGGTGTCGTAGTGGGCGAAGGATCCGCCCCCGCGTTCGTGCAGGCTCTTGGTGCTGCGCGCGATCTTGGTGGCCTCGTCGCCGATGCGTTCCAGGTCGGTGATGACCTTGATGGTCGCCATCACGGTGCGCAGGTCGTTCGCGGTCGGCTGGCGGCGCACGATCAGGTGGCTGCAGGCGTCGTCGAGCTGCACTTCGAGCTGGTTGACCGCGTGGTCGTCGGCGATCACGCGCTCGGCGCGCGCCGCATCGCCGGCGCGGAAGGCTTCCATCGCCTCGTCGAACGCGGTTTCCACCATGCCGCCCATCAGCAGGACCTTGGAACGAATCGCTTCCAGCTCCTGGTCATACTGTTTGGATGAATGCTCGCCAGTCATATACTGCTCTCCAGTCAGGTTCGTATTGTTCGGTCAGCCGAAACGGCCAGTGATGTAGTCTTGCGTTTCCTTGCGAGCCGGATTCATGAAGATCTGGTCAGTCTCGCCGAATTCGACCAGTTCGCCAAGGTACATGTAGGCGGTATAGTCGGAACAGCGCGCGGCCTGCTGCATGTTGTGGGTCACGATGGTGATCGTGTAGTCCCGCTTCAGTTCGCTGATCAGTTCCTCGATCTTGGCGGTCGAGATCGGGTCCAGCGCCGAGGTCGGCTCGTCCAGCAGCAGCACGTCCGGCTTCACCGCGACGCCGCGGGCGATGCACAGGCGCTGCTGCTGGCCGCCCGACAGCGACAGTCCGCTCTTGTTCAGCTTGTCCTTGGCTTCCTCCCACAGGGCCGCTTTCTTGAGCGCCCATTCGACGCGCTCGTCCATTTCGCCTTTCGAGAGGTTCTCGTACAGGCGCACGCCGAAGGCGATGTTGTCGTAGATCGACATCGGGAACGGGGTCGGCTTCTGGAACACCATGCCGACCTTGGCGCGCAGCATGTTGACGTCGACGCCCGGCTCCAGAATATTGCGGCCGCGGTACATGATCGAACCCTCGGCGCGCTGCCCCGGATACAGATCGTACATGCGGTTCAGGGTGCGCAGCAGGGTCGACTTGCCGCAGCCCGAGGGCCCGATGAAGGCCGTGACCTGCTTGTCATGGATGTCGAGCGACACGTCTTTCAGGCTCTGCGTCTTACCGTAGAAGAAGTTCAGGCCGGAGATCTCGATCGTTTTGCTCTTGGCAGCGGTCGGCACCTGGTTTTGCATAGCTTGGGTCATCACTTTTTTAAAGGTAAATTAGCGCGGAGTCTTCTGGCTGAACAGGGTCCGCGACAGGATGTTCAGCAGCAGCACGGTAAAGGTCACCAGCAGCGCGCCGCCCCAGGCCAGCGAACGCCAGTCGTCGTAGGGGCTCATCGCGAACTGGAAGATCACCACCGGCAGGTTGGCCATCGGTGCGTTCATGTCGTTGCTGTAGAACTGGTTGTTCAGGGCGGTGAACAGCAGCGGCGCGGTTTCGCCCGAAATGCGGGCCACGGCCAGCAGCACGCCGGTGACGACGCCGGCCTTCACGGCGCGCAGGCGCACCGTCATCGCCACCTTCCAGTGCGGCGCGCCCAGGGCGTAGGCCGCCTCGAGCAGGCTGTTCGGCACCAGGCGCAGCATGTTGTCGGTGGTGCGCACCACCACCGGAATCGCGATCAGGGACAGCGCGATACTGCCGGCGTAGCCCGAGAAGTGCTGCACGTTGGCGACGTAGAGGGCGTAGACGAACAGGCCGATCACGATCGACGGCGCCGACAGCATGATGTCGGTAACAAAACGCGTCACCTGGGCGAAGCGGTTGTTCTCGCCGTATTCGGCCAGGTAGATGCCGGCCAGGATGCCGATCGGAGTGCTGACCAGGGTCGACAGGCCGACCATCATCAGGCTGCCGACGATGGGGTTGCGCAGGCCGCCGCCTTCGCTGCCCGGCGCCGGGGTATCGGCCGTGAACATGTTCCACGACAGCGCGCCGAGGCCGTTGATCAGGAGGGTCGCCAGGATCCAGGCCAGGAAGGCCAGGCCGATGCCCATGGCCAGGATCGACAGGACGATGCCGATGCGGTGCGCCAGCAGGCGCTTCCGGTAGACCGGGTTCTTTGCAGTGGTAGTCATTATTTGGTGCCTTCCTTGCGCGACATCCCGACCAGCATCAGCTTGGCGGCCGACAGCACGATGAAGGTGATGGCGAACAGGATCAGGGCCAGGGCGAATAGCGAGGACGAGTGCAGCGGCGTGGCGGCCTCGGCGAATTCGTTGGCGAGGGTCGAGGAAATCGAGTTACCGGCCGAGAACAGCGACCAGGACAGGTCGTGGGCGTTGCCGATGACAAAGGTGACGGCCATGGTCTCGCCCAGCGCGCGGCCCAGGCCCAGCATGACGCCGCCCACCACGCCGTTGCGGGTATAGGGCAGCACCACCTTGCGCACCACTTCCCACTTGGTGCAGCCGAGGCCATACGCCGATTCCTTGAGGACGGTGGGGACGATCTCGAACACGTCGCGCATCACCGACGCAATGAAGGGGATGATCATGATTGCCAGGATCAGGCCGGCGGTCAGGATGCCGATGCCCATGGTCGGGCCCTGGAACAGCTGGCCGATCACCGGCAGCTGGCCGATGGTATTTTTCAGCAGCGGCTGGACATGGTCGGCGAACAGGGGCGCGAACACGAACAGGCCCCACATGCCGTAGATGATGGAAGGCACGCCGGCCAGCAGCTCGACCGCGGTGCCCATCGGGCGGCGCAGCCACACCGGGCAGATCTCGGTCAGGAACAGGGCGATGCCGAAGCTGATCGGGAAGGCCACCGCCAAGGCGATGATCGAGGTGGCGAGCGTGCCCCAGATCGCGATCATGGCGCCGAACTGGTCGCCCACCGGATCCCATTCCACGCGCGAAATGAAGCCGGCGCCGAACTCCTTGAAGGCCGGCGCCGCGCCGATGGCAAGCGAGACGATGATCCCGACCAGCACCAGGAGGACCGAGGCCGCGAACAGCAGCGTGATCTTGTGGAAGAAGAAGTCCTGCATGCGCTGCTTGCGCATGGTCTTGCGCAGTGCTTCGGACTGGTGGGCTGCATCGACCGCTGCCGGATCGGCCAGGTCCTGCAGCGTGGCGGATGGTTGTACGCTCATGGATTTTTGTCAATCTTTCTGGCAAACGGAAGGGCCGGAGCTGCCGGCCCTCCCTCGCACTTCTTATCGAGGGTGATTTACCAGACCGCCTTGCCCGCCGCGTCCTTCAGGTTGGCGCGCCAGGCGTCCTGCACCAGCTTGGTCACGCTGTCCGGCATCGGCACGTAGTCCAGTTCGGCGGCTGCGGCGCCGCCGTTCTTGTAGGCCCAGTCGAAGAACTTCAGCACTTCCTTGGCGGTCGCGGCGTTCGGCTGGGTCTTGTGCATCAGGATGTAGGAGGCGCCGGTGATCGGCCAGCTCGCCTTGCCCGCCTGGTTGGTCAGCACCACGGCGAAGCCCGGGGTGCCGGCCCAGTTGGCGCCGGCAGCTGCGGCCTTGAAGGCGTCGTCGCTCGGTTGCAGGAAGACGCCGTCCTTGTTCTGCAGCTGGGTGTGCTGCATGCGGTTCTTCTTGGCGTAGGCCCACTCGACGTAGCCGATCGAGCCCTTGATGCGCTGCACGTTGGCGGCCACGCCTTCGTTGCCCTTGCCGCCCACGCCCACCGCCCACTTCACCGCGGTGCCAGCGCCGATCTTCGACTTCCATTCCGGGCTGACCTGCGCCAGGTAGTCGGTGAACAGGAAGGAGGTACCCGAGCTGTCGGCGCGGCGCACCACGGTGATGTCGTCGGCCGGGAGCTTGACGCCCGGGTTCAGCGCGGCGATCTGCGGCGCGTTCCACTTGGTGATCTTGCCCAGGTAGATGTCGGCAAGGACGGCGCCCGAGAGGCGCACCTGGCCCGGGGCCACGCCCGGCAGGTTGATGATCGGGACCACGCCGCCCATGATGGCCGGGAACTGGAACAGGCCGGCGGCATTCAGCTCGGCGGCCGGCAGCGGCATGTCCGAGGCGCCGAAGTTCACGGTCCTGGCCTTGATCTGCTTGATGCCCGCGCCCGAACCGACCGACTGGTAGTTCAGGCCGGTGCCCGATGCCTTCTGGTACAGCTCGGCCCATTTCGCGTAGACCGGATACGGGAAGGTCGCGCCGGCGCCGGTGATGTTGGCGGCCTGGGCGCTGGCAGCGATGCTGGTGGCGGCGATGGCGACGGAGACGAACAGATGCTTCATGCGCATGATGGATCCTTAAGAGAGGTCCGGGACGGGTCCCGTTTCATTGACGCTGCGAAGTCTACTGGCCGAATATGACAAGTTGATGACAGATGTAATAATCCAGCCGGTGGCGCTATCTTGACGCAGTCCGGCAGTCCTGTCACACACTGCCGGACGATATAAAATTATTCAGCTGCCCGGCCGCCCTGCGCCCTTGTAAATACGCCGCCCTCTGCTAAGCTGGAAGTGTGTTCTTCATAGGGAGGGGATGCTGAAAAGCGTTAGTGTTTATGTTCAGCGTAATGGTGTTTGGCATACTCAGCGGCCTGGCCGGGCTGGTCGCCTTCGAGATCTGGCAAGAGATCCGTGGGGGCTCGGAAAAGCTGCACGATCACTATCACGAATAGTGTCGGCCCGGATCACCGGGTCATGTCATACGGCGAAAAAAGCGGCGAGGCCCGATGGGCGCTCGCCGCTTTGTATTGTGCCGCTCGATCCGGTCAGCGCAGGAAACGTGCCACCGCCGTCATCGCCGCCAGTTCCAGGTTCAGGAACTGGAAGCCGACCTTGAATTCGCCATTGCTAAAAATGCAATACAGCGCCTTGGCGCGTGCGCTGATGGGCACGATGTTACCGTCGACCAGCAGGTCGAAGCTGAGCTGGCCGGCCTGCCCGACCAGCAGCGGGTCCGGCAGGTTGATGCTGACGCCATTGGCGCCGAGGTCGCTGGTGCGGCCGCTGACGGGCGCCGCGCCTTCCATGGCCACGCGCGCGCGCACGCGCAGCACCTTGCGTTCGGATTTTCTTTGTTCGTTGAACACGTTAGACACTATTAACGGATGAGCCAGACACTATTATAAGAGCTCAATCCAGCTCGCGCAGCTTGGTGAAGGCCTGGTCGATGCGCTCGACAGCGATGATGGTCATGCCCTCGATCTTCTGCTTGGGCACGTTCCCTTTCGGGATCACCGCGATCGAGAAGCCGAGCTTGGCCGCTTCGCGCAGGCGCTCCGGCCCGCGCGGCGCCGGCCGGATTTCGCCGGCCAGGCCGACTTCGCCGAACACCACCAGCCCGCGCGGCAGCGGCTTGTTGCGCATCGACGAGTTGATCGCCAGCAGGACCGCCAGGTCGGCCGCCGGCTCGGTGATCTTCACCCCGCCCACCGCATTGATGAACACGTCCTGATCGAAGGCCGCGATGCCGGCGTGACGATGCAGCACGGCCAGCAGCATCGCCAGGCGATTTTGCTCCAGGCCGACCGACAGTCGACGTGCATTCGGCAGGTGGCTGGCGTCGACCAGGGCTTGAATTTCAACCAGCAAAGGTCTGGTCCCCTCCTGGGTCACCATCACGCAGGAACCCGGCACCTGGCTGTCGTGCTGCGACAGGAACAGCGCCGAGGGATTCGAGACGCCCTTCAGCCCCTTTTCCGTCATGGCGAACACGCCCAGCTCGTTCACCGCGCCGAAGCGGTTCTTGATGGCGCGCACCAGGCGGAAGCTGCTCTGGGTGTCGCCCTCGAAATACAGCACAGTATCGACGATGTGCTCGAGCACGCGCGGACCGGCCAGCGCGCCCTCCTTGGTCACGTGGCCGACCAGGATGATGGTCACGCCGGTCTGCTTGGCCACCCGGGTGAGCTGGGCCGCGCATTCGCGCACCTGGGCCACCGAGCCCGGGGCCGAGGTGAGCGCGTCCGAATACAGGGTCTGGATCGAGTCTATCACCGCCACTTCGGGTTTTAAATCCGCCAGGGTGCCGAGGATTTTTTCGAGCTGGATCTCGGCCTGCAGCTTGAGCTCGGCCGAATCCACCGACAGGCGGCGCGCGCGCAGCGCGATCTGGGCGCCGGATTCCTCGCCGCTCACATATAAAGTGTTGCGGGTGGCCGCCAGGTTGGCCAGCGCCTGCAGCAGCAGGGTCGACTTGCCGATGCCGGGGTCGCCGCCGATCAGCACCACGCCGCCGGCCACCAGGCCGCCGCCCAGCACGCGGTCGAATTCCTCGATGCCGGTGCCGAAGCGCGGCACGTCCAGGGCCTCGATGTCCCGCAGTGACAACACAGGCGCGGTCTGTGCGAGGGCCTTGTGCGCGGTCTGCGACATGCGGTTCACGCCCTGCGGCTCGGCGACGGTTTCCACCATCGTGTTCCAGGCCTTGCAATCCGGGCACTGGCCGGACCAGCGGCTGGCGACGGCGCCGCACTCGCTGCAGACAAAAGAGGTTCGTGACTTAGCCATCGGTTCCCATTCTTCCTTCCATCACGCGCACCCGTGGGGCGAGCGCGCACATCAGTTCATAGCCGATCGTGCCGGCGGCATGGGCCACCTCGTCGACCGGCAGGCCGTCGCCCCAGAGCGTCACCTTGCTGCCGACCCTGGCATTGGCGATCGGGGTCAGGTCGACCGTCATCATGTCCATCGAGACCCGGCCCACCAGTGTGGTGCGCACGCCGTCCACGATCACCGGGGTGCCGTGCGGCGCGTGGCGCGGGTAACCGTCGGCATAGCCGCAGGCCACCACCCCCACCGTCATCGGGCCGGTCGCCTCGAAGCGGCTGCCGTAGCCGACCGTGTCGCCGGCCTCGATGTGCTGGATGCCGATGACCTCGGAGCGCAGGGTCATGGTCGGCAGCAGGCCATAATCGAGGGCCGAGCGGCCGCCCGGAGTGCCGCCGTACAGCATGATGCCGGGGCGGACCCAGTCGTTCGACAGCGCATCGCCCAGCTCGCCCTGGTGCAGCACCCCGCCGGAATTCGACAGGCTGCGCTCGCCCGGCAAGTCGCCGGCGCCAAACTGGAAGCGGCGCACCTGCTCGGCGATGGTCAGGCGCGGATGCTCCAGCTCGTCGGCATTGGCGAAGTGGGTCATGTGGGTGATGTGGCGCACGTCGGGAATGGCGCGCAGGCGCCGGTAGGCCGCCTCGTACTCGCCTGGCGTGAAGCCCAGGCGGTTCATCCCCGTATTCATCTTCAGGTGCACGTCGATCGGGCGGAAATGCCGGGTGTATTCCAGCATCTTGATCTGCTCGATGTTATGCACGGCGCTATTGATGTTGTGCTCGGCCAGCATCGGCACATCTTGGGCGTCGAAGATTCCCTCGAGCAGCAGGATCGGCTTGGTCCAGCCATTCTGCCGCAGCCACAGGGCGCCTTCGGTCTCGACCAGGGCCAGGCCGTCGGCCTGGGCGAAGCCGCGCATGCCGCGCTCCAGGCCGTGTCCGTAGGCGTTGGCCTTGACGACCGCCCAGATCTTCGCGTGCGGCGCTTCCATGCGCGCGCGCTGCAGGTTGTGCTGCATCGAATCGAGGTGGATGGTGGCGGAAAGCGGGCGTGGCATGGCGAAAACCGGCGTATTGGCCGCAGTGCGGGAAAGGGTCTATTTTACCGGACCGGGCGCGGCAGCGCTTTTGACATGCCGGGTTTTCTTTTGGCGCAAGGGGCATTCATGGTATAAAGCAACTCGAACCAGTTTTTACTCTTTTCGAATGAACCGTGGCTTTTATACCATCATGGCGGCGCAGTTCTTCTCGTCGCTGGCAGACAATGCGCTCCTCTTTGTCGCAATCAGTCTGCTGACGTCGATGAACGCCCCGGCTTCGCTGACACCCCTGCTGAAGCTGTCATTCGTCCTGTTCTACGTGCTGCTGGCCGCTTTCGTCGGCGCCTTCGCCGATTCGCTGCCCAAGGGCCGCGTGATGTTCATCGCGAACCTGATCAAGATTTCCGGCTGCGCGCTGATGTTCCTGACCGTGCACCCGCTGCTCGCCTATGCCGTGGTCGGCTTCGGCGCGGCGGTCTACTCGCCCGCCAAGTACGGCATCCTGACCGAACTGCTGCCGCCCGAAAAGCTCGTTCCCGCCAACGGCTGGATCGAGGGCTTGACCGTCATGTCGATCATCCTCGGCACCGTGGCCGGCGGCGCCCTGGTGAGCGAGCGCGGCTCCAACTTCCTGCTGGGCCTGGACCTGCCGGGCGTGAGCACCGGCGCCGAAGCGGCGATGGCGGTGGTGGTCGGCGTCTACATCCTGGCGGCCCTGTTCAACCTGCGCATTCCCGATACCGGCGCGCGCTACGAGCACCAGGAGCGCAACCCGGCCAAGCTGATCGCCGACTTCGCCAACTGCTCGGCCACCCTGTGGCGCGACAAGCTGGGCCAGATCTCGCTGGCCGTCACCACCCTGTTCTGGGGCGCCGGCGCGACCCTGCAATTCATCGTGCTGAAATGGGCCGAGCGCTCGCTGCACATGCCGCTGGACAAGGCCACCAACCTGATCGGCGTGGTCGCGATCGGCGTCGCGCTGGGCGCGGCGATGGCGGCGCGCATGATCCCGCTGCGCAAATCGCTCACCGTGATCCCGCTCGGGATCATCATGGGCCTGGTCGTGTGCAGCATGGTCTTCGTGACCACGGTGAACCTGGCCTACCCGCTGCTCGCCCTGATCGGCTTCCTGTCGGGCTTCTTCGTGGTGCCGATGAACGCGCTGCTGCAGCACCGCGGCCACGTATTGATGAGCGCCGGCCACTCGATCGCGGTGCAGAACTTCAACGAGAACCTGTCGATCCTGACCATGCTGGCCCTGTACGCCATCATGATCACGCTGAACCTGGACCTGGACATCATCATCGTCATGTTCGGCCTGTCGGTGGCGGGCATCATGTACTTCATCGGACGCCGCCATGCGGCCAACCAGCGCGAGCACGATTCGCTGGCGCTGATCGGCGAGGAAAAGCACTGATTCATTCTACGTATCACAGAGGCCGAACTATCGGCTCTAGCGTATTACAGTAGGGTGGGCGGGTTTGTATGGCACAGGGACATGGGTTACACATGTCTAGAGACATAGGTGACACATGTCGAACCATTCTACGCCTTAATCCTGAGGTCGATTTCTGCGACTTTTCGCGTACAGAACATGACGTCGAAGAGT
>NZ_JNNN01000068.1:0-1366 GCF_000735635.1 Massilia sp. LC238 | reverse complement strand
TGATCTTGCCCCGCTTTTCCCGGACACAGCCTGATGCTTAGTTAGCGTCAGTTTCCAGAGCCTGACGGCGTCGCTCTTTCCTAAACATGCGCGGCGATTTGTAGCCGAGCGCCGAATGCGGATGCACCTCGTTGAAATGCCTAAATGCGTCGGGCAGTTGAGCCAGCACGGCTGCGCCGCTGCTGCGGTCCATGCCGCCGACGTAATCGCGTTTAAACGTGTTCACGAAGCTCTCTGCCATACCGTTCGACTGTGGACTGTTCACCGGCGTGTGCACCGGCTTGATGCCCAGCTCATGCGCCAAGGCGTGGGTTTCGATGGCCCGGAAAGCGCCGCCATTGTCACTCAAGAATTCGACAGTAATCGCCCGCTCGTCCGTGCTGCCGAAACGCGTCTCCACGGCCTCGATCATCATGTCGCGCACCGGTTCACCAGGCAGGCCTCGGCCGATCCAGGCACGCCAGGCGATGATCTCGCGGTCGCAGCAGTCCTTCATGAACACGCCGGTCACCACCTCGCCGTTGTCGCAGGCGATCTCGAAGCCGTCCGAGCACCAGCGCTGGTTCGATTCCTCGACCATCACTTTGCCATCGTGAGCACGGCCGCTATCACTACGCCTGGGCGATTTCGGCAGCAGCAAACCCTGCTGCTTCATCACGCGGTACAGGCGCTTGTGGTTCACCGGACGCAAGCCCATCAGGCTGCGCGTACGGTTCACCAAGGCGCCGGCGCGGCGATAGCCGTAAGTCGGCAGCGCCGTAATCTCGGCGCGTACCGCGTCAGCGATCATCGCGTCAGCGACCGGATCGAGCTTGACGATGGTGCGCTTGTCGACCCAGTTTGCGGGTCGGGCAAGAAGATCAATCACGTGCGAGCGCGCTACACCGAGGACAACGCAGACAGGCTTTACTGCCCGTCCTTGTCCAATAAGGGTGAGCGCGCAATCCACTTTTTTTCGCGAGCCAGCTCGACTGCTTCGCGCAGGATCTCCGCCTCCATCGTCTTCTTGCCCAGCATGCGCTGCAGTTGCGCGATCTGGGCACGTGCCGCTGCCAACTCGCTCGCCGGCACGACCGATTCACCTGATTGCACCGCGACCAGGGCGCCTTCCCGCTCGAGCTTGCGCCAGTTGAACAGCTGGCTGGCACTGATGCCGTGCTTGCGGGCCACCAGCGATACGCTCATGCCCGGCTCGTACGTTTCCTTGACCAGCGCAGCCTTTTCCTGCACTGACCAGCGGCGGCGTCGCTCTTCGGACACCGTCACGACTTCGATGGTTTGGTTGTTCCTAGTCATACTCACAGTCTTATTCCTATCCGTAAGGATACAGCATCGACTGTGTCTGGTGAATCAAGGGGCTATCTCA
>NZ_JNNN01000067.1:0-77402 GCF_000735635.1 Massilia sp. LC238 | reverse complement strand
CCCTGACCGGGCATCCCGACCCCGCCGCCGGGGGGGGCGCGGGCGCGCGCCTGGTTTCCGCTGTATAGCGGCGGCGCCGGCGAGGGGTTGTGGGGGGTCGACGCCGGGGTGCCCCCCGCGCGGGAGGGGGGCGAGGGGGGGGGGGGTGCCGCGGCCCCGGGCGTCGAGGCCGCGGGGCGGGGGGGGGGGGCGGCGGTGCGGCCCCCTCCCCGCCACTTCGACGGCCGCGGCCTGGGGCAATGGCGCACCACGGTGCGCTTCGGCGAAGAGCGCTTCCAGGGCGCTTCCTTCGAGCTGGCCCTGGTCATGGCCGACCGCATGGCGCGCGGGCGCGAGTTCCTGGCGCGTGGCCGGGTGCTGGCCACCGGCCAGTCGACAAGCTGGCACGCGGGGCGGGTCGAGACGGTCGAGGGCGTGCTGCCGAAGTGCGCGCTGCTGGGGCGCGAAGCGGCGCCGGGGGACCGCATCCTGGTGCCGCGGGCCTGGGAAGCGCAGCTGCCGCCGGGCTGGCGTGCGGCGCTGCTCGGGCGCGGGGCCAGCCTGGCCTGCGTCGACAGGATCGGGATCATTTGAATCGCGCCCGGCTGCGCTAGAATCGCCGGGTGATGTTGTGCAGGAAGAAACGGAAACGGAGTCGGATATGTTCCAGATGTTCGGAGTGAAAGGCGCCGGTTGCCCGCGCTGCGAGCGCAAGCAGGGCGGCGACGCGCGCTATTGCGCCGGCTGTGGCCTGATCCTGGGCGCGCCGCGCAATAGCCCGGTGCTACGCGAGAACCGCTGGGTCGCCGGCCCGGACGAACTTGCCGTGTTCTTCGGCGTGCGCGAACTCTCGGGCGTGTTCGTGAAGACCCTGCGCGTGCCGGCCACGGCGCGCGCCTACATCCTGCAGGGTGACAAGGCCACCGAAGTGCCCCAGGGCGAGTACGAGATCGAAGGTTTCTTCACCCGGCTGAACCACCTGCTGCGCGACCAGCACGCCGAGATCCTGGTCACCCGCACTGGCGCCTTGCCTGTCGAATTCCGTTTCGACGACGTCGCCACTGCCGAGCACCTGGCCGTCAGCGCGCGCCTCATGGTCAGCCTGCGCATCGAGAATGTCCCGGCCTTCGCGCGCCACTTCATGACGCTGCCGGGCACCATCAGCGCCGATCAGCTGCGCGAACTCCTGGCGGCGCCGGTGCGCCAATTGGCCGAGGAATTCGTCGGCGCGCGCTCGATCCGCGAGATGGCCGGCAACCGGGAGCTGCGCGAGCAGTTCGACGAACGCCTGCAGAGCGGCCTCAAGCTGTTGCTGTTGGAATACGGGCTGGCGGCGGTGAAGGTCGACACGGTCGAGCTGCGCCACGACAAGTACGACGCCCACCGCGCCCGGGTCGGCAGCCTGTGGCTGGCGGCCGACGAACGCCACGTGCAGATCGAGCATGCCAAGCACCTCGACGAGCTGTACGACGCCGAGGAATGGCAGCGCCTGCGCCGCGCCGAGCAGGCCGCCCGGGTGCGCCAGCGCGAGCGCGAACTGCGCCAGGACGACGCCATCGCGCGCGCCGAGCTGTCGCTGCAGGGCGCCGACCGCGCCCACGCCGTGCGTGCACGCCAGATCGAGCTGTATGCCCGTATCCTGGATGCCGGCTCGCGCAAGCAGGCGCTGGAGCGCGGCGCCGGTGAAGTGCTGCTCGACCTCGAACACGAGCTGGAAAAGAAGGGCGCGCGCCGCCTCGATGAGGCCCGGGAATGGCAGCACCTGCGCGCCCTGGCCCAGGTACGCATGCGCAGCGAACTCGAGCTGGCCCAGCAGGATGCCCGGCAGAGCCTGGCGATTGCCCGTCAGCGTTTCTCCCAGCAGCTGCTGCAGCAGCAGATCCGCTACAAGCTTGATCAGGCCGCGCTCATCGAAGACGCCGCCCGCCGGCAGGCGGAACTCGTGCGCCTGCGCGCCGGCGAAGAAGACGCGGCGCGCCGTGCCCGCGAGATCGACGAGCAGGAACACCTTGCGCGTCACCAGAGCCTGGTGCTGGCGAATGCCGCGTATCGGCGCGAGGCCGAGCGCCTGCAGGAATGGGAAGACGAGCAGGCGCGCCAGCGTATCGAGTCCACCCGCACGGGGCAGCAGCAGGACAAGCTGGCCCGCACCATCGAGCTCGATGCGCGCCAGGCGCGCGCGCTGCAGGACGTGCAGCTCGACGGTGAAGAGCGCCGCCACGCGCTGGAACTGCGCCGCCTCGAAGCCTTCGCCGCGATGGACGACACGGCCAAGCTGGCCCTGGCCGCAGCGCCGAACGCGGCGCTGCTGAACGACTTCATGAAGACCCGCGTTCACGCGAACATGGATGCCGAGCAGCTGGGCGCATTGGCCGGGCTGGCCGAGGCGGGCAAGCTGTCGACCGAGGAAGCGCTGCAGCTGGTGCGCGACGAGCAGGCGCGGCGCGAGCTGGAGGTCGACCGCGACCGCCGCCACCAGGTCGCCCTGCTGGCGACCGTGACGGGAGCAAGCCGCCAGTGCGCCCACGGCCACCCTGCGCGCGAGGGCGAGCGCTTCTGCGCCGCATGTGGCGCGGCGATCCCGCATTGATGGCAGCGTGACCGAAGCAATGCAGACTGCCATCGACAAGATCCGCGAATTGCGTGCCCTGCACGAGGATGGCTTGCTGAGCCGTACCGAATTCGACCAGCGCAAGAACGCGATCCTGGACGCGGCCTATCTCCCCGCCCAGGCGACGGCAGAGGAAGCGGTTGCGCAAGCGACGCGTCCCGGCACCGAGATCGGCCTGATGGCCGGCCAGGAAGTCGGCCCGCAGAACCGGCGCTACCGGCTCGAGCGCCTGATCGCGCACGGCGGCATGGGCCAGGTGTGGCAAGCGACCGACCTGGCCACCCACGCGGAGCTGGGCCACAGCGCCCAGGTGGCGCTGAAGATCCTGCCGCCGCAGCTGACGCAATCGACCCTGCAGTCCAAACTGCTGATCCAGGAAGCCACCCGCGCGCGCCGCCTGGCGCACGAGCACATCGTGCGCGTCTACGAATGGGCGCAGGATCCGGCCACCGCCAGCTTTTTCCTGATCATGGAGTGCCTCGAGGGCGAGGACCTCGACAGCCTGCTGGCGCGCGAGGGCAAGCTGCCCTTCGAGCGCGTGCTGGCCCTGCTCGAACCGGTGGCCGCCGCCCTCGACTACGCTTGGGACAAGCATGGCCTGGTCCACCGCGACATCAAGCCCGGCAACGTGTTCCTGACCAGGCGCGGCGAGGTCAAGCTGCTCGACTTCGGCATCGCGGCGCGCGCGCGCGGCAGTGGCGCGGCGCCGCTGGATGCTCCGGCCACCTCCGGCACCCCGGGCTACCGCGCGCCGGAAGCGGGCAGCCAGGGCCAGCCGGCCCCGAGCCTCGACGTCTACGCGGTGTCGATGATGATCTACCGGATGCTCGATGGGGCGCTGCCGTCAGACCCCGGCGTGGCGCCGCAGGCCTTGCAGCCGCACCAGTGGGGCGCCCTGCGGGCCGGCTTCGCGCAGGATCCGGCGGCGCGCCCGCCGACCGTGCGCGCATTGCTCGAGAACCTGCGCAATGCGGCGGGGCCATCGGCGGAGGAAATCGCAGCAAAGGAGGCGGCCGAGCGCGCCGAGCAGGAGCGGCGCGAACGCGAGCTGGCTGCACGCCAGCAGGCAGAGGAACAGGCCAGGGCCGCGGCCCGCGCCCTGGTCGAGCGCCAGCGCCGCGAGCAGCAGCGGCGCGAGCGCGCCGAGCAGGAAGAGGCGCGCGCGGCGCGCAAGGAAGCGCTGCGCCAGCAACTGCTCGCCAAGCGCGACGAAGAAGCCGCCAAGGCGCGCCTGGCGCAGGAAGAAGCCCAGCGCAAGGCGGCCCAGGCCAAGGCCACCGCAGCCTACCTGGCGGAGCAGAAGCGCGCACGCGAACTGCAGGCGGCGCGCACGGCCAGCGAATTGCAGCAGCTCATGCCGACCCCCGCCAGCCCGGTGGCCGACGGCGACGGCGTACTGTGCGACCCTTTCCTGGAGGGCGCCGGCAGCGGGCCCTCGCTGGTCCTGGTCCCGACCGGCCGCTTCCAGATGGGTTCCTACGAACACGAGCGCAAGATCGCGATGGCGGCCGGCGCGCAGCAGCGCTGGCTGGAGCGCGAAACGCCGCAGCGTTGGGTCGGCATCGAACGGCCCTTCGCGCTGGGACGCTATCCCGTCACGGTGGGCGAATGGCGCGTGTTCGTGCAGGCGACCGGCTGGGAGCCCCAGGGCGACGTGGACTGGCTGGCGCCAGGCTTCACGCAGACCGATGCGCACCCGGTGGTCGGCGTCACCTGGCACGACGCCCAGCGTTACCTAGGGTGGCTGTCGCAAGCCACCGGCCAGCGCTACCGCCTGCCGAGCGAAGCGGAGTGGGAGTATTGCTGCCGCGCCGGCACCCGCACTGCCTTCAGCTTCGGCGACACCATCGGTCCCGACCAGGCCAACTACGACGGCAGCTTCACCTACAACGGCGGCGCGCGCAGCGCCTGCCGCCACGGCACCACCCCATGCGGCATGTTCCCCGCCAATCCCTGGGGCCTGTACGACATGCACGGCAACGTGTGGGAATGGGTGCAGGACGTCGTCCACGACAACTACATCGGTGCGCCGCTCGACGGCAGCGCATGGGAAGCGGGCGGCGACGGGGCGCGCCGCATCCTGCGCGGCGGCTCCTGGCTGTACGCGCCGCGTTACCTGCGTTCGGCGCTGCGCAATGGTTTTTCCAGCGTGCTGTCGAACGACATCGTGGGCTTTCGCGTGCTGCGCGAGCTGGTCTAGACCCATCCTCCGGCCGGGCTGCAGGCGCGGGCGGATGGTGTACAGTAGGCGTATCGTTCACATCGGAGGAGTGTCATGTCCATTGCCCACCTGTTCAAATCGCATGACAAGGACCTTGGCGGCGGCTTCAAGGTCCGGCGCATCCTGCCCGCTGCCGCGCGCCAGTCGGTCGGTCCCTTCCTGTTCTTCGACCACATGGGCCCGGTGGAAGCCGAGCCCGGCGCGCGCCACGATGTGCGCCCGCACCCGCACATCGGGCTGGCCACCGTGACTTACCTGTTCGAGGGCGCCATCATGCACCGCGACAGCCTGGGCACCGAGCAGCGCATCGAGCCCGGCGCGATCAACTGGATGACGGCCGGCAGCGGCATCGTTCACTCCGAGCGCACCCCGGAAGATTTGCTCGACCGAGTGCGCCGCACCCACGGCCTGCAGCTGTGGGCGGCGCTGCCGCGCGAGCACGAGGAAGCGCCGGCCGCCTTCTCGCACACCCCGGCGGACCAGATTCCCGAAGTCGAGTTCGAAGGCGCCACGGTGCGGGTGCTGGTGGGCACAGCCTTTGGGCGCACGTCGCCGGTGCCGACCTTCAGCACCACGCTGTACCTGGACGTGCAGCTGGCGCCGGGCGCGGCCATCGACCTCGGCGGCCTGCCGGAGGAGAGCGCCGTGTACGCCCCGATGGGCGCCATCGAGGTCGACGGCGAAGCGATCCCGGCCAACACGATGGCCATGGTGGAGCCGGGCATGCCGGTGCGGGTCTCGTCCAGCACCGGCGCGCGCTTCGTGCTGATCGGCGGCGCGCCGCTGGACGGGCGCCGCTACATCTTCTGGAATTTCGTATCGTCGAGCCGCGAGCGCATCGAGCAGGCAGCGCGCGACTGGGAAGCGAATGCCTTCGTGCCGGTGCCGGGGGACGAGGAGCGCATTCCGCTGCCGGCGTGGCCGGCGGCGTGGCGGCATGACGGGCCGCGCGAGTAGGCTTGCTTGAACGTGCATACTGCCGTCTTTCGCGGCAGCCGCGGGTCAATTGGAGTGCTCACTATCCGAGGAGTCAATTTGAGCCTTAAGCAATACAGAATCCTCGCTGGTTTGCTTTCGCTAATCGTCCTGATTCTTTGCATGGTGTCCCCTTTGTTGCTGCATTCGGTATTTACTGGAACCAGCTGGGACGATCCGGTGCCTGACTGGATGGGTTGGACCTTGGTGCTTGGAGGCGGCATTGGCAGCGGTCTCGCAGTCCTCATTCATCTATTCATTATCAGTAAAATAGGTGGGTATTCAGAAAAAGAAGCGATGCGAGACTGGCATTCTCGGTACAAGTGAGTGGCACGCCGCTGCTTTTGTGCAGGCTGACTTCTGGCCTGGGCACTCGGCCCCGGTACGCGCCTGACCAGCGTGCGCCGGCGCAGGCTTGTGGGCAGGAGTTAGATTGTCGCGCGGCTACAGGGCGCAGCGCCGTTTGCGGCGGGCGTAAACTGGCGCTCCCGTACGGGTTTTCTCTGAACGCCATTGAGAGGACGCGCCATGAAAATTCCAGAACACCTGAAGATCCCGGTCATCGTCTTCGCGCTGCAGGCGGCGCTGCTGGCCGGTACCTCGCTGGTCTTCCTGCTCCTGCGCCCGCACGGCGCTTGAGCCGCGGCTCAGCTGCCGAGCCAGGCAGCGGGCTGTGCACGCCGGCGCTCGCCGGCGCGGAGCGTCTGCGCGCGCATTTCCTGGGCGAGCTCAGGATAGGGCCGGGCCGTGAAGCGCAGCTGCCGGCCCATGCCGGACAATCGCTCCAGGCTGGCGCCTGGCGACAGCGGCGTCTCCACGCCCGTGAGCTGGTCCCGGTGCCAGAAGCCAGCGTCGCGGTGGAACAGCAGCGGCATGCCAGCGGCGCGCGGCGCAGCCAGGAGCTCGCGCCGGCCCGGATCGGTGTCGGGGGCGAGGATGCAGAAGGCTTCCGCCTGCGCACCCGCGTCGACGCGGTGCAGGATCACGCCGTGCGGCAGCAGGGCGCTCACTTCCAGTTCGACCACGCCACGGATGCTGGCAGTGAGGGCAATGCGCATGCCGAGCCGCAGCGGCGTCGGCGTGTGCTTGCCCGGCCAGACGCCGTCGAGCAGCAGGCCGTAGCGCGACACGTCCTCGATCTCGAAGCCATGCCGGCCCTGGCGGATGAGCGCATGGCGCCCGGACAGGCGGCGCGTCAGGCCGCCACGCTCCTCGCCGTGTTCGCCGTAGTGCATCAAGAGCAGGTCGGCTTCCGGATCGATCTCTTCGAAACGCCCCAGCACGCATTCGTCGAGCGCGAACAGGCGCAGGTGGCGCTGCGCGCTCGAATCCGGTTCCGCGTGCACCAGGCAGGCCGTGCTGGCAGGGCAGGGATGGCCGGCCGCTTGCACTGGAACGTCGATCTCGATCAGGTCTTCGTCCCAGGCGATGGTGGACATGCCCAGGTCGACCTTGCCGCCGCCGTCGCGCGGATCGCGGATGTCCAGCTGGGCGATCGAGCCGTCGCGGGCAGTGACGTCGATGTCGAGGCTGCCGCCGCCCGGCGCCTGCACCCGTGCGATGCCGGCGTCGTCGGCGGTCACGCGCACGTTCTTGTGGGTGGCCAGGAAGGTCTGGTGGATCTCGCCCAGGCTGGCATCCATGCGCGGCACCAGGATCACCGGCGAGCAGGTCCAGGTGCGCGCCGCTCCGGGGAGAGACGGGTGGCGGCTGTGCAGCTCGATGTCGATGCGGTACTGGCCGTGCTCCAGGCCGCGCGAGGAGAATTCCAGTAACACCGGGCGCCAGTCGCCGCGCGAAGTGCGCTGGAAGACATAGCTTTCGCCTTCGCGCAGGCGCAGGCCGGAGCGCACCAGCATGCGCAGCTCGGCCGCGCAATCCATCGGCATGCCGCGCAGTTCCAGCTTGATGGCCTGGCGCCCGCCGGCCGCGCGCGGGTCGAAACCGCTGATGTGCAGTTGCGGGCGGCCAAAGCCGCAGCTCGTGCGCGTTGCGGCCGCGTCGGGGACGCGCTGGGCGCGCAGCGCGCTGATCGCCGCGAAGCTCGCGGGCAGGCCGCTGCCGGAAGCGGCGCCATCGGAAGCCGGCTGGGCGTGCCCGTGCGCGCACAGCTGCTCGCCGGGCATGACCCAGACGGTGCAGTGCGGATGCTCGGGATTGCGGCAGCGGTTCATGGGACGATGGCGGACTCGATCGGAATCGACAACATTGCTAGCTTACGCCCTTTTACTGCCCAGCGGCGCGCCGCATTCATTGATTAGCAACATTATTTTCTGTTGGGAATTTTTCAATCCCGTGCATCGTCCGGCAGGGCGGTTTCGTCCGCGTGGCCGCCGGCCGGCAGCGGCAGGGGACGCAGCACCAGCGCGGTCAGGTTATCGGGGTGCAGGCCCTCGGGCAGCGCGCTTTCCATCGCGCCGAACAGGCGGCCGACCATGGTCGCGGCGTCGGGCGCACCGGCCAGCAGGTCCGGCCATCGGTCCACGAAGCGGTCGGGCGCGGCGCAGGACCAGAAGCCGTCGGTGGCCAGCAGGTAGCAGGCGTCCTCGCGCAGGCGCAGCACGCGGCGGTCCGGCAGGGCGCACAGCCAGGACGGCAGGTTCAGCGGGCTCAGTTCGAACAGCGGGTTCGAGAGCTGCGACGGTTTGCTGAAGGCATTGCCGAGGATGAAGGCCTGCGCGATCTGCGGCGCGTGCGCGCCATGCACCTGGCGGCGCCAAGTATCCTCGTCGATGCGGCCGGCCAGGGCCGCTGCGGTGGCGGGCACGTGGTCGACGGTGAGCGGCACGGCGCGCTCCGGGCCGATCTCGTACAGGCGCGAGTCGCCCACATGGTAGAGCAGGGGCGCGGACGCTGCCGGCAGTTCCAGCATCGTCAGGGTGGTGCCGGGGCGGGGGGCGCCGTCGACGGCGAAATGGCGCTGCAGTTCGGCGTGCAAGGCGTCCAGGTGGCGCGCCAGCTCGGCCGGCGTGTGGCAGGCCGGAATCGTGAGCAGCCCGGCGGCGACCGCCTCCGCGGCTTCGCGCCCATGGCCGTGTCCGCCCATCCCGTCCAGCACCGCCACCCGGCCGTGGCCCGCGGGCCAGGCCCCGACCTGCGCCTGTTGCGGCGCCTGGCCGAGCAGGTAATGGGCCTGGCCGGCGCCATCGATGACGACGAAATTGTCCTGGTTTTCGGGGCGCTGCACCGGGCCGCTGCCGCGGCGGCTGGCCACGGCCACGTCGTAGCGCGGCGCAAAATCGAAGGCGGACAGGATGTCGGATGAGGGCATGAGGCGGATCGGCTAGGCAATTCCGCTACTTTACACCTGAACAAGCTCCTTTCATGCCGCGATTAGAGCGGGTTTTTCCTGCTTCCCGTGACGAGGACCAGCGCATTGGCCAGCACGCAGGCCCCGGCGGTCCCCAGGGCCGCGCGCACGCCCCATCGTTCGGCCACTTGGCCCCAAAACAGGCTGCCCGCCACGTAGCCGCCCGACATGACGAACAGGTAGATCGACAGGGTGCGGGCGCGGATCTCGGCCGGGAAGGATAGCTGGGCCGCGGCGTTCAGGGTCGATACCGTGGCCGACCAGGCCATGCCGCCGCACAGGATCAAGGGCGCCAGCAGCAACAGCGAGCGGCTCGCGGCCATGGCCAGCAGCATGCCGCCGTAGACCAGCATGGCGCCGGCCAGCACGCCGGTCTTGTCGACCCGGGCACGCAGCTGTGGCAGGAAGAAGGCGGCCAGCACCGCGCCGCCACCCAGGCAGCCCATCAGGGTGCCGTAGGTGCTGGACTGCATGCGCAGCACCTCGCGCACGTAGACCGGCAACAGGCTGGCGAAAGCGATGGTCGAGAAGAACACGGTGCAGACGTTGCGCAGGATGCGGCGGTAGCGCGCGCAGCCGAAGGCGGTCCTGACGCCCGACACGAAGCGCGCGCGGAAGCCCTCGGCCGCCTGCGGCTGCGGCCCGTCTTCGCGCCACCAGCTCCAGTACACGCCGAGCAGGCCGGCGAAGGACAGGGCATTGGCCAGGAACAGCGCGCCCGGTCCGATCCAGCCGAACAGAACGCCGCCCACGGCCGGGCCGATGATGGCCGACAGGTTGTAGGATAGGTTGTTGAGGGTGGCCGCGGCCTCCACTTCATCCGGCTCGACCAGGCCGGACATGGCGGCTTGCCAGGCCGGCCAGATGAAGGCGGTGCCGATGCCGATGCAAAAGGTCAGCAGCAGCACCGGCGTGGCGGCCACCAGCCCGGTGCCCGCCAGGAGCGCCATGATGGCGGCGCACAGCGCCATGTACAGGTTGCAGTAGAACAGGAACTTCGGCCGGTGCACGGCGTCCGCCACGACCCCCGCCAGCAGGGCGAACACGAATACCGGCACATAGGTTGCGGTCTGCACCAGCGAGGTGATCGAGGCCGAGCTCGAGATCGAGGCCACCAGCCAGGCCGAGGCGAAGGTCTGGATCCAGGTGCCCATGTTCGAGACCATGTTTGCGAGCCAGAGATTGCGGTAGCGCGGGTGGCGCAGCGGCCGGGTTAGCGGCACCTTGCGGCGGCCGGCCGGGGCGGGCGACAGGCCGTGGACGAGGCTCGAACCAACAGGGGAAGAAGACGGGGAGCTCGGGTCTGGCATGGTCTGGCCAGTGTAGGTGGCTTCGCTACCCACAGTCAATTAAATTGCCGTACGGAAAGTGTTTTCTGTGATATTGTGGCATTCCCAAAACACCTTTGCCGCGAAACCCATGTTGATCCGACCGCTAGTGGCCACGGACATCCCCGCCGTGGCGGCGTTGTTGCGCGAGCTGGCGCGCGAATATATCGTGCACGAATCGCCGCCCGAGGGCGCAGCGACCTTCCTTGCCGAGAACAACGAGATGGGCGTGCGCGGCCTCCTGGCGCGGGGCCATGTCTATCACGTGGCGCTCATCGACGGCCAGCTGGCCGGTTTCGTCGCGGTGCGCGACCGCAGCCATTTGTTCCACCTGTTCGTCGGCAAGCGCTGGCACCGGCGCGGCGTGGCGCGCGCCTTGTGGGAGGCGGCGCGCGAAACGGCGATCGCGGCGGGCGGCGACGGCAGCTTCACGGTGAACTCCTCGAACTTCGCGGTGCCGGTGTACGAGGCCTTCGGCTTCGTGCGGGTCGGGCCGACCCAGTGCGCCAAGGGCCTGTACTTCAACCCGATGCGGCTTGGCGGCTCAGAAGACCACTGAATTCTCGTCGGCGCGGCGCAGCCACAGGCTGCTGGCCCAGCCATCGTGGCGGCGGCCATCCACCACGGCGCTGACCTGCCACCAGTCGCCGCGGCGCTGGCCGGTCGCCGTCACCCGCGCGCCGGCCGGCACCACGGCCAGGCGGCGCGCGTTGATGCCGGTATGCTCGCGCAGGTTGAGGTGGTCGCGCACGCGGTACTGCGCACCCGCCACCGGCGCCTCGGACACGGGCAGCGCCGCCAGCGTGGCCGCGTGCGGACCCGCATCCGGCTTGGCGAGCGCATGCAGCAATCCCCCCAGCAGCGCGGTGCCGCACACCAGCACCGCCAGGGCGCGCGCGTTCGCACGGCGCCACCATGCGCGCGGGGTCAGCCAGGCGGCCAGGCACAGCGTCAGCAGCAGGCCGGCGCAATAGGCGGCGATGGTGGTCGCGGACGGCATGGCTGGACTCAAGCGTCGAAGCGCAGCACGTAGTGGCCGGCCACCAGGTGGTGGCCGGAGGGCAGCAGGTAGGGCTGCTCCTGCGTGGCCTGCGTGATCGGCGCCACCAGCTTCAGGTCCGCATCGAGGTGGAACAGCGCCTGGGTCTCGGACAGGCGCACGATGCGCAAGCCTGCGCCGGTGGCTTCCCAGCTGAAGGCATTGCGCGACAGGCCGAGGCGGTCGGCGCTGGCGGCCGCGCTGCCATCGAGGTGGCGCAGGAAGGCCGGGCCGTCGAGCACCCGCAGCCCGGCCAGCGCCGGCATGCCGCGTCCGAACACCAGGCGGGTGCCGGCCGCCGCCGGCTGCTCGGGGCCCTGCGGCAGCGCGAGCAGGGCCGCGTAGCGGTCCGCCATGCCGGGCGCCACCGCGTGCAGCCGCAGGCTGGCGCCATCGAGCGGCGCGAACTGCGAGGGCACCTTGACGCGCTGGCGTCCGGCCGCGGTGATGGCGTGCACGTCGTCGGCATCGTCCACCAGGAAGCGGATCAGGCTGTCCTTGCCGGGCGCGACCGGCGCGAGGCTGCTGCCCAGGCCGATCTCGAGCGCGGCGGCGCCGGTGTCGCGGTAGCGGCTCAGGCGCGGCAGCGCCAGCGCGGCGAGCGTGATGCGGTGCCGCGCGACCGGGGCGTAGGTCGCGTCGTTTTCCAGCGCGTGCGGGGCGGCGAGCGGCATCGCCGTCATCTCGTTCTCGGCAATGCTGGCCTCGCGCGGCTTCCATACCGCGGGCGCGCGCGCTAGCACGGCGCTCGGCGCCTTTGCCGGGTTGGCCCGTTCCGGCGTGCCTGCTCGGCTGATTTTCAGGAGCAGGCGCTGGCCGGCGCCGTCGCCATTTGCCTTCCTGCGGATGACGTAGTAGCCGCCGGCCGCGTCGAAGCGGCAGTCGAGCGTGTCCTTGGGGCGCACCTGCACTTCCATCTCGCTGTCGGCGCCGTCGTTGATCAGGAGGATGCCACCTTCCGCACCGAAGGGCCAGCCGGGCACCGCGAAGGTGGCATTGGCCTCGTCCTGGCCGACCACGGTCAGGCGCTGGTTCGGGTACACCGCGCACACTGGCTGCCAGATGGCGCTGTCGCGCGAGGCCGTCACCGTGTACAGCAGCTGTTCGCCCGGGGCCGGCAGGTAGACCGCGTGGCCGAACTTCACCTTGACCTCGCCGCTGGCGACGGCATCGTTGCCGACCACGTGGTAGCGCACCTCGTCGCCCCCGAGCAGGTCGCCGAAATCCTTCTGGTGCAGGGCCGCCAGCGATTGCGCCAGGTCGCGCACGCGCGCGCCGCGGGTCAGGTGGCGGTCGTCGTCGACCTCGTCCTGCGGCAGCATCAGCGTGACGTGGGAGAAGCAGCGGGTGGCGGCGCGCCCGCGCTGTTCGCGCGGCGAGCGCTCCAGCAGGTCGCGCAGCAGCGGGCGGCGCGAGAACAGCGCCAGGCCCGGGGCCTGCCACAACGCCTCGGCATTGAAGACATCGTCGACCCTGGCTAGGACTTCGTGTTGGACGTAGACCGGCATGTTGGATTCTCCTCGAAAGATTGAACGCTCGCCACGCCGAACGCTAGCAGGGGGCAGATGAAAAACAGCAGGTGCGAGCCGCCGCTCGAGAGAAAGCTCATCGGCTGGCCCATGATGGGAAACAGCGCCAGGTTGGTGCCCCAGGACAGCAGGAAATGCCCGCCCAGGAAGGCCGCGCCGCCGGCCAGCAGGAAGCACTGGAAACGCCCGAGCCAGGCGCGGCGGAAGTCGCCGGCCGCCAGGGCGCCCTGCCACGCTGCGACCGCCGCGTGCAGCAGGCAGCCGAGCAGCGCGGCCTGCAGCGCCCACAGCAGCAGGCCGCCCAGCAGGCCGTGGCGGTTGAGCAGGAAGGAAGGCGCGAAGTCGTCCTGCACCGCCGGGATGCGCAGCGCGTCGCCGCCGGCCTGGCCGAGCGAAGCCAGGCCGAGCAGACCATCCGCACCGAGCCAGCCGCCGCCGGCGACGGCGCGGGCGCCGAGCAGCATCTGCTGGCCGGTGTGCGGGTGGGCGGCCGGATCGGCCCAGACCTGGAAGCGTTCGGCATAGAAGCCGCCGGTCAAGCCGGGCCCCACCGATTGCAGGACCAGCGCAGCGCCCAGCAGTGCGCAGCACAGCCCGCCCGTGAGCGCGGCCTGCAGCCGGCGGCCGGTGGCGAGGCACCAGGCCAGGAAGCTCACCGCCCCCCACACCAGCAGCAGGATCAGCGGAGAATAGTCGTCCACCTGGACCAGCGCCACCGCCACGAGCAGCACGAACAGCAGGATCGGCGCCAGCATGCGCAGCCAGCCGCGCCAGCTGCGAACTTCGCTGCCCGCCCCGGTTGCCAGCGCCAGGCAATGGGCGCTCAGTGCGGCCAGGGCCAGCTTGGCGAATTCGACCGGCTGCACCTCGAACACGCCGGTCTCGTTGCCGAAGGCGACCTGCAGCACCAGCCCGGCCAGGGCCCCGAGCGCCAGCGCGAACAGCAGCCATTCGGTCGCCATGCGCGACAGCGTGCCGCGCGCCACGCCGTCCAGCAGCAGCAAGCCGAGCGGCAGTCCGGCGCCGAGCAGCACGCAGCTGGTTTCCACGTGGCGCAGCCAGGCGCTGTCGCGCGCGCCCAGTCCCAGTTCCAGCTGCACCAGCAGGCCGGCGCCGAGCAGCAGCACGGCCACCGCCCCGAGCAGCGGCAGGCGCCGCGACCACAGCAGCGCGTGCCACAGCGCGGCCCAGGCCAGCAGCAGCGCCCAGCCGGTGCCGGGCGCCGCCCCGAGGCGCTGCATCGCCAGCAGCAGCACCGCACAGGCGGGGATGGCGCAGGACAAGGCGAGCTTCGCCCACCCCGCGGGCTTGGGGGCCGGGCTTGCGCTGCGCAGGCCGGCGGCCGCGGCCAGCAGGAACACGCCGAGCGCGGCGCACCACGCCAGCGTGGACGGCGGCGCGAAGCGCCACAGCGAGCGCTCGCCCCAGCTCCATGCGACGCCGGCCGGCAGGATCGTCTTCGGCTCGGCGAACAGTTCGACCTCGCGTGCGGGCTCCAGGCGCAGGCTGTCCCCGCGCGCCGACAGCGCGAAGCGGGTGCGGCCGACCGCGATCGCCTCCACGCCGTCCAGCAGGTGCTCGCGCCGGGCGACGTCGAGCCAGTGTCCCCCGTCGTGCAACAGGATTGGCTGCGCACCGTGCACGTTCAGTACCTGCCTGCGCGCGGCGTCGCGCGCCAGCGTGAGCCTGCCGCTGTCCAGGCCGGGCACGGCGAGCCGGTTGCCGCAAAACAGATTGCCGCCGAAGGCGAGCGGACGACTCAGCGCGAAAAAGCCTGGCGCGACCCGGTTCCACAGTCCGGCCAGGCGCGCCGCCAGGCTGGCGTCCGGGCAGGCCGGCTGGACTTCGCCGTCGCGCAGCAGGAGGGCGCCGTCGTAGTCCCAGGTGTGGCGGCCGTCGCGCAGGACCGTGCGGCCTGCGTCCGCCGCGACGATCTCGAAGAGCGCCGCGCCGGCCTGCAGGCGCTGGCCGGCGGCCAGCGGGAGGCTGCCGCTATGCAGGCGTTCCGCGCCGCGCACCAGTACCGCGGCCTGCGCCGGGTCGTCATTGCGCAGCCACCAACGCCCGCCCGCATCGCGCCGCACCGAGAACTGCCGGCTCGCGGCGCGCGGCGCGGCCAGTTCGGCGCGGCCGAGCGCGAGCGATTCGCCCGGCGCAAGCCGTACCGTAACCGTGTGCGGCAGGTAGCGCGGCGGCGCCAGCAGCATCGCGAAGAGCTGCAGGGCGCACACGCCGGCCAGGGCGAGCGCGGCGAGCGCCAGGCGCGGCCTCATGCCGCCCTCGCCAAGGCCGGCTGCGACATGGCGCTGCGGACCGCATGCAGCATCCGGCTGATCTCCAGCGCGTGAGCGGGGCGCTCGCTAACGGTGGGCGCGAGCAGGGCGCGCAGGAGGGCGTCGGCCTGCGCCCGCGCCGGGCCGAAGGCGTGGGCGAAGCCGGCCGCCTCGTCCGGCAGCAGGGTCGGGGGAATGCCCGCGTACGCGCGGCGCAGCATGGCGGCGCCGTCGCGCCCATGCGCCGCGTAGGCCTGGGCGCAGGCGGCGCCGTAACGCAGCATGCGGCCGCACACCAGCCAGTAGAGCAGGGCGCCCAGCGCGAAATAGTCGCTGCGCGGATCGGTCAGGTATCCGTCGCCGGCCTGCGGGAAGAACTGTTCCGGCGCCTGCCAGCTGGCGGTACCAAGGTAGGCCTGGGTGGGCGCCGCGCACAGCGCGCGGCAGGTGCCGAAGTCGGCCAGCTTCAGGTTCCCGCTGCGGCGCTCGAGCAGCAGGTTGCCGGGCTTGAGGTCGAGGTAGCGAAAACCGGCCGCGTGCACCTTGGCCAGCGCCTGGTTGACCTGGCCGAGCCAGTCGAGCGCCTGCCGGGGGCCGGGCATGCGCCCGGTGGAACGCAGCAGCTTGATATGGGTGGCCAGGTCGCCGTCCAGCAGTTCGAGCGCCATCGCCGGCAGGCCCTCGACGCTGCCGCTGTCGAGCAGGCGCACGATGTGGCGTCCATCCCAGGGCGCCAGCCGGGACAGAAAGGCCTGCTCGGTGCGGGCCGCGTCGATCCAGTGGTGGCGCAATTCGACGGGCGCGCGCGCCATCTGCGCGCTGTTGACCAGCTTGAGGGCGACGCTGCCGCCCGGCGCATCGGCGCGCCACACCACGCCGTAGGCCGAGCCGCCGAGCGCCTCGGCCAGGCGGTACTGGCCCTGCGCCAGTTGAACGATTGTGCCTTGCTGGATCATGCCCCCGCCTTTCGCGACTGGCGCCGTGCGCCCTCACGGTGCTCAAGCGGGGGGAGTGGGAAAACGAAGGAAGGGACGGGCGAAAAAAAACCGCGCAGCGCGCGGTTTGGGTTGATTAGCGACGATCCCAGCGGTCACCGCGGTCCCAGTCGCGTCGATCATGGCGATCCCAGTCGCGGCGGTCACGACGGTCGTAGTCACGGCGCTCGACGTAGACCGGGCGCGGCTGGACATACACCGGGCGCGGCTGCACGTAGACCGGACGGGGCTGCACGTACACCGGACGCGGTTGCACGTACACCGGGCGCGGCTGGACGTAGCCATAACCATAACCGCGGTTGTCGTAGTAACGGTTGTCGCGATAACGGCGATCGTCGTGGGTCGAGATCGAGTTGCCCACCGCCGCGCCGAGCACGCCGCCCACCAGGGCGCCGCTGCCGCCGCCGGCACTGTGGCCGATTGCCGCGCCCACCACGGCGCCGATAGCAGTATTCACACCACGGTCGTCCGCCATTGCCGCTGGGGAGACGGCAACCGCGGCCAGGACCACCGCACCAACAATTTTAGATTTCAACATGGTTTTTCCTTTTGCCCCTGCGGTGATCAGGATGATCGAACAACGCCAGGCATGGAACGAACTATAGACCTGCGGACTCATGCTGCCATCCGTTAATACAGATTATTACAAACGCTGATCCAGCAGTAACATCCCTACCGGCACTTGCAGAGGGACGGGCCCGCCCCATCTAACATTTGTTACCGTTTACCGCCCCGGGTCCCCTGTGAATCGATCTTTCGCCACCATCCTGTCCCTGCTGGTCTTGCTGCAGGTATACATCGGCATGCGCCTGTTGCCGGACCTGGCGCTGGGGCTGCCGTTCAATGTGGCCGGCGTGCTGCTGCTGGTCGTGTTGACCGTGCTGGTGCCGGTCGGGCTGATGTCGGCCTCGCTGCGCCGGCGCCGCTGGTCGGAGCTCGTTGCCTGGCTGGGCCTGATGTCGATGGGCTTCTTTTCCTCGCTGCTGGTGACGACCCTGGCGCGCGACCTGGTGCTGCTGGCGTTGCGCCTGTTTGGCGAGCTCGATCCGGAACTCGTTCGCGGCAGCGCCGCCGCGGTGCCGCTGGTGGCGCTGGCCGTGACCGCGCTCGGCTTCGTCAATGCGCGCCGGCTGGCCCGGGTGAAGCGGGTCGAGGTGCCGATCGCCAATCTGCCGCCCAGCCTGCACGGCTATGCCATCGCCCAGGTCTCGGACATCCACGTCGGCCCGACCATCAAGCGTGCCTACCTGAATGCGATCGTCAACCGGGTCAACAAGCTGGGCGCCGACGCCATCGCCATCACGGGCGACCTGGTGGACGGCAGCGTGCACCGCCTGGGCCTGCATACCCAGCCGCTGGCGCGCCTGGCGGCGCCCGACGGGGTGTTTTTCGTGACCGGCAACCATGAATACTATTCCGGGGCGGAGGAGTGGATCGCCGAAGTGCGACGGCTGGGCGTGACCGTGCTGCTGAACCAGCACGTGATCCGGCGCCGCGACGACGCCACCCTCATGATCGCCGGCATGCCCGACTACACGGCCCACCATTTCAACCCGGGCCACAAGAGCGACCCGCGCGCGGCCGCAGGCAGCGCCCTCGAGCAGGCCGACGTGCGCATCCTGCTGGCGCACCAGCCGCGTAGCGCGCTAGCCGCAGCCGAGGCGGGCTTTCACCTGCAGCTGTCCGGGCATACCCACGGTGGCCAGTTCTTCCCGTGGAATTTGTTCGTGCCGCTGCAACAGCCCTTTGTTGCCGGGCTGCACCGGGTGCGCGACATGTGGGTGTACATCAGCCGCGGCACCGGTTACTGGGGGCCGCCGAAGCGCTTCGGCGCTCCTTCGGAAATCACGCTGGTGCGTCTGGTTCCGGCGGTGTAAAGACGTCAACATTTCTTACCAAAAACTATCCGGATGCGCTATCGTTGAATTCTCTTGAACTGAAGAAGGATTCGACGCATGAACCGCAGCATCCGCAGTTTCCCTGTCCTGAGCGCGCATGTCGCTATGCTTGCCACCGTGCTGTTGAGCCCGGCAGTCCTGGCAGCCAGCCCCGGCAATGATCCTGCCGCGCTCGCGAAGATCCGCGACACGGCGATGCAGAGCGATTACGCCTGGGAACGGATGGCGGACATGACCGACCTGATCGGCCCGCGCCTGTCCGGCTCGCCGGGAGCGGCGGCGGCCGTGACCCAGGTGGCCGAAGCGATGCGCAAGCTCGGCGCCAGGGTGACCCTGCAGCCGGTCAAGGTGCCGCACTGGGTGCGCGGCGTGGAAACCGGGGAGATCGTCGAGTACGCCGGCCGCCCGCAGGGCATTACCCAGCGCGTGGTGCTGACCGCACTGGGCGGCTCCGGCGCGACCCCGGCCAGCGGCTTGATTGCGCCCGTGATGGTGGTGAAGAGCTTCGACGAACTGAAAGCGCGCAGCGCTGAAGTGAAAGGCAAGATCGTGCTGTTCGACGCCAGCTTCGACCAGCACCAGGCCGACCGCGGCCTGGCCGGCCAGGCCTATGGCCAGGCATCGGCTTTTCGGCGCAGCGGCCCGCCGATGGCGGCCGAGCTGGGCGCGGTGGCGGCGCTGGTGCGCTCGGTGGGCGGCGCCAACTATCGCCTGCCGCACACCGGCTCGACCGCGCTGCAGGACAATGCACGCATTCCGGCCGCGGCCGTGACGGCCGAGGACGCCATGCTGATGGGGCGCCTGGCCAAGCGCGGCCCGCTCAGCATGAAGCTGGTGCTCACGCCCAAGACCCTGCCGGACGCCGACAGTTTCAATGTGATTGCCGACTTGCCGGGTCTTGAAAAGCCGGACGAGATCGTGATCGTGTCGGGCCACCTGGATTCCTGGGATCTGTCTCCGGGCGCGCATGACGATGCGGCCGGCGTCGCCAGTGCGATGGCCGTGCTCGACACCCTGAAGAAGCTCGACTTCCGCCCACGCCGCACCATCCGCGTGATCGCCTGGATGAACGAGGAGAACGGGATGCGCGGTGCGCGTGCCTACACGGCCGCCGAGCAGGCCAACACCGAGAAACACATCGGCGCGATCGAAAGCGACAATGGCGCCGGCCGTCCCTTCGGCCTGCGCGCCAGCGTGCCGGCGAGCTCGAGCAAGCTGTTCGCACCGCTGCAGGCGGCGCTGCAGCCGATCGGCGCGGGCATCTTCCGCCGCGAAGACGCGCTCTTGACCGGCGACCTGTCCTTCCTGGAACGTACCGGCGTGCCGAGCTTCGCGCCGCTGATCGACACGTCCAGCTATTTCGACTACCACCACACCCCGGCCGATACGCTGGACAAGGTCGACCCCGACCACCTACGCCGCCACGTGGCGGTGATGGCGGCCACCAGCTGGTTCCTGGCCAATATCGAACAGCCGATCGGCCGCGCGAACGTTCCCGAACGTTGATGGCAGGCGCCGCCCCGTTCGCAACGGGGCGCCTGCCAGGCTATGGTCCGGCCGCCGTGCCGGCGTTCAGGGCACGGCAATGCGCCTGATCGCGCGCGCGTGGCCGCGGTAGGGGCGGCCGTAGATGGTCTGGATACCGCTGGCAAAGTTTTGCCCCCAGACCAGCTGGGTGCGCGTTTCGTGCGGTTCGCTCGACCAGTACCAGTTGCGCTCGAAGGCTTCGCGCTGGTTGGCGAACAGTAGCGCCAGTTCGCGCCGCGTCGGCAGCACGCCGCCCTGTCCGCGCGCCCAGTCGACGGCGCTCGGCCAGCTGACGTCGACCGCCTCGCCCGGCAACAGCACCAGGTGGTAATCGGGATCTTCTTCCTTGCCCAGGATTAGTCCCGCATAGGCCTCGCCTTCTTGCAGCATGGCCCGCACTTGCATGTACTCGCCCATTTAACACGTCCTCAGAGTTGGTATCCAGTCTTTAAGACCTTCCGAACCGAGCTTTGGTTGCGTGTACAAGTTCGATCTAGCTCATGCAAGTGGTTGAGTTCGTTGAGGATATTTCTTCGAGATAGAGGGCCTACCGCTGCCAGCCTGCGGTTTTTTTACTGTGTGGTAAAAATTCATTCGGCCAGGGGCAGGGCCATCTGCGGGTCCTGCGCGCCCGGGCGGTTGACCGCGTTGGTCACCTTGTACCATTCGAAGGCGTCGACGGGCAGGGCGGCGCGGCGCGCCAGGTCCAGGGCTTCTTCGGGCGACAGGTCGGGGTTCAGCCACAGCTCGGCATCGGCCGCGTCCAGCACCACCGGGCGGCGGTCGTGGATGTCGAGCATGCCCTCGTCGGCGGCATCGGTGACCAGCACGAAGCCGGCCTCGGCCCGGTTCTCGGTGAAGCTGCCGAAGTTGGCCAGCGCCAGCAGGAACAGCGGGGCGCGGTCCTTGCGGTGGATGTGCCAGGGCTGCTTCTTGCCCTTTTCGCCGGTCCACTCGTACCAGCCCTCGGCCGGCACGATCGCGCGGCCCTTCTTGAGCAGGGGCTTCCAGTAGCGGTTGGTAAGCTTGTCCATGCGCGCGTTGACCATGATCGGTAGCTTGCCTTCGGCCCAGCGCGCGCGGTAGCTCCAGAACACGTCGTCGATGCGGCGCTCGCCGTCCTGCAGGTGCATGACCGGGCGGTAGCTGCCGGGCGAGACGTTCCAGGCAGGGGTGGACTCGCTGTCGTAGACCGCGTCCGTCCAGCCGAACACGCCGGCGTAGTAGCGAGCCGTCTGGCTCTGGTCAAATCGTCCACACATGCTTCCATGGTAGCGCAGGCCTGCGCCGTGCGCGGCACGGTAGAGATCGGATGAGCTCGTGTGCTTGCCATGCAGGGTGGTATGCTCCCGGCTAGACTGAATATGAGGAGAAACTGTATGGCTAGTGGCTGGTGGAGCGTCCTGAAGACCGTCCCGTGGAGCGAGGTGATCAACGCGGCGCCGCAAGTGGCGACCGGTGCGCGCAGGCTGTGGGACACGGTGGCGCGCAAGTCCGGCGGCGCGGCCGGCATTACCCCGGAGCCGATGATGGGCGAAGAGCCCCAGGAAGACTATTTCGGCACGCTGGTCATGCGCGTCGAGCGCAACGAAATGAGCCTGGCCGAGCTGCGTACCCAGATGCTGCAGGCTTCCGAGATCATCGCCAACATGGCCGACCAGAACGCCCAGCTGATCGCCAAGATGGACGCGGCGCGCAACCGCATGCTGTGGCTGAGCGTGGCGACCGGCGTGTCGTCGATCCTGGCGCTGGTGGCGCTGGCGCTGGTCGTTGCCCGCACCTAGGCCCGCATGAAATTCGTCCTGATCCTCGCGAGCCTGTTCGTCTTCGTTTCGCTGCTGCTCAACGGGGCGCGGCGCAAAGGAAAACTGAACAGCAAGGCCGACCGCGCCGTCGCCGAGCTGGCGACCTCGATGCGCATCTTCGTCTACGGCCTGCTGTTCTTCGTGGGACTGGTCTGCCTGGCGGTAGCCTACGAGTCCATCTATTGATGCTTTGCTGCAGCTTTGTGCGAACACGCTGACAAACACGCGGGAAAAACCGGCGCTTGTAGGTCCGAATAGCGGGCTTATGTTGGTTACGTTCTCTGGTGGATAGTTCCACCTCTCCGCGTGTCTCCAGCTCAGTGTTGACTGAGTTCTTTGCCGCTGTCCTTGACGGACAGCGGCATTTTTTTTGTTCGCCGACCGGGACGTGTCCGCACCGGGTAGCTCAACTACTAACACTGTCGCTGCGGCACGTAGTACAATCCCCGCCGGCGCGGGCATGGCGAAATTGGTAGACGCATCAGACTTAAAATCTGCCGCCGCAAGGCGTGCCGGTTCGATTCCGGCTGCCCGCACCAGCTCCCTTCGTTCATGCGTGAACTAGGGCGCGACCGACACCGCCGCCACCTGGCGCGGCGCCGCTTGCGGCGCAGGCGTTTCGCGGCGCGCCGCAATCTCCCGATTCGCCCGTTCATACACACGCGCACTGTGCTGCCACCACAGCACCCCGGCCACCAGCCCGGCGGCGATCGCGACCGGCGAGGGCGCGGACAGCAAGACCATCAGGTTGTTGACGGCGGCGCCCGTCCACAGCGAACTCGAACTCTTGATGAGCATCCGCTTCTCGTCTTCCGGCAGGCGGTCGGCGTACTTCACCAGCCCGATCTTGGCGCCGGTCAGCACGATGATCCCCACCGGCGAGGTCGGCACCAGGGGATTCATTTCCAGCGCGCCGGACGACAGTGCGAGGCCGGTGCTGAGGCCGTCGGCCACGGCAGCCTGCATGGCGTTCTTGTCGAGCCGTTCGATCCGCTCTTCCGCGGAAGGGACAGCCGCGCCCGCGATCTCCTGCGGCGCGCGGGAAGGCGGGCTGCCCGTCGCGCAAGCGACCAGGGCGGGGGCGACAAACAGGCAGGCGGTGGCAATCCTGGCCAGGCGGCGATACAGGGGCACGCAACGATTTCGCATATCCAACTCCTCGCAATGACGGCTCGATCGGAAACTTGCTGCTAACCGGCAATGACTAATTAGGCAAGCTTAATAATCAGTACATACCTTTTTGATAACAAGGCGGTGCGCCAGCGCAGCGTAATAGCTGAGCCATGTCATGCAAGGTGGATACTTCGGGAACTTAGCTAGAACGCTGCGGACCGATTCCGCTTACTCATCCATTGGTCGTCCCGCCGGGATGGTGTAGCATGCCGGACGGCGGTTTTACCCGTTGCCGCCGCTGCAAGAGGACAAGAATTGAACATCATTATCAATGACGAACTGCGTGCCTTCGTCGACCCGCTGACCGACATCGAATATGCCGCGCTCGAGCGCAGCCTGCTGGCCGAGGGTTGCCGCGATGCGCTGGTACTGTGGCGCGACACCCTGATCGACGGCCACAACCGCTACGAGATCTGCCAGAAGCACGGCATCCCTTTCCGTACCGTCCACAACAACAACTTCGCGTCGATCGACGACGTGATGCTGTGGATGATCGACAACCACCTGGCGCGCCGCAGCGTGTCGGACTTCCAGCGCGGCGTGCTGGCGCTCAAGAAGAAAGAGATCGTCACCTCCCGCATGGCGGAAGAGATGGCGAAAGAGCCGCCCAAGCCCGAAGCCGACGACATGGATTCGCGTCCGCCGCCGCCCTGGAACACCCGCGAGGAAGTGGCCAAGGCCGCGCGCGTGTCGGCCAATACCATCAGCCAGATCGAGCGCATCCAGAAAGCCGCGACGCCCGAACTGCGCGAAGCCGTGCGCACCGGCACCATCTCGATCAACGCCGCCGCCAACGTGGCGCAGCTGCCGGAGGAGGCGCAGAAGGCGGCCGTCGCGGGCGGACGCAAGGAGCTGCAGCAGGCCGCGCGCCAGGTGCGCGAGCAGAAGATGGCGACGCGCCCGAAGAAAGAGACCGTGCCGAGCGACCCGGCCGACGAATTGGCCGCCGCACGCGCCGAGATCGCTTCGCTGAAGGATCGCGTGGCGACCTTGCTGACCGAGAACGAAGTGCTCAAGCAGCGCCTGATCCACGCCGGCGCCACACAATAAAACCATAACAAGGAGACCACGCATGACCACCACCCGCACCATGCTGCCGACGATCCTGGCCTGTGCCCTCGGCGCGGCCGTTCCGGCGTTCGCCGCGCCGGCGGCCGCACCGGCCGAGAAACAGGCCGCAAGCAGCGCCGAGCTGGCGCGCTGGAAAAAGACGGCGGCGCGGGTGACCATCATGCGCGACAAGTGGGGCATCCCCCACGTGTTCGGCAAAAGCGACGCCGACGCGGTGTTCGGCCTGCTGTACGCCCAGGCCGAGGACGATTTCAACCGCGTCGAACTCAACTACATCAATGCGATGGGCCGCCTGGCCGAGGTCGAGGGCGAGAAGGAAGTCTGGCGCGACCTGCGCATGAAAATGTATATCCAGCCGAGCGACATGCAGGCCAAGTACGCGGCCAGCCCGGCCTGGCTGAAGGAGCTGATGAATGCATTCGCCGACGGCCTGAACTACTACCTGCACACGCACCCGGAAGTGAAGCCGAAGCTGATCACCCGCTTCGAGCCCTGGATGGCGCTGAGCTTCAGCGAAGGCAGCATCGGCGGCGACATCGAATCGATCGACCTGAAGGACCTGGAGCGCTTCTACGGCAAGCGCAATGTGGCGCAAAAAGTGGCGGCGCTGGAGAATGCCTTCGACGCCGAACCGCGCGGCTCCAACGGCTTTGCCATCGCCCCCAAGCTGTCAAAGACGGGCAATGCGCTGCTCCTGATCAACCCGCACACCTCCTTCTACTTCCGCCCCGAAGTGCACATGGTCAGCGAAGAGGGCCTGAATGCCTACGGCGCCGTGACCTGGGGCCAGTTCTTCATCTACCAGGGCTTCAACGACAAGGCCGGCTGGATGCACACCTCGGGCGGCGGCGACGTCATCGACGAATACCTGGAGACCGTGGTCGAGAAGGGCGGTAAATACTTCTATCAGTATGGAAGTGAACAGCGCCCGGTACAGGCAAGGCAGATCACGCTGCCCTACAGGACCCCATCCGGCGCCATGGCCAGCAAGAACGTGACCGCCTATTTCACCCACCACGGCCCGATCGTGCGCGAGGAGGGCGGCAAGTGGGTGGCCGTCAGGATGATGGATGAGCCGCTCAAGGCCCTTACCCAGTCGTACACGCGCACCAAGGCGCGCGACTACGATGCCTTCTACAAGGCGATGGAGCTGCGCACCAATTCCTCGAACAACACCGTGTACGCGGATGCGAAGGGGAACATCGCCTACTTCCACGGCAACTTCATCCCGAAACGCGACCCGCGCTTCGACTGGAGCCGCCCGGTGGACGGCAGCACTTCCGCCACCGAATGGCAGGGCCTGCACGCCATCAAGGAAACCATTACCCTGTTCAACCCGGCCAGCGGCTACATCTCGAACACCAACAACTGGCCGTTCAGCGCTTCCGGCGCGAGCAGCCCGAAGCGCCAGGACTGGCCCGACTACATGTGGTCGCTGCCGGAAAACGCGCGCGGCCGCCATGCCGAGCGCGTGCTCAAGGACGCCAAGGACTTCACCCTCGACAGCCTGATCGCCGCCGCCTACGACAGCCACCTGACCGCCTTCGAACCGCTGGTGCCCCAGCTGCTGAAGGATTACGACGCCCTGGCAGCGAACGACCCGCGCAAGGCGCTTCTTTCGGCCCAGGTGGCCAGCCTGCGCGGCTGGGACCTGCGTTTCGGCGTCGATTCGAAGCCGACCTCGCTGGCGATCTACTGGGGCCAGGACATGGTGGCCCAGCACGCGCCGCGCGCCCGCGCCGAGGGCACGCCGACGGTCGACTTCATCACGCACAAACTGAACGCGGACGAGCGCCTTGCCTCGCTGCAGCGGGCCTCCGGCAAGCTCACTGCCGACTTCGGCACCTGGCAGACCCCCTGGGGCGAGATCAACCGCTTCCAGCGTATCAGCGGCGACATCGACCAGCAGTACGACGACAGCAAGCCGAGCTGGCCGGTCGGCTTCGCCTCGGCCAACTGGGGTTCGCTGGCTTCGTTCGGCATGGTGGCCAAGCAGAAGACCAGGCGCATCTACGGCGACCGCGGCAACAGCTTCGTCGCGGTGGTGGAATTCGGCCCGCGCGTGCGCGCCAAGAGTATCCTTGCAGGCGGCAACAGCAACAACCCGGCCTCGAAGCACTTCGCCGACCAGGCCGAGATGTACAGCCGCGGCGAGTTCAAGGACGTGCTGTTCTACAAGGAAGACATCGAAAAGCACCTGGAGCGCAAGTACCACCCGGGCCAGTAATCCGCAAGATAAGCGCATGAAGATGAGCGAACGCCACAAGATGCTGGAGGGCCAGCCCTACCACGCCAGCGATCCCGAACTGGTGGCGGAACAGGCCCTCACTAGCGCCTGGCTGGCGCGCTACAATGCGGCGCTGGGCCAGCCGGCGCCTAGCTGGCGCAGCCTGCTGGCCGAGCGCCTCGCCGCGGTGGGCGAGGGCAGCATCGTGCGTCCTCCCTTCCATTGCGACTATGGCTGGAACATCCGCATCGGCAACCGGGTCTTCATCAATTTCAACTGCATCATCCTCGACGTCGCCCGCGTCGGCATCGGCGACGACACCCGCATCGGCCCGGCGGTCCAGATCTACACCGCCGAGCATCCGCTCGACTCCCACCAGCGCCGCAGCGGCCTGGAATCCGGCCGGCCGGTCACGATCGGCAGCAACGTCTGGATCGGCGGCGGCGCCATCATCCTGCCGGGCGTCACGATCGGCGACGACGCCGTGATCGGTGCCGGCAGCGTGGTGACCCGCGACGTGCCGGCGGGCGGGCGCGTGGCCGGCAATCCGGCCACGCTGCATGCCGGCTGAACGGGCCCGGAGGCTGGTGTCGGGACAGTCCTGCTTGTTATAATCCGGTAATTATTCGTATATTCGTATCGATTCGTTTCAGGGCAGGGCCGTGGCAAAACTCTATTTCAGGTACTCGGCGATGAACGCCGGCAAATCGACCGCCCTGCTGCAGGTCGCCCACAATTACGAAGAGCAGGGCCAGCAGGTCAAGCTCTACACGGCGGCCATCGACAACCGCTACGGCGTCGGCCTGATCACCTCGCGCCTGGGCCCGCAGCGCCAGGTCGACCTGTTCGACAGCGATACCGATTTCCTGGCCAGCGCGCCGCCCGTCGCCTGCATCCTGGTCGATGAAGCCCAGTTCCTCAGCACGGCGCAGGTGCAGCAGCTGCACCAGGTCGCCCAGGTGCGCGGCATCCCGGTGATCTGCTACGGCCTGCGCAGCGACTTCCGCGGCGAACCGTTCCCGGGCTCGGCTTACCTGCTGGCGCTGGCCGACGACATCGAGGAAATCAAGAACATCTGCACCTGCGGCAAGAAGGCGACCATGAACATCCGCGTCGATGCCGAAGGCCGCCGCATCCGCGAGGGCGAGCAGGTTTCAATCGGCGGCAACGAAAGCTATCGCCAGGCCTGCGGCCGCTGCTTCTACTCCGGATCGCATTGACATGAGCCTGGCGGGTTGGTCGGACCTGCTGCTCTACCTGCTACCCTCGGCCGCGCTGGCGCTGCTGCTGTGGATCGGTTCGGGCGCGCATCCCTTCTTCTTCGTGTTCACGGCCGCCGGCACCCTGTGCCACGAGCTGGCGCACTTCTCGGTCGGGCTGCTCACCAATGCCGAGCCGATCGGCTTGAGTGTGATTCCCAAACGCATCAAGAAGCCGGGCAAGGGCCACAACTGGGAACTCGGTTCCGTCACCTTTGCCAACCTGCGCTGGTACAACGCGGCGCCGAGCGCGCTGGCGCCGCTGCTGGTGCTGGCGCTGCCCTTCGCCGTTGCCTGGTGGCGCACCCGGCACGGCCTGGTGTTCGAGCCGGTCGACCTCGCGCTGGCGTTTTTCCTGGCGCCGCAATTCCTGTCCTTCTGGCCTTCTCCGGTGGACTGGCGCCTGGCGGCGCGTTCCTGGCCCTGGATCCCGGTCCTGCTGCTTGCCGGATTCGCCACGGTTTTCCGCGACGAACTGCTCCAGCTTGTCAAAGGATGAATGCCTGGCTTACGCCAGCCTTAATTAATGGGCGTAAATGCGCTTACGCTGGCTCTGCCTTCCCCCGGCTTCCTGTAGAATGGCCCGCAAAGGGCGTATTGACCGGCCCGCCGCCGGTCGCGCCGAGGCATGAAATACCGTTTCGGAGAGACGACGAATGAAGAAGCACCACCTGTTCATGGCCGCGATGGCCTTTGCGATGTCCGCCCATGTGGTGACGGCCCAGCCCGAAAAGGAAAAGGCCGTTGCCGCCGTGCCGGTCAAGGCTGCAGGCGCCGGTGCCGGGTCGGCCGCTGCCACGCTGCAGATGAAGCCGCTCGCCGAGCAAACCCAGGCGGCGCTGTGGGCATCGCGGGTGCTCGGCCGCTACCACTACAAGGCGGTGCCGCTCGACGATGCGATGTCGGTCAAGATCTTCGACAACTATTTCGAAGGGCTCGACAGCGAGAAGCTGTACTTCGTCCAGGCCGACCTCGACCGGTTCGCTTCGCTGCGGACCAAGATGGACGACGCCATCAACAACGAGGACCTGACCGGTCCCTTTGCCGTCTTCAACCTGTTCCAGCAGCGCTATAACGAGCGCATGAACTACGCGCGGCAGCTGCTCAAGACCCGCCCCGACTTCACCCTCGACGAATCGATCGAACTCGACCGCGAGAAGTCGCCCTGGGCCAAGAGCGAAGACGAAGTCCGCGAGCTGTGGCGCAAGCGCGTCAAGAACGACTGGCTGCGCCTGAAGCTCGCCGGCAAGGACGAAAAAGCCATCCGCGAGACGCTCGACAAGCGCTACGAGAACTACATGACCCGCATGCGCAAGTTGAACAACGAGGACGTGTTCCAGATGTTCATGAACGCGTATGCCACCGCGATCGAGCCGCACACCAATTACCTGGGCCCGCGCTCGGCCGACAATTTCGACATCGCGATGCGCCTGTCGCTGGAAGGCATCGGCGCCGTGCTGCAGACGCGCGACGAATACACCATCATCCGCGAGATCGTGCCGGGCAGCCCGGCCGCGCTGTCGGGCAAGCTGAAGGTCGGCGACCGCATCGTCGGGGTGGCCCAAGGCGACAAGCCCTTCACCGACGTGCTGGGCTGGCGCATCGACGACGTCGTGCAGCTGGTGCGCGGCGAGAAGGGCACCACGGTCCGCCTCGACGTCCTGCCCGGCGACGCCGGTCCCGACGCCAAGCACGTGAGCGTGTCGATGGTGCGCAAGAAGATCAGCATGGAAGAGCAGGCCGCCAAGAAATCGATCATCGAGGTCAAGGAAGGCGCCATCAAGCGCCGCATCGGCGTGATCTCGCTGCCGACCTTCTACCTCGACTTCGAGGCGCGCCGCCGCGGCGACAAGGATTACCGCAGCGCCACCCGCGACGTGGCCCGCATCCTGGGCGAACTCAAGAAGGAGAAGGTCGACAACGTCCTGATCGACCTGCGCAACAACGGCGGCGGCTCGCTGACCGAGGCGATCGAACTGACCGGCCTGTTCATCGACAAGGGCCCGGTGGTCCAGCAGCGCGATGCGCAGGGCCGCGTCGAGGTCGAGTCCGACCTGCAGCCTGGCCTGGCCTGGGACGGCCCGATGGGCGTCCTGATCAACCGCGGCTCGGCCTCGGCATCGGAAATCTTCGCCGCCGCGGTGCAGGACTACGGTCGCGGCCTGGTGATCGGCGAACCGAGCTTCGGCAAGGGCACGGTGCAGACCCTGATCGACCTGGACCGTTTCTCGCCGGCCGAGAAGGTGCGCTACGGCGAGCTGAAGATGACCATTGCGCAGTTCTTCCGCATCAACGGCGGCACCACCCAGCTGCGCGGCGTGACGCCGGACATCAAGCTGCCGGTGCTGACCGACCCGGAAAGCTTCGGCGAGTCCTCGTATGCCAACGCGCTGCCCTGGGTGGCCATCAAGCCGGCCAGCTACACGGCCGCGGGCGACCTCAAGGAGCTGATCGGTCCGCTGCAGAAGCGCCATGAAGCCCGTATTGCGAAGGACAAGGAGTTCCAGTTCCTGCAGGAAGACATCGCCGAGGTGCTCAAGATCCGCAAGGAGAACTCGATCTCGCTGAACGAGACGGTGCGGCGCAAGGAACGCGACGCCCAGGATGCCCGCGCCAAGCTGCGCGAAGCACGCCTGGCCGGCGCGAGCGGCACCAGCAGCGACGAGCCGGCGGCAGGCCCGGCCGGCAAGGAAGCGCGCGGCAAGGTGCCGAACCCGACCAAGCCGGCCAAGGCGGTGACCGCCGTGCGCGGCACACCGCGCCAGGACGATGGCCTGCAGTACGACGAGCGCGACCTGCAGGCGGAGCTGGCTGCGGAAAAGGCAGCCAAGGACGCCAAGGACATCCTGCTGCAGGAAGCCGCCAACATCCTGGCCGACGAAGTCGGGATGCTGCGTACCGATACCCGCCTGGCCTCGCGCGCCATGCCTTACATGGCCTCGCGCAACGGCAACTGAGCGGTACAGCGCCGCCTGAACCGGTCACATGGCCGGGTCCTGCTTGCAGGGCCCGGCCATTTTCTTTTGTTTTGCTAAATCCTCGTCAATTGCTTCTCAATTTCCTTTAGGATGCAAAGTTGCCTTAAAAGCACAAAAGCCTACAGTTAACTGCTCCAAGCCGTCCCCCCGCCAACCCTCCAAGTAGGATCAATCCTACTGAATTTAGAGTGTTTTTCTCAGATTCATACCCCGCGCACTGTTGAGCTGGACTTAAAGCTGAGTTTTTTTTAGCTGTGGTAGGATAACTCTACGGTTGTAAAAACAACAATTGCACATCAACTCAGGAGTTATCGCTATGTTAATTCGCCGCCTTGTCATCGCAAGTCTTCTCGCCGGCGCAGCTACTGCCCAGGCCGGTACCATCACCACCGCGGCTGCGCAGCCGTCGAACGTCGTCAGCGGTTGGACTACCGGTAACGGTACCGACGTGCTCGGTTCTGGTGTCCTGCAAGGCAACCTGAACCTGGTGGCCGGTGTGTCCCATACCGCGAACGCCAGCCTGGCCGACATCCTGTACGGCAAAGTCGCCGGCAGCGTGCAGCAGGTCGAAGGCCAGACCAAGCTGTTCTTCCAGCGCGGTATCGAGGCAAACTACCTGCTGGCGTCGGGCCACGGCATTCTGGCCGCCACCGCGGGTACCGGCAAGTCGGTGGTTGGTGACGCTTATGGCGCCATCATTTCGGATGGCGTGGGCAATCAGAGCTCGGGCGGCGGCAACAGCGCTCCGGGCCTCGTCACGGGCGGCGATCTCACGAGCACGATCCCGCCTGCCGGCCAGGGCAACGGCATGAACGACAGCACTTCCGGCCAGCTCCCGGGCAACGGCAATGGCAACGGGAATGGTATCGACAACGGCATCGGCAACGGCGCCCTGAACGGCAACGGCAATGGCATCGGCAACGGCCAGGGTAATGGCCTGGGCAACGTCGCCAACCAGGAAGGCCAGGCGGCCGAAGTTCCGGAGCCTTCGAGCATCGCCCTGATGCTGCTGGGCATGATGGGCGCGGGCGCGATCACCCGCCGCCGCAGCCGCTGACCCTGTCGCATGTAGGGCGGCAGTCCGTCCTGCATGCTTCCAAATTTCTAACTAGTCAGTAAAACTGTCGGGTACAATCCTTGTGAACGACCGTGCTTTTTAAGGCGGCGGTAACAAGGAGACGACATGGACCTGCACTACACGGACGAGGACCTGGCCTTTCGCGACCAGGTCCGCGCCTTCCTCGATTCCCACTTGCCGAAAGACCTGCAAGCCAAGGTGCTCAAGCACCTACGGCTGAGCAAGGACGACTTCGTCCGCTGGCACCGCATCCTTGCCGAACAGGGCTGGGTGGCGCCGGGCTGGCCCGTCGAATTCGGCGGCCCCGGCTGGACACCCGTGCAGCGCCATCTCTTCGAGGAAGAGTGCGCCCGTGCCGGCACCCCGCGCGTGATGCCCTTCGGGATCGACATGGTCGCTCCCGTCATCATGGCCTTCGGCTCCCAGGAGCAAAAGGATTATTTCCTCCCGCGCATCCTGTCCTGCGAGGACTGGTGGTGCCAGGGCTATTCGGAGCCGGGCGCCGGTTCCGACCTGGCCTCGCTCAAGACCACGGCCGTGCGCGGCGTGGACGCTCAAGGCGAGCACTACATCGTCAATGGCCAGAAGACCTGGACCACGCTGGCCCAGCACGCCGACATGATCTTCTGCCTGGTCCGCACCGACCCAGCCGTGCGCAAGCAGGAGGGCATTTCCTTCTTGCTGATCGACATGCATGCGCCCGGCGTCACGGTACGCCCGATCATCATGCTCGACGAAGACCACGAGGTGAACGAAGTCTTCTTCGACAACGTCCGGGTGCCGGCGGCCAACCTGGTCGGCCAGGAAAACCGCGGCTGGACCTACGCCAAGTACCTGCTGGGCCACGAACGCACCGGCATCGCGGCAGTCGGCCGCAGCAAGCGCGAACTGGCCTTCCTCAAGCGCCTGGCGCGCCGCGAGCAGAAGAATGGCCGCCCGCTGCTCGAAGACCCGCTGTTCGGCGCCAAGGTCGCGGACCTGGAGATCGAACTGATGGCGCTGGAAATGACCGTGCTGCGCGTGCTGGCCAAGTCCAGCAAGGCCCCGGGACCCGAGGCCTCGGTGCTGAAGGTGCGCGGCACCGACATCCAGCAGGCCCTCACCGAGCTGATGCTGGAAGCGGTTGGCCCGCTGGCCTTGCCCTTCGATCCCGCCTACCTGGAGGGCGAACACGAGCACAGTGTCGCGGGCGACGACGATGCCGCCCCGCTCGCGTCCTACTACTTCAATTACCGCAAGACCTCCATCTATGGCGGCTCGAATGAAATCCAGCGTAACATCATCTCCCAGATGATCCTGGGGCTGTAAGGAGAAGCACCATGCATTTCGACTTCAAGGAAGAGCAGCTCCAGTTCGCCGACGCGCTCAAGCGCTGGATAGGCCGCGACTACGGTTTCGAGCAGCGCCGCGCCATCGTCGCCTCCAGCCAGGGGACATCCGATGCGGCCTGGGCCACGCTGGCCGAGCTGGGCATGACGGCGCTGCCGGTGCCGGAAGCCCAGGGCGGATTCGACGGCACCGCGGTCGACCTGTTCGTGGTCATGCGCGAGCTGGGCCGCGGCCTCGTGGTGGAGCCGTATTTCGCCACCGTGCTGGGCAGCCAGTTCCTCAAGCTGGGCGGGGCGCACGGCCCGCTCCTGGAACAGGTGGCGCAGGGCAGCCTGAAGCTGGCCTGCGCGCTGGGCGAGCGGCAGGCGCGCCACGAGCTGTGCGACATCGCGACCCGCGCGCACGGCATCGACGGCGGCTGGCGCCTGGATGGCGAGAAGACGGCGGTCGTGCATGGCCTCGAGGCCGGCGTGCTGGTGGTCTCGGCACGTAGCGCCGGCAGCCAGCGCGACGAGGCAGGCATCACCCTGTTCGCGCTGCCGGCAGATGCGCCTGGCGTGCAGCTGACCGGCTACCGCACGCTCGACGGCCAGCGCGCGGCAAACCTGCGCCTGGACCGCGTGCAGCTGGGGCCGGACGCCGTGATCGGCACGCCAGGGGCCGGCTGGGACATCCTGGAAGCGGCTGCGGACTACGGCGCCGGCCTGCTGTGCGCCGAGGCGCTGGGCGCGATGGAAGCGCTGTTCGATGCCACGCTGGACTACCTCAAGACGCGCCAGCAGTTCGGCGTCCCGATCGGCAAGTTCCAGGCGCTGCAGCATCGCATGGCGGACATGGTCATCCACCTGGAGCAGGCGCGCTCGATGGCGCTGCTGGCGGCCGTGACCCTGGATGGCCTCGACGCCGGCGAGCGCCGCCGCGTGGTGTCGGCGGCCAAGTACCGCGTCGGCCAGGCGGCCCGCTTCATCGGCCAGCAGGCGGTGCAGCTGCATGGCGGCATGGGCGTGACCGACGAACTGGCGGCCGCGCACTACTTCAAGCGCCTGTCGATGATCGAGCTGACCCTGGGCGACCGCGACCACCACCTGGCGCGCTTCATGGCGCAGCCGGGCTTCCAGCAAGCCGCGTAAGGAGGACACATGGCGCGTCAATGGTATTTCGAAGATTTTCATCCCGGCCAGGAGATCGATCTCGGCGAGCGCAGCGTCAGCGAGGAAGAGATCGTCGCCTTTGCCCGGCAGTTCGATCCGCAGCCCTTCCATGTCGACCGCGACGCGGCCCAAGCGTCGATCTACGGCGGCGTGATCGCCAGCGGCTGGCACACCTGCAGCCTGATGATGCGGATGGTCGTCGACGGCCTGATGGCGTCAAGCTCGAGCATGGGCTCGCCGGGCCTGGACGGGGTGCGCTGGCTGCGTCCCCTGCGTGCGGGTGACACGATCAGGGTGCGCTACCTCACCACCCAGGTCAAGGCGTCGAACTCGAAGCCGGACCGCGGCGTGGTCTGGTCGAAGTGGACCGCCACCAACCAGCGCGGCGAGGAGATCTGCACCATCGAAGGCATGGGCATGTTCGCGCGCCGTCCCGGGGGAGGGGACGATGCCTAGGACGATTGCGTTCGCGCAGCTGCCGCAGCTGGTGGGAAGCGAGGTCGCCGTCTCGCACTGGTTCGAGGTCGGCCAGGAGCGCATCAAGGCCTTTGCCGAGGCGACCGAAGACCGCCAATGGATCCACGTCGATCCCGAGCGTTGCGCCCGCGAGTCGCCCTTCGGGGCACCGGTGGCGCACGGCTTCCTGACGCTGTCGCTGCTGCCCGCGATGCTGGACAGCGCGCTGGTGATCGAGGGCATGCGCATGGGGCTCAACTACGGGCTGAACCGGGTGCGCTTTCCGGCGCCGCTCCCGAGCGGGAGCCGGGTCCGGGGCAGGTGGCTGCTGGCGGCCTGCGATCCGATCGAGGGCGGGGTGCAGCTGACGTGGAACGTAGCCGTCGAACCCGACGGGGAGGGCGCCAAGCCGGTGTGCGCCGCCGAGTTCCTGATACGCGCCCACACCTGAATCGCCGTAGTTTCTTTCCTTGCGTTAGCCCTGAGACCGTCGCACGCCCCGCCGGGGCCTACGACTCCCGGCGAAGGCCGGAACCCAATTCCCATGCATAGTGGTGCATTCAGCTTGCACCACTACGCTGGCAAACTTGGGCCCCGGCCTTCGCCGGGGCGACGAGCTAACAAAGTTGGCATTGCAATCGGCGGATCGGCTGCCTAGTCTCCTGCCTTCGCATACTTCGCCAGCTCCAGCTTGGCCACCGCATTGCGGTGGACCTCGTCCGGCCCGTCGGCCAGGCGCAAGGCCCGGTTCGCCGCCCACTGGTAAGCCAGCGGGAACTCGTCCGACACGCCGGCCGCGCCATGGGCCTGGATCGCCCAGTCCAGCACGTCCTGGGCCACGGTCGGCGCCAGCACCTTGATCATCGCGATCTCCGCCTGGGCCACCTTGTTGCCGACCGTGTCCATCATGTAGGCCGCCTTCAGCGTCAAGAGGCGCGCGGTATCGATCCGGATGCGGCTTTCCGCGATGCGCTCGCGCCAGACACCCTGGTCGGAGAGCTTGCGCCCGAAGGCCACGCGGGTTTCCAGGCGCCTGCACATCAGCTCCAGCGCGCGCTCGGCCACGCCGATGGCGCGCATGCAGTGGTGGATGCGGCCCGGTCCCAGGCGGCCCTGGGCGATCTCGAAGCCGCGACCTTCGCCCAGCAGCATGTTCGTGCCCGGGACGCGCACGTTCTCGAACAGGATCTCGCAATGACCGTGCGGCGCATCGTCGTAGCCGAACACCGGCAGCGGGCGCAGGATGGTGATGCCCGGCGTGTCGGCCGGGACCACGATCATCGACTGCTGCTGGTGGCGGGGTGCGCTCGGATCGGTCTTGCCCATCACGATGAAGACCTTGCAGCGCGGGTCGCCGGCGCCCGAGATCCACCACTTGTGGCCGTTGATCAGGTAGTCGTCGCCACTGCGTTCGATCCGGGTGGCGATGTTGGTCGCGTCCGACGAGGCCACGCCCGGTTCGGTCATGGCGAAGGCCGAGCGGATCTCGCCGCGCAGCAGCGGTTCCAGCCACTGGCGCTTGATGTCTTCAGGCGCGTAGCGCTCCAGCGTTTCCATGTTGCCGGTGTCGGGCGCCGAGCAGTTGAATACTTCCGGGGCCCAGGGCACGCGGCCCATGATCTCGCACAGCGGCGCGTAGTCGAGGTTCGACAGGCCCTCGGGCGCGCGTGTCGACCGCGGCAGGAACAGATTCCACAGGCCGGCCTCGCGTGCCAGCGGCTTGAGGCGCTCGATCAGGTCGAGGGGCAGCCAGCGTGTGCCCCGGTCGCGGGCATTGGCCGCGATCTCTTCGTTGAACGCGCGTTCGTTGGGATAGATGTGCTCGTCCATGAAGGCGAGCAGGCGCGCCTGCAGTTCCCTGCAGCGCTCGGAATAGGCGAAGTCCATGGCTTGTCCTCCTGTCGTAGGAATCAGCGGCTGCGGCTGGCGAACTGCCACGCCATCTCGGCCATCGGCCGCGCCGCCTTGCCGTTCTCGAGGGCCTGCGCACTGGACGCGGTGCCGTCCACGTAGCGCTTCATGATGCCCTGCATGATGCCGGCCAGGCGGAACATGTTGTAGGCTAGGTAGAAATCGAAGTCCTCGGCGCGCAGGGTCTTGCCGGTGCGTTCGCAGTAGCGCGCCACGTAGGCCTCCAGCGAGGGGATGCCGAGCGCCTCCAGGTCCAGGCCCGCGATGCCGCGGAAGCGCCCCGGCGGGATGTGCCAGCTCATGCAGTGGTAGGAAAAATCGGCCAGCGGGTGGCCGAGGGTGGACAGCTCCCAGTCGAGCACCGCCAGGATGCGCGGTTCGGTCGGGTGGAAGATCATGTTGTCGAGGCGGTAGTCGCCGTGCACGATGCTGGTGTCGTCACCAGGCGGGATGTGCTGCGGCAGCCATTCGATCAGGCGCTCCATGGCCTCGATCGGCTCCGTGACCGAGGCCTGGTACTGTTTTGTCCAGCGCTCGATCTGGCGTGCGAAATAATTGCCCGGCTTGCCGTAGTCGCCCAGGCCGATGCTCGCGTAGTCGACCGTGTGCAATTGGGCGATCACGCGGTTCTGCTCGTCGTAGATGGCGGCCCGTTCGCTCGGCGACATGCCGGGCAGCGACTGGTCCCACAACACGCGCCCCTCGACGCATTCCATCACATAGAAGGCGCGCCCGATGATGGCTTCGTCCAGGCACAGCGCGTACTGGCGCGGGACCGGGAAGCCGGCGCCGTGCAGGGCGCGCATCACGCGGAACTCGCGGTCGATCGCATGGGCCGAGGGCAGCAGCTTGGCGGCCGGGCCGGGCTTGGTGCGCAGCACGTAGCGCTGGCCGCCAGCTTCGAGCCGGAAGGTGGGGTTGGACTGGCCGCCCTTGAACTGTTCGACCGCCAGGCTGCCGCCGGGATAGCCGTCGACATGCGCCTCGAGCCAGGCGCCGAGGGCCTCGAGGTCGAAGCGCTGGCGTTCGGATACGGGCTTGGTGCCCATCATTTCCTCGTACATCGCGTCTCCATGATTGTGTTTTGTTCTGCATTCTAGCCCGAGTTCGGCATGAATGCGCACGGGCGTGCTTTTTTTGCGGGTAAAAAGCTTCAGCGGCCTTTGCGGTACTGCTCGAACAGCTGTTCCATGGTGGTCGCACGCGCTTCCGGCTGCAGCGGGCCGGGGGGAACGTAGTTTACGAAGCGGACCAGCCAGTCGGCAGCGTCCTCGCCGACGTCGAGCGCATTGATGCAGCCGGCAGCCTGCGACAGGCCGCCCAGGAACAGGCGCTGCCCGGTCAGGGCCAGCGACAGGATGGCGCAATTGACGCCCCCGTGCAGCACCAGCAGCACGGTGTCCCAGTCATCCTGCGCGCGCAGGCGAGCGATCGCCGGATGGACCCGGTCCATCATCTGGCCGACCGATTCGCCGCCGAGGAAGCGCTGCTCTTGATCGACCACGCCCTCGAAGGCGCCGGTAAACGCGCGCCGCAGTTCCTGCGTCGGGATGGCGGACAGGCGACCGCCGCGGATCTCGTGCAGTTCCGGCCACACGTCCAGCGCGATCTCCTGCCCGCTCGCCGCCAGCACCCGCTGCGCCGTCTCATTGGTGCGCGGCAGGCCTGAGGTGATGACGCGGTCGAAGCGCACGCCGGCCTCGCGGAAGGCCAGGCCGGCGGCATCGGCCTGGGCCTGGCCGGCCGGGTTCAGCGCCACGGTTTCGGGAAGGAAGGGTTTGCCGGTCTCGTCGAAATAGGTAACGCTGCCGTGACGCATCAGGTAGACGCGGCGGCGCAAGCTGGGGGGGTGTTCCATGGGCTTCCTCGTCGTTTTTTCTGGCCATCTTACACGCGATGCCATTTCATCAAGGCGAAAGGGCGACACTTTGCATGCCGCGCGTTCATTTCGTAGGTCAATTCCTACAGGTTCTGGCATAAAATATTCATCGCAAGCAATAACAACAAGGGATGTCATGGCAAGGCCGGAAAAAATTCGCCTCGGCGAGGTGCTGATCCAGCAGAAACTGCTGTCGGAAGAGCAGCTCGAGCAGGCGCTCGCGGACCAGAAGCGCACCGGGCGCAAGCTCGGCCGTGTGTTCGTCGAGAGCGGCTTCGTCACCGAAGACCAGATCTCGGGCGCGCTGGCGCGCCAGCTGAACATCCCGTATATCAACCTCAAGTTCTACAACATCAACGCCGAGCTGGTGCGCCTGCTGCCGGAAACCGCCGCGCGCCGTTTTCGCGCCCTGGTGCTGGAAGACCGCCGCGAGACCCTGCTGGTGGGCGTGTCCGACCCGACCGACCTGTTCGCCTATGACGAGATCGCGCGCCTGCTGAAGAAGACCGTCGAGCTGGCGGTGGTCAACGAGACCGAGGTGCTGGGCGCGATCGACCGCATCTACCGCCGCACCGGCGAGATCACCGGTCTGGCGCGCGAGGTCGAGCAGGACCTGGGCGACACCTCGATCGATTTCGGCGCGTTGGCCGTCAATCCGGGACTGGAAGAGGCGCCGATCGTCAAGCTGCTGCAGTCGGTGTTCGACGATGCGGCCCAGGTGCGCGCCTCGGACATCCACATCGAGCCGCAGGACGGGCGCCTGCAGATCCGTTTCCGCATCGACGGCGTGCTGCACCTGCAGACCGAGGCCGACATCAAGGTGGCCACGCCGCTGGCCCTGCGCCTCAAGCTCATGGCCGACCTCGACATCTCGGAAAAGCGCCTGCCGCAGGACGGCCGCTTCGCGGTCAAGGTGCGCAACCAGCGCATCGACGTGCGTATCTCGACCATGCCGACCCAGTACGGCGAGTCGGTCGTCATGCGACTGCTGAACCAGGGCGGCACCACGCTGCGCCTGGATGCGATCGGCATGCCGGCGCGCATCGTGGAGCGTTTTCGCGCGCTGGTGCAGCGTCCCAACGGCCTGGTACTGGTCACCGGCCCCACCGGCAGCGGCAAGACCACCACCCTGTACAGCGCCCTGTCCGAGCTGAACTCGGTGGAGAAAAAACTCATCACGGTCGAGGACCCGGTCGAATACCGCCTGAAGGGCGTGAACCAGGTCCAGGTCAACGACAAGATCGAGCTCTCGTTCGCGCGCGTGCTGCGCTCGGCGCTGCGCCAGGACCCGGACATCGTGCTGGTCGGCGAGATGCGCGACCAGGAGACCGCCCAGATCGGCCTGCGCGCGGCCATGACCGGCCACCTGGTGCTGTCGACCCTGCACACCAACGACGCCGCCTCGACCCCCCTGCGCCTGATGGACATGGGCGTGCCGCGCTACATGGTGGGCGGTTCGCTGCAGGCGGTGCTGGCCCAGCGCCTGGTGCGCGTGATCTGCGAAAGCTGCTCCACGCCTTACCAGCCGACGCCCCTGGAAGCCAACTGGCTGCGCGCGGAACTGGGCGAACGCGCCGCAACGACGTCCTTCTTCCACGGCAAGGGCTGCTCGCACTGCAACGGCACGGGTTTTCGTGGCCGTACCGGCGTCTATGAACTGCTCGAGATGACGCGCGCCGTCACCGAGGCGGCCAACCACCCGGACCCCTCGCACTTCCTGAGGGTGGCGCATGCCGAGATGGGCGGAGAGACGCTGCGTCGCCATGGCGTGAGCCTGGCGGTGCAGGGCAGGACCACCATCGCCGAAGCGATGCGCATCAGTAACCAGTACGAAGACTGATGCCTTATTTTTCCTACAAGGCGCGCAACGCCGCCGGCGAACTGCTGCAGGGCATCCTCGAGGGCGCCGACAGCGGCGCGGTCGCCGACCAGCTGTTCGGCAGCGGCGCCACGCCCATCGAGATCAACCCCAGCCGCAAGGGACCGGCCTCGAAGGACGGCGGCGAAGGCTGGCTGGCGCGCCTGCAGGAAAAGAAGGTCACCTCGATGGACGTGCAGCTGTTCAGCCGCCAGATCTATACGCTGCTCAAGTCCGGCGTGCCGATCATGCGCGGCCTGGCGGGCCTGCAGGAGTCAAGCATCAACAAATCCTTCGGCCGCGTGATCAAGGACCTGCGCGAGTCGCTCGATTCAGGCCGCGAACTCTCAAGCGCGATGACGCGCCACCCGAAGGTCTTCAACACCTTCTACCTGTCGATGGTGCGGGTGGGCGAGATGACCGGCCGCCTGGAAGAAGTCTTCCTGCGATTGTTCGACCACCTCGAGTTCGACCGCGACATGCGCGAGCGCGTCAAGACCGCGATGCGCTACCCGACCTTCGTCGTGATCGCGATGGCGATCGCGATGGTGATCGTCAACGTGTTCGTGATTCCGCAGTTCGCGGCGGTGTTCAAGTCCTTCAATGCCGAGCTGCCCCTGATGACGCGGATCCTGCTGTCGACCTCGAATTTCACGGTCGCCTACTGGCCCGCCATGGCGGCCATGCTGGGCGGCGCCGTGTTTGGTTTCAAGGCCTGGGTGGCCACGCCCAATGGCCGTCTGGCCTGGGACAAGCACAAGCTGCGCCTGCCGATCGCCGGCAAGATCATCCACAAGGCGACCATGGCGCGCTTCGCCCGCAGCTTCGCGCTGTCGACCCGCAGCGGGGTGCCGATCGTGCAGGCCCTGACGGTGGTCGCGCAGACCGCCGACAACGCCTACCTGAGCTCGCGCATCGAGGGGATGCGCGACGGCGTCGAGCGCGGCGAGAGCATCCTGCGCACCTCGATCGCCGCCAATGTGTTTACCCCGATCGTGCTGCAGATGATCGCCGTGGGCGAAGAATCCGGCTCGCTCGACGACCTGATGGACGAGATCGCGCAGATGTACGAGCGCGAGGTCGATTACGAGCTGAAGACCCTGTCGAGCCAGATCGAACCGATCCTGATCACCTTCCTGGGTGTGATGGTGCTGATCCTGGCGCTGGGCATCTTCCTGCCGATCTGGGACCTCGGCAAGGCGGCGCTACACGGAGGCAAATGATGCTACCTGCCCGCATGCGCGGGGCCACCCGCTTCGAGTTTGCGGTCTGCGTCGTGGTGACGGGCTTGCTGGCGGGGGTGCTGCTGGGCCGCCTGCTCGAGTGGCGTGCGCAATCGGAGCGGACCGCCGCCTACCACGTGGTGGGCGCGCTGCGCACGGCGCTGGCGGCGCGCGAGGCCCAGCTGCTTACGGCGGCCGGCAAGGATGCTGTATTAAAACTATTGCAAGAAAATCCGATGAGTTGGTTGCTCAGGCAGCCAGCCAATTATGTCGGCGAATACTACTCGCCCAGGCCCGAGATGTTGCGGCGTGGAGCCTGGTTCTTCGACCGGACGGATCGGACCGTGAATTATGTGCTAAGTAACGACACTTTTTCTTTCAAGACATCTAAATTGCTTAAGTTCAAGGTAGAATTATCTAGTTCGTATCATCCGGCCGAAAGCGGGCGGAGCGGCAAGCACGGGGCACTGGTCATCGACGAAGTCGGCGCCGGGCCCAAATAAACCAAGACCGCGGGCTCACCCGCACACCTTCAACGGAGAGAATTACATGAACAAGTATTCCAGCAAGAGCGCGCAGGGCGGCTTTACCCTGATCGAACTGATCGTCGTGATCGTTATCCTGGGCATCCTGGCCGCGACCGCGCTGCCGAAGTTCGCCGATTTGGGCGGCGATGCCCGTGCCGCCAGCTTGAAAGCGGCAAAAGGTTCGCTCACTTCGGCAGCAGCGATGATCCACGCGAAGGCGCTGGTCGACAATGTCACCACTGGGCCGGTGGTTATCGAAGGCGCCCCTGTTAACCTGATCAATGGCTATCCGGCTACTGCGTCCCAGGCTAACGCGCGCGCGTTCGCCACTGCTGCCGGCCTCAGCGAAACCGACTACACCTTCAGCTTCGGCGGCACCGGGCTGACCGTGTCGCCGAAAGGTGTTACTACGGCCAACGTCGGCAAGTGCTCGGTGACGTACACGCCGCCAACAACGGCGAACACGGCCCCAACCTTCACCGACAATATGGACACGACTACCAACAAGTTCATCTGCAGCTAATACAGCTGTTCCGACTGCCGTCATGCTCCGCCATCCCGGTAGCCGCCGGGATGGTCATGCACCTCCCGATTTGCAGGACCGGTCGATCCGGCCGGAATGCAAAGCCCGTCATTCATTTCCGCTACCTTCGACCAGCCTTCGCGCCGGAGTCGACCAATAGCACGGGGACGGCGTTATTAGGCGTCCAGTCCTCGAATCCTGCATCGAATGCTGTCAAAAAAGCGTGGCGAATAAACTCGGAAATCGCCTATTTTTGCTGACAGGCGATTTATTGTGATCAAGGATGGCTCGGCTTGAATATAATCAAGTTTTTGCCGTATTGAATTATTTCCGCGATCCCGTGCATGCGTTTTCTTAAGAGAGCAAAGAAGAAAGATGGCTGGCTCACCATCGCCGTCCTGGCGGATGGCGTGGCCGCGACCAGCGTCAAACCGGTCGCGGAAGGAATGCCTTCCGTGCGCTTTGCTCATTTCTTGCCGGGCAAGCCGGATGCGGCCGTGCTGGAAAAGGCCGCGCGCGAGGGCCAGGCGCATGCCTACCGCTGCCTGACCCTGCTCGGGCCGGGCGAATACCAGCTCATCAACCTCGAGGCGCCGAACGTGCCGCGCGAAGAGCTCAAGACCGCGGTGCGCTGGCGCCTGAAGGACATCCTCGATTTTCCGGTCGTTGAGGCCACCGTCGACGTGCTCGACATTCCGGTCGACGCCGGCCAGGTGCGCGCCCAGCAGTCGGTGTTCGTGGTGGCGGCGCGCAATACCGTCATCAAGCCGCGCCAGCAATTGTTCCTCGACGCGAAGATCGGGCTGGAAGTCATCGACATCCCGGAAATGGCGCAGCGCAATATCTCGGCACTGATCGCGCCTGAAAACCGCGGCGTGGCCATGCTCTCGTTCGGCGCCGAGGGCGGTCTCCTGACCGTGACCTGGCGTGGCGAGCTCTACCTGTCACGCCGGATCGACGTCACGCTCGAGCAGCTGCTCGAGCCCGACCACGAGCGCAAGCACGCCAGCTTCGACCGCATCACCCTCGAGCTGCAGCGCTCACTCGACAACTTCGAGCGCCAGTATTCCTTCATCAGCATTGCCAAGCTGGTGCTCGGGCCCAGCAAGGTGAACGGCCTGGACGAGTACCTGTCGAGCAACTTGTACACCCCGGTCGAGACCCTCGACCTGGCCTCGGTGTTCGACCTGGTGCGCACGCCCGAGCTGCAGGACCAGGCCGTGCAGGGGCGCTTCCTGATCCCGCTGGGCGCCGCGCTGCGCGCGGAGGCGGCGCCATGACCCAGCAGATCAACCTGTTCAACCCGGCGTTCCAGCCGCAAAAGAAGGTCTTTACCGCGGCCACCATGGCGCTGTCGCTGCTGGTGCTGGTGGGCGGCATCGCCGCGCTGGCCGTCTATGGCCGGATGCAGACCGCCAGGCTGGAGGCGCAGGCCGGCGCCGGCGCCGTGCAGCTGGAGCGCAAGCAGGCGCGCCTGGCCAGCGTGAATCTCGACTTCGCGCCGCGCCAGAAGAACAAGGACCTCGACGCCGAGATCGCCGAGGCCCAGGCCCAGCTGGCCGCGCTGCGCAACATCTCGCGCGTGATCGAGCGCGGCGAGCTGGGCGACACGGCCGGCTATGCTGGCTACCTCAAGGCCCTGGCGCGCCAGAGCGTCACCGGCCTGTGGCTCACCGGCGTGAGCGTTTCTAGCGGCGGCAGGGACATCGGGATCCGCGGCCGCACCACCGACCCGGCCACGGTGCCCGGCTACCTGGCGCGCCTGACCGGCGAACCGCTGATGCAAGGTAAATCCTTCGCCAGCCTGTCGATCAGCCAGCCGGCGCCCGTGAACACCGCCGAGGCCGACGGCAAGCCGGTCGCCAGCCCCGCGCCCTGGGTGGAGTTCAGCTTGGAATCAAGGCCCGAGGAGCCGCGCAAATGAAGGCGCGCCTGATCGAACTGATGGCGCGCATCAACGCGCTCACGCTGCGCGAACGCGGCCTGCTGTTCGCGGCCGTCGCCGCGGTGATCGTGTTCATCGGCCACAGCGCGGTGCTGGGGCCGATCTACCGCGAGCAGGACCTGCTGCGCGAGCAGATCAGCCAGCAGCAGAACAACCTGGCCGGCATGGACGGCGAGATCGCCGCCAGGGTCCAGGCCTTCCAGGTCGATCCGGATGCGCCGGCGCGCGAGAAACTGCAGGCCATCCGGCAGGAAACCGCCGCGCTGGGCGACTCGCTGCTGGCGATGGAGCACGGCCTGGTGCCGCCCGAGCGCATGGCGCCGCTGGTCGATACCATCCTGCGCGCCAACGCGCGCCTGAAGCTGGTGTCGATGCGCACCTTGCCGGTCGAATCGATGTCCTCTCTTGGCGCACAGGCGGCCGCCACGCCGGCGCCGCCGGCCGCCGAAGGCAGCGACGCGGCGCCCGGCCAGGCGCCCGCCCCGGCACTGCTGTACCGCCACGGCGTCGAAGTCACCGTGCGCGGCAGTTACCTCGACATGGTCGATTACATGAGCGCGCTCGAAGCGATGCCCACCCGCCTGTTCTGGGGCAGGGCGCAGCTCGACGTGGAAGCGTACCCGGCCGCGCGACTGACGCTCACGCTGTATACCCTGAGTCTGGACCGCAAATGGATGAAGCTGTGAAAAAACTGACCCTCGCCCTGAGCCTGGCAAGCCTGCTGGCCAGCCTTCCGGCTGCCGCGCAAGCCCTGGCCGACCCGACCCGTCCGCCGGCCGCGCTGGATGCCAGCCGGCCGGACGGCGCCGACGGCCTGCCGCGCCTGCAGTCGATCTTGATCTCGCCGCGCGCGGGCGGACGCCACGTCGCCGTGATCGACGGCGAGACGGTGCGCCTGGGCGGGAGCTTCCGCGGCGCGCGCGTGGCCCGCATGACCGAGAACCAGGTCGAGCTGGTGCGCGGCCGCGAACGCCAGGTGCTGCGCCTCGACCCGGTGGAAGGCACGGTCGCCGGCATCACGCCTGCCGCCCAATGACGAATCGCTCGATGCCACGGACCATGATGAACAAGCTCTCCTTGACCAGCGCCGCCGTCGCCGGCGCGCTGCTGCTCTCCGGCTGCCAGACCAGTTCGCAGCACGAGACCTATGACGCGATCGGCAAGGAGATGGCCAAGGCCCAGGCCAGGCCCGCCGCCGCGCCCGCGGTCGACGATGCCGTCGCCGCGGCGCTGCTGCCGCCGGCCAGCGCGCTGGCCAGCCAGCTGCCCAAGGCCAGGCCGGCGCTCGAGGAGCGCTTCAACGTCGCGTTCAACAATGTGCCGGCGCAGCAGTTCTTCCGCTCGATCGTGGCCGGGACCCGCTACAACATGCTGGTCCATCCCGAGGTCTCGGGCAACATCAGCGCCAACCTGAAGGACGTGACCATCGCCGAGACCCTGGAAGCGATCCGCGACATGTACGGCTACGACTACAAGATCGACGGCACCCGCATCACGATCCGTCCGCTGACGATGCAGACCCGGATGTTCCAGGTGAACTACCTGACCGCCAAGCGCCGCGGCACCTCGAACCTGCGGGTCAGCTCGACCTCGGTGGCGGACGCGGGCCGGGATGGCACCGGCAACCGCAACAACAACGGCACCGGCCAGGGCAACACCGGCAACGACAGCGACCGCAACGCGCTCGGCGGCAACAACGTGCAGCTCGACAGCACCGACATCCGCACCACCTCCGACAACGATTTCTGGAGCGAGCTGAAGGCCGCGCTGGAAGCCATCGTCGGCTCGAAGGAGGGCGGGCGCAGCGTCGTGATCAGCCCGCAGTCGGGGGTGCTGGTGATCCGCGCCATGCCGGAAGAGCTGCGCAGCGTCGACGCCTACCTCAAGGCCACCCAGCTGGCGGTCGACCGCCAGGTGATCTTGGAAGCCAAGATCCTCGAGGTGGAGCTGAACGACAGCTTCCAGAGCGGGATCAACTGGGCCTCGTTCGCCTCGATCAAGAGCTCGCACCCGAACCGCGTCTCGGGCGGCATGATCGCCCCGGGCGCCAACCTGGCGCCGCTCCCCTACACCGGCGGCCAGCCGCCACCCATCAACAACGGCCAGGGCCTAGCCGCCAGTACCGGCTTCTCGCTGTCGAACGCGGCCACCGCGGCCGGTTCGCTGTTCGGCTTCGCCTTCCAGACCAATAACTTCGCGGCCCTGATTTCCTTCCTGGAGTCGCAGGGCCAGGTGCACGTGCTGTCCAGCCCGCGCGTGGCGGCGATGAACAACCAGAAGGCGGTGCTCAAGATCGGCACCGACGAGTTCTTCGTCACCGGCGTCACCAACACCATCAACGCCACCGACAACGGCACCACCAATACCCCGAGCGTGACCCTGCAGCCCTTCTTCTCGGGCGTGGTGCTGGACGTGACGCCGCAGATCGACGACAGGGGCAACATCCTGCTGCACGTGCACCCTTCCGTGAGCCAGGTCTCCACGGTGACCAAGAATGTCGACCTCGGTTCGGCCGGCACCCTGACGCTGCCGCTCGCGGCCTCGGCCACCTCGGAGCTGGACAGCTATGTGCGCGGCCAGAGCGGCCAGGTCGTCGCGATCGGCGGCCTGATGCGCCAGGTGTCGAGCGGGGACGTCGACCAGCTGCCGGGCGCGAGCAAGGTGCCGGTGCTCGGCGCGCTGTTCCGCAACAAGACGCGCATGAGCCAGAAGCGCGAGCTGGTGGTCCTGATCAAGCCGACCATCGTCGACGGCGCCAACGACTGGAGCCAGGACCTGCTGGACGCGAGCCGCCGCATCGAGGCGCTGGATCCGCGCACCCGGGAGCGCCGCTGATGTACGCGGCCCACTTCGGCCTGCGCGAGCTGCCCTTCGGGATCACCCCGGACACCAGCTTCTTCTTCGGCAGCGCGCGCTCGCAGGAGGCCCTGAACACGCTGCTGGTGGCGGCGCGCAGCGGCGAAGGCTTCATCAAGATCACGGGTGAGGTCGGCACCGGCAAGACCCTGCTGTGCCGCAAGTTCATGGCGACGCTGGGCGAGGGCTTCGTGACCGCCTACATCCCGAACCCCTACCTGGAGCCGCGCACCCTGATGCTGGCCCTGGCCGACGAGCTGGAACTCGATCTCGCGCGCGATGTCGACCAGCACCAGGTGCTCAAGGCGATCAACCTGCGCCTGCTCGAACTCGCGGGCCAGGACCTGCGGGTGGTGCTGTGCCTGGACGAGGCGCAGGCGATTCCGGTGGAGAGCCTGGAAGCCCTGCGCCTGCTCACCAACCTGGAAACCGAGAAGCGCAAGCTGCTGCAGATCGTGCTGTTCGGCCAGCCGGAACTGAACCGCAAGCTGGAACTGGAATCGATCCGCCAGCTGGCCCAGCGCATCACCTTCCACTACCATCTGGGCGCGCTCAGCCGCGACGACATGGACTATTACGTGGCGCACCGCCTGCGCGTGGCCGGCTTCACGGGTGCGCGCCTGTTCTCGCGCGCGGCGATCCGCGGGCTGTACCGCGCCAGCGGCGGCGTGCCGCGCCTGGTGAACATCATGGCGCACAAGGCCCTGATGCTGAGCTACGGCGAGGGCAAGCGCGAGGTGGCGGGCAGCCACGTGGCCACGGCGGCGCGCGATACGATCGGCGTCGGGCGCACCATCTGGACCTGGCTGCTCGGTGGCGCCGCGGTGTTCTCGACCGCTGCCGGCCTGGCATGGGTGTTTGCACGATGAGCCTCATCAACCGGATGCTGCAGGACCTGGACGCACGCGCCGGACAGCCCGGAGCGGCGCCGCTGCCGTCCGACGTGCGGCCGGTGCCGGCGCCCGCGCGCGCCTGGCCATTGAACCGCGTCGCCATCGCCGCCGGCGTCGCGGCGGTCGTGACGGCTGCAGGCTTTGCCGGCTGGCGCTTCTTCAAGCCGAAGGCGACTCCGGCGCCGGTGGCGGTTGCGGCCCCGGCCGCCGCACCGGTGCTCAAGCCGGCGGCGCCTGCCGCGGCCGTGCCGGTCGTGGCCTTCGAGGTGCCGGTAGCCCCGCGCCAGGACCTGGCCGGCCCTGCGGCGCCCGTGGCCGAGGCGGCGCAGGTCGACGCGCCGGCACCGGTAGCGAAGCCTGCCGCACCGGTGGCGGCCAAGGCTGCGATCAAGCCTGCGAGTCCGGTCGCAGCCAAGCCCGTGCGACCCGCGGCCGCGAAGCCCGTCGCGCCCGCGAAGGGCGGCAGGGAAGAGACGCCGACGCAGCGCGCCGAGAACGCCTACCGGCGCGCCCTGGCCAGCCTGGAGGACGGGCGCGTGACCGAGGCCATCGCCGGCCTGCAGGCGGCCCTGAAGGTGGACCCGCGCCACGAACCCGCGCGCCAGACTCTGGTGGGCCTGCTGGTCGAAGCCAAACGGCTTGATGAGGCCATGCGCCAGCTGCAGGCGGGGCTCGCACTCGACCCGGCCCAGCCGGCGATGGCGATGCTGCTGGCGCGCCTGCAGATCGAGCGCGGCGGCTCCGGCATCGAGACCCTGATGCGCAGCCTGCCGCATGCGGCGGGCAACGGCGACTACCACGCGTTCCTCGCCGGCGCGCTGGCGCGCGAAGGACGCCAGCGCGAGGCGGCCGAACACTATGGGGCTGCCTTGCGCACGGCGCCGCAGAACGGGGTGTGGTGGATGGGCCTGGGCATCTCGCTGCAGGCCGAGAAGCGCAACCTGGAAGCGGCCGGGGCGTTCCAGAAGGCGCTGGACAGCGGGACGCTGTCGGGTGAGCTGCAGGGGTTCGTGGAGCGCAAGCTGAAGCAGCTCAATCGCTAGCCGGTTGACCGCGTGGGCGGGAAAACAGTCCATTGGACTGTTTTCCCGCCCACCCTACGTTCATAGACGGCTCAAGGTATCGAGCGCCTTCTGCAGGGTCTCATCCTTCTTCGCAAAACAGAAACGCACGATCCCCGATTCGGTCGGCCGGCTGTAGAAGGCCGACACCGGAATCGCCGCCACCTTCGCTTCCACCGTCAGCCACCTGGCGAATTCCGCCTCCGGCAGGCTTGATATCGCGCCATAGCGCACGCACTGGAAATAGGTGCCGCTCGATTCCAGCAGCTCGAAGCGCGAGCCGGCCAGGCCGGCGCGGAACAGGTCGCGCTTGTGCTGGTAGAAGCCGGGCAGCTCCAGGTAGGGCGCCGGATCCTCCATGTAGGCGGCGATCCCGTGCTGCATCGGCGTGTTCACGCTGAACACGTTGTACTGGTGGACCTTGCGGAACTCGCGCGTGAGCGAGGCCGGGGCGGCCACGTAGCCCACCTTCCAGCCCGTGACGTGATAGGTCTTGCCGAAGCTCGAGACCACGAAGGCGCGTTCGGCCAGCACCGGGTGGCGCGACACCGAGGCATGTTCCTCGCCGTCGTAGACCATGTGCTCGTACACCTCGTCGGACAGCACCAGGATCTCGGTGCCGGCCACGATGGCGGCCAGCGCCTCGAGGTCGGCGGCGCGCAGGATCGAGCCGGTCGGGTTGTGCGGCGAGTTCACGACGATCATGCGGGTGCGCGGCGTGACCGCGGCGGCCAGCAGGTCCCAGGGCACGCTGTAGCCCGCGCTGTCCACGCGCATGGCCACCGGCACGGCGACGCCGCCGGCGAGCGCGATCGCGGGAAGATAGCAGTCGTAGGCCGGCTCGATGACGATCACTTCGTCGCCCGGATGCACGCTGCACAGGATGGCCGACTGGATCGCCTGCGAGGCGCCGTTGGTGACCGTGATTTCGCCGGCCTCGTCATAGCGGCGGCCGTACAGGCGCTCGAGCTTGGCGGCGATCGCCGTGCGCAAGGCGGGAATGCCGGTCATCGGCGCGTACTGGTTGTGGCCCGCGCGCATGGCTTCGTTCACGAGGTCGAGGAGCTTCGGGTCGCAGCCGAAGTCGGGGAAGCCCTGGCCCAGGTTGACGGCGCCGTGTTCGAGGGCGAGCTGCGACATCTGGGTGAAGACGGTGGTGCCCACGGCGGGCAGGCGGGTCGGCAATGCGGGAGTGCTCATGATGGCGTGGAAGATGTCGATGCTGTCATTCTAGCGTGCTTGCCTGCTGGGCCTTGAGCCAGGCTTCGGGCTGCATGATCTTGAACAGGCCTTCGCGCGCGGTGCGGCGGCCCAGCTTGAGCAGGGCCTTGTCCTTGGTGACCAGTACCTCGGCGTCGGCATCGCGTGCGATCTCCAGGAATTTCTGGTCGTCGCGGTCGGTGCAGACCGGCAGGCGCACGTGCCTGGCGTCGGGCGCCACCACCCGCAGCAGGGCGTCGAAGCGCTCTGCCGCCCGGGCACGGCTGCTGTCGTCGAGCGGCAGGTGCGGGTAGTTCAGCACGGCGCGATATTCGTCGCGGCAATCCGCGCGCGTCACGGCGACCAGTTCCCCCGACTCCAGCGCTGCCAGCAAGGGCAGGAAGCGCGGGTCGTGGAAGACGAACAGGTCGAGGCAGACGTTGGTGTCGATGACGATGGGTTTCACTGAGGTCGAGGTCAAAGCAGGTATCATGTAGGAAATTTTTCTAGTAAAGCAGTTTGAACCGATGCTGATTGTCCTGTCGCCCGCCAAATCCCTCGACCTCGAATCCCCAAGCACCACCAAGGAAGCCACCACCCCGGATTTCATCCCGCACGCCGCCGAGCTGATCGCCGTGCTGCGCGGCTATTCGCCCGGCCAGGTCGCCGAGCTGATGGACCTGTCCGATAGCCTGGCCATGCTCAACGTGTCGCGTTATGCGCACTGGAGCGAAGATCATGCCGAGGCACGCCAGGCCATCATGTCCTTCAATGGCGACGTCTATGCGGGGCTGGACGCGCGCACGCTTGCACCTGCGGCGATCGCCTACGCCCAGCGCCACCTGCGCATCCTGTCGGGCCTGTATGGCCTGCTGCGTCCGCTGGACCGCATGCATCCGTATCGCCTGGAAATGGGCACGCGCTTGAAGAATCCGCGCGGCGGCAATCTCTATGCCTTCTGGGGCGAGCGCGTGACGCAGGCGCTCAATGCCCAGCTGGCGGAAATCGAGGCGGGAGCCCTAGTCAACCTGGCGTCGGAAGAGTACTTCAAGTCGGTGAAGCCCAAGCTGCTGAACGCACCGGTGATCACGCCGGTGTTCGAGGACTGGAAGAACGGCAAGTACAAGATCATCTCGTTCTTCGCCAAGCGCGCCCGCGGCCTGATGGCGCGCTATGCGGCCGAGCACGGCATTCTTGACCCGCAGCAGCTCAAGGACTTCGACGTCGACGGCTATGCCTTCGACGCGGCGGCGTCGAGCGAGACCACCTGGGTGTTCCGCCGCCAACAGGCGGCATGAAGGGGCAGGGCGCGGCCGGATCGACCAGCCGCGCCCAAGCTGCTTACTGTACCGCGTCCTTCGGCGACGCCTTCGGGCCCGACTTCGACCAGAAGCGCCACCACGGCGCATCGCCCGCGGCGTTCGGGTTCAGGAAGCGGCTGTTCGGATAGTTCAGCACCAGCACGCGCTGGGTGTCGTCGCGCAGCACCGGCATGCCGAGCTTGTCGTAGGAGCGCATCATGAGGAACAGGGCTTCCTCGCGCGCCGGCGCATCGCTGTATTCCTGCACGGCCAGCTGGGCGCGGTTGAGCGCTGCCAGGAAGGCGCCGCGGCGGTAGTAGTAGTTCGCCACGTGCACTTCGTACTGGGCCATGGCGTTGACCAGGTAGTTCATGCGCGCGATCGAATCTTCGCGGTATTTACTGTTCGGGAACTTGTCGACCAGGGCCTTGAAGGCGGCGAAGGCTTCGCGGGTGGCTTTCGGGTCGCGCTCGGTCGGGTCCTGCTCGTAGATGAAGCTCAGGAAGCCGATCTGGTCGTTGAAGTTGATCAGGCCGCGCAGGTAATACATATAGTCGACCTGGGCGTGGTTCGGGTGCAGCTTGATGAAGCGCTCGACCGCTGCGAGCGCCTCGGCCTGGTCACCCGCCTTGTAATGGGCGTACGCAATTTCCATCTGCGCTTGCGCAGCATAGGTGCCGAAGGGGTAGTTCGATTCGAGCTGCTGGAACAGCTTGATTGCCGCTTCGTAGTGGCCGCCGTTCATCTCATCGCGTGCCTCAGCGTATAATTTCTCCGCTGTCCAATTTTTACTGGCGTCATCCGCCTTCGGCAAGATGTTGCAAGCGGACAGACTGAGGGTGAAAGCGACGACCAGCACAGACAATTTTTTTTGCATAGCTCTTTGCAAGAAAGTTTTACCTAGATTCAACGAACGGCTGATTATAGCCGATGGGACTCACGTGATATTAACTCCTGCGCCGAATTCGGCGGAAATGCCTGTGGACTCTGACCTCGACGATGAGATCGGGTTCGAACTCCCCGCCGGTCCGGACCTCTCTCCGATCACCCTGCAGCTCACGCCCGAGGTCTGCGGCCAACGCCTCGACAAGGTCATCGCCGGCCTGGTGCCCCAGTTCTCGCGCAGCCGCCTGCAGCTCTGGTTCGAAGGCGGCTTCGTCAAGGTCGACGGCAAGCCGGCGCGCGGCAAGGACACCGCCTACGGCGACGAAACCGTGCTCATCGAACCGCAGGCGGCGCCCGAAGACACGGCCTTCGCGCCCGAGCCCATGGAACTTTCCATCGTCCACGAGGACGAGGACATCATCGTCATCAACAAGCCGGCCGGACTCGTGGTCCACCCGGGCGCCGGCAACTGGTCGGGCACGCTGCTCAACGGTTTGCTGCACCATTGCCCGCAACTGGTGGGCGTGCCGCGCGCCGGCATCGTGCACCGCCTCGACAAGGACACCAGCGGCCTGATGGTGGTCGGCAAGACCCTGGCGGCCCAGACCGACCTGGTGCGCCAGCTGCAGGCGCGCACCGTCAAGCGCGAATACTTCGCGCTGGTCTGGGGCACGCCGCAGCTGTCCGGCACGATCAACGCCTCGATGGGCCGCCATCCGCGCGACCGCGTCAAGATGGCGGTGTCGACGGGCATGTTCGGCAAGCCCGCCATCACCCATTTCAAGCGCGTCGCCGAAGGCAGCCTCGACCGCCGTCCGGTGAGCCTGGTGCGCTGCAGCCTGGAGACCGGCCGTACCCACCAGATCCGCGTCCACATGCAGCACCTGGGCTTCGCGCTGGTGGGCGACGCCGTCTACGGCAAGCAGCACCTGGTCCCGGTGTTCCACCGCCAGGCCCTGCAGGCGCGCCGCCTCGGCCTGGTGCATCCGGGCACGGGCGAGCCCTGCGAATGGACGGTGCCGCTGGCCGCCGACTTCGCCGAGCTGATCTCCAAGGCCGGGATCGCCGAGCCGGGCGATGAAGACAGCGAGGAGTGATGGACCGCAGCGCTCTGGTATGGCCGGACTGGCCTGACCTGCCCGCGAACGTCGGCGCGCTGGCCACCAGCCGTGACGGCGGCGTGAGCCAGGGTCCGTACGACGACGGCAAAGGCGGCGGCGGCTTGAATCTCGGCATGCACTGCGGCGACGATCCCGAGGCCGTGCGCGGCAACCGCGAGCGATTGCAGGCCTGGCTGCCGGGCCGTCCGGCCTGGATCGCGCAGGTGCACGGCGCCGCCGTGGTCGATGCCTGCACGGTGGGACCAGGCCAGCCGGTGCGTACCGGCGACGCCAGCGTCACGACCGAGCCGGGCGTGGTGTGCGCGATCCTCACCGCCGACTGCCTGCCGGTGCTGTTCGCCGACCTCGAGGGCAAGGTGGTGGGCGCGGCCCATGCCGGCTGGCGCGGCCTGGCCGGCGGCGTGCTGGGCGAGACGCTGCGGGCGATGCGCGCTTCCGGAGCAGGCGAGATCACCGCCTGGATGGGACCGGCGATCGGCCCGCAGGCGTTCGAGGTGGGCGAGGATGTGCGCGACGCCTTCCTGGCCGCCATGCCCGGCGAGGCCACCCTGGCCGCGTTCACGCCGAAATTTGACCAACCGGTAAAATTCTTGGCCGACATGTTCACGCTGGCGCGCCTGATGCTGGCGCTTGAGGGCGTGACCCGCGTCCATGGCGGGGGCATGTGCACCTTCAGTGCGCCGCAGCGTTTTTATTCCTACCGCCGTGATCACGTCACGGGCCGCCAGGCCAGCTTGATCTGGCTCAAGTAAGCGGCGCCATGCGGGCCCACAATGTTCAGTCGCCTGCGCCGCCCGACGCGTCGTTTGAGGCCGCTGCCGCGTTGCTGCGGGCCAGCGCTTCGCGCCGCGCACGCCGTCGTTTTGACCCTGTGAGATAAAAAAGAATGGATAATGGCAGGGCGCAATAGAACAGGAACGTCATCACGCCGTGCACCACGGTCGGTTCGGTCACTGCCATGAGGGCAACGACATAAATCCAGGCAACGGCGACGATCCACATGAGCTTTCCCCAAGGTTTTTATTCTGTACCCCGATTCTAAACAACGGACGCTGACATGAACATGCCTGACCCCCAAGCTTTTGCCGCCTCCTGGATGAGCCAGTTCACCGACCCGAGCGTCTGGCAAGGCTGGATGACGATGCCGGCCATGACCCCGCCCGCCGCCGGCGCCAATGCCTTCGGCGCCAACCCGCTGGCCGGCGTGCTGAAGGACTTCGGCGCCGGCATCGCCCCGGCGAAGCTGGAAAGCATCCGCGACGACTACCTGAAAAAGGCCGGCCAGCTGTGGCAGGATTTTGTCAGCGGCAAGACGCCCGAGATCCACGACCGGCGCTTCTCCAGCTCCGAATGGCGCGAGCACCCGCTCTCGAGCTTCTCGGCCGCGTCCTACCTCTTGAATTCGGAATTCATGCTGGCCCTGGCCGACGCCGTCGAGGCCGGCCCGCGCGAGCGCCAGAAGATCCGCTTCGCGGTCCAGCAGATGGTCGACGCCATGTCGCCGGCCAACTTCTTCGCTACCAATCCGGAAGCGCAGAAGAAGCTGATCGAGACCAAAGGCGAGAGCCTGACCAAGGGTTTGAGCAACCTGCTGTCCGACCTGCAGAAGGGCCGCATCTCGCAGACCGACGAATCGGCCTTCGAGGTCGGCCGCAACGTCGGCACCACGCCGGGCCAGGTGGTGTTCGAGAACGAGCTGTTCCAGCTGATCCAGTACACGCCGAGCACGCCGAGCGTGAAGGCGGTGCCGCTCCTGATGATCCCGCCGTGCATCAACAAGTTCTACATCCTCGACCTGCAGCCGGAAAACTCGCTGGTGCGCTACGTGGTGGAGCAGGGCAACACGGTGTTCATGGTGTCGTGGCGCAACCCGGACCGCAATCTGGCAAACGTACGCTGGGATGACTACGTCGAGACGGGTGCGATCAAGGCGATCGAGGTGGTGCGCGAGATCAGCGGGCAGGACAAGACCCATGTGTTCGGCTTCTGCGTCGGCGGCACCATCGCCGCCACCGCGCTGAGCGTGCTGGCCGCGCGCGGCCAGCAGCCGGCCGCCAGCCTGTCGCTGCTCACCACGCTGCTCGACTTCCAGGACACCGGCGTGCTGGAAGTCTTCGTCGACGAGGCCCAGGTGGCGCTGCGCGAGCAGACCCTGGGCGGCGGCGGCCTGATGCCGGGCCGCGACCTGGCCACCACCTTCTCGGCCCTGCGGCCGAACGACCTGGTGTGGAACTATGTCCAGCAGAACTACCTCAAGGGCAAGGAACCGCCGGCCTTCGACCTGCTGTACTGGAACGCCGACAGCACCAACCTGCCGGGCCCGATGTTCTGCTGGTACCTGCGCAATACCTACCTCGAGAACAAGCTGAAAGTGCCGGGCGCCCTGAGCGTGTGCGGCGTGCCCGTGGACCTGGGCAGGATCGACTGTCCGGTGTTCCTGTACGGCTCGAAGGAAGACCACATCGTGCCCTGGGAAGCGGCTTTTGCCTCGATGAATCTCCTCAACCCGAAGAACCCGAAGGCGAACCGCTACGTGCTGGGAGCCTCGGGCCACATCGCGGGCGTGATCAATCCGGCTTCCAAGAACAAGCGCAGCTACTGGGTCAACGACAAATCGGGCAAGGCGCGCCCGAAGACGGCCGAGGCCTGGTTCGCGGGCGCTAGCGAGCAGAAGGGCAGCTGGTGGCCGGAGTGGGCCAAGTTCCTGGCGCAACATGGCGGCGCGGAGGTGCCGGCCCCGAGCGCGTTCGGCAACGGGCGCTACCAGCCGCTCGAGGCGGCGCCGGGACGCTACGTCAAGGCGCGCGCGGACTGAACGCAGCCTGTACAGCGGGTGGCTTTCCAACCGCTGTACATATCAAAATCATCACGTTAGTTTGTAGTCTAATAATTGCTGCACCTGCGCGCGGGTCGTGGTATGGTGTGGGCTTGTCCGTCCGTAAGGCAATAAAATTGCTGCGCGGCACGGCCCACGGGCCGGGTTTTCTGGTAACCAATCAAGAAAAAATAGCGTGCGGTCCACGCTAGGGCGACTCGAAAACCGTAGCGAGCGGCGGCACTGGTGGCAGAGAAGCGCAGCTGTACAAGCGTACAGCGAGCATCGCAGGCCGGCAGTGCAACGCGCAGTAGGTTTTTGGGGTGCCCGTACCGCAACGCACAATGAGAGACATGAAATGAGTAGTGTGAAAAAGAGTGCTGAACGCCTGATCAAGAAATACCCGAACCGCCGTCTGTACGATACCCAGACCAGTTCCTACATCACCCTGACCGACGTGAAGCAACTGGTGCTCGACGCCGACGAATTCACCGTCGTCGATGCCAAGACCAACGAAGACCTGACCCGCAGCATCCTGCTCCAGATCATCCTGGAAGAGGAGGCCAACGGCATCCCGATGTTCTCCAGTTCGGTGCTGGCCCAGATCATCCGCTACTACGGCCACGCCATGCAGGGCATGATGGGTTCCTATCTGGAAAAGAACGTGCAGGCCTTCACCGACATCCAGAACAAGTTCACCAGCAACGCCGCCGGCGCCCTCGAAGGCAAGCCCTTCAGCCCGGAAATGTGGACCCAGTTCATGAACGTGCAGGGCCCGATGATGCAGGGCATGATGAACAACTACATCGACCAGTCGAAGAACCTGTTCCTGCAGATGCAGGAGCAGATGCAGAACCAGAGCAAGGCGATGTTCGGCGCCTTCCCCTTCCCGGGCATGACGCCGCCGAACGACAAGAAGTAATCACCCAGGCAAGATTCGTCTTTTCGAGACATCCGCCGGCCCGGTCCCGGGCCGGCAAACACCCCCCTGGGTCCCACCGGCACACCCGGTTCGGGTACAATCGCGGATTGCCCAGATTCTTTGTCGTCCGCCCATGACCGAACTTCGTCGTATTCCCGTTTCCGCCAACACCGCTGCCGCTCCGGCCGCCGCCGCGCCTGCGCTCGTCATCCCGAGCCCGGCCGCCGGCACGGTCGCGCCCAAGGTCGGCTTCGTGTCGCTCGGCTGCCCGAAGGCGCTGGTCGATTCCGAGCAGATCCTGACCCAGCTGCGCGCCGAAGGCTATGAAACCGCCAAGTCCTACGACGGCGCCGACCTCGTGATTGTCAACACTTGCGGTTTCATCGACGCCGCGGTGCAGGAATCGCTCGATGCGATCGGCGAGGCCCTGGCCGAGAACGGCAAGGTCATCGTCACCGGCTGCCTCGGCGCCAAGAAGGACGCGGACGGAGCGGACCTCATCACCAAGGTGCACCCGAAGGTGCTGGCCGTGACCGGCCCGCATGCCGTCGCCGAGGTGATGGAATCGGTCCACCTGCACCTGCCCAAGCCGCACGACCCCTTCGTCGACCTGGTGCCGGACCATGGCGTGAAGCTCACTCCGAAGCACTACGCCTACCTGAAGATCTCGGAAGGCTGCAACCACCGCTGCAGCTTCTGCATCATCCCGTCGATGCGCGGCGACCTGGTCTCGCGCCCGATCCACGAGGTGCTGCAGGAAGCCGAGAACCTGTTCAAGGCCGGCGTGAAGGAACTCCTGGTCATTTCGCAGGACACCAGCGCCTACGGCGTGGATGTGAAATTCCGCCTCGGGTTCTGGAACGGCCGCCCGGTCCGGACCCATCTAACTCAGCTCACCGAAGAACTGGGCCGGATGGCGCGCCAGTACGACGCCTGGGTGCGCATGCACTACGTCTATCCGTATCCGCACGTCGACCAGGTCATTCCCCTGATGGGCGACGGCCACGTGCTGCCTTACCTCGACATCCCGATGCAGCACGCCCACCCGGACGTCTTGAAACGCATGAAGCGCCCGGCCAGCGGCGAGAAGAACCTCGACCGCATCCTGGCATGGCGCAAGATGAATCCGGACCTGACCATCCGCTCGACCTTCATTGCCGGCTTCCCGGGCGAGACCGAAGAAGAGTTCGAATACCTGCTGGCTTTTCTCCGCGAAGCGCAGATCGACCGCCTCGGTTGCTTCGCCTACTCGCCGGTGGAGGGTGCAACCGCCAACGAGCTGGCCAACCCGGTGCCGGAAGCCGTGCGCGAAGAGCGCCGCGCCCGCGTCATGCTGCTGCAGGAAGAGATTTCTTTGAAGCGCATGCAGGCCAAGGTCGGCAAGACCATGCGCGTGCTGGTCGACGAGGTCGGCGCCCGTGAAGCCATCGGCCGCACCGCCGCCGACGCGCCGGAGATCGACGGCGTGGTCCACATCAAGCGCGCCCTCCAGCCGGGCAAGCCGAAGCCGCAAGTGGGCCAGTTCATCGACGTGGTGATCACCAAGGCCGACGCCCACGACCTGTGGGCCACCGTGGCATGAGCAAGAAGAGCGTCCAGACTTCCCTGATCCATAGCGACTACCAGGCGCCTGGCGGTTTCGACGCTTTTCCGCCGGGCGTGCACCGCGCCTCGACGGTCCTGTTCGAGAACGTCGCCGCGATGCGCTCCGGGCAGTGGAAGGACAAGAGCGCCTACACCTACGGCCTGCACGGCACGCCGACCACCTTCACGCTGGAAGCGCGCCTGGCGCAGGTCGAGGGCGGCGAGCACTGCCTGCTGGCGCCTTCCGGCCTGTCGGCGATCGCGATGATCAACTTCGCGCTGCTCAAAAGCGGCGACGACGTGCTGCTGCCCGAGAACGTCTACAACCCGAACCGCGAACTCGGACGCTGGCTGTCCCAGGATTTCGGCGTCAGCGCCCGCTTCTATGACCCGATGGTGGGCAGCGGCATCGCCGAGCTGATCCAGCCCAACACCAGGCTGATCTGGACCGAGGCCCCGGGCTCGGTCTCGATGGAAGTGCCCGACCTACCGGCCATCTGCAGGGCCGCGAAGGAGAAGGGCGTGCCGGTCGCGCTCGACAACACCTGGTCGGCCGGCCTGGCCCTGCGCGGCTTCGACGCCGGCGCCGACATCGTGATGCACGCGCTGACCAAGTACCAGTCGGGCGGCGCCGACCTCCTGATGGGCGCCGTGATCACCCGGGACGGTGCGCTGAACGAACGCCTGGCGCAGGCCCACATGCGCCTCGGCCTCGGCGTCGGCGCCGACGATGCCTACCTGGTGATGCGCGGCCTGCCGACCATGAAGCTGCGCTTCGAGGCGCACGACCGGGCTGCGCGCCAGGTGGCGGCCTGGCTCAAGGCGCGCCCCGAGATTGCCAAGGTGCTGCACCCGGCCTTCGAGGATTGCCCCGGCCACGAAAACTGGAAGCGCGACTTCCAGGGCGCAGGCGGCCTGTTCTCGGTGCTGTTCGACCCGCGCTATACCGAGGAACAGACCGACCGCTTCGTCGACTCCCTCCAGCTGTTCGGCCTCGGTTACAGCTGGGGCGGCCCGAACAGCCTGGTGATGCCTTACCGGATCCGGGCGATCCGCAGCCAATGGCGGGAAGCGGGCGTGCTGGTGCGTTTCAATATCGGCCTGGAAGAGACGGGCGACCTGATAGCGGATATCGAGCAGGCGCTGGCTAAGTTATAAATGTGTTTCTCGTGCTGCCGGCCAACGGAACGTCGGCCCGCCGGCATCAGACCGGCATCGGCCGGTTGCTGTTCAGGTCGAGGAAGCCGCGGATGATCCGGTAGGCGGCCCACAGCCAGGCGGCGCCCCACACCAGCAGGGCGATCGGGATGGCGATGATGGTGATCGCCAGCACCCAGGCGACTACCGACCAGACCAGGTACCACCAGAAGGCCCGGATCATCCAGGTGTGGTGCGAATACACGATGGTGCCCTGGGTCTCCGGGCGCTTGACGTAGTTAACGATCAGCACCAGGAGCGACAGCATCCCGGCCGAGAAGAGGAAGGTCAGGGCGTGGGCGATGTACAGGATGCGCGCGAACTGCTTGGCGTCCTCGGTTCCGCGATCCATTACCAGGTCTTGCGACATCAGTTTTCTCCTTAGAGGAACACGGGAACGCCCCGTACGCGACGATTGTAGCAGCCAGTGCTGCCGTTTTGCCAACATGAGGGTCGAAGGCAGCTTCTTCAAGACCTGCTCGGCGGTGTCACCTCAGCTGCGATTCGACCCAGGCGACCAGGCGGCCGGCATCCATGGCCCCGGACTGGCGCGCGAGCTCGCGGCCGCCGCGGAACAGCGCCAGGGTCGGGATGCTGCGGATCGCGAACTGTGCCGCCAGGTCCTGGCTGCGTTCGGTATCGACCTTCAGCAGGCGCAGCGCCGGCTCGAGCCGCTGCGCCGCCTGGGCGAAGTGCGGCGCCATCATCTTGCAGGGGCCGCACCACTCGGCCCAGAAATCGACCAGCACCGGGATGTCGTTGCGGCCGACGTGTTTCATGAAGCGGGCGCTGTCGACGTCGAGCGGGCGCCCCGTAAACAGGGCTCCGGCGCACTTGCCGCACACTGGCGCATCGCGCAGGCGCTCCGGCGCCAGCCGGTTCACCGCATCGCATTGCGGGCAGACGATATGGATCGGTTCGCTCATCGGGTTCTCCTTCGTTGATACACCCCGGTATTGTAAGCCGAACATCATGCGCCGCCCGCGCGGCGCGTTTCGTAGAATGGGGCCATTGCCATCTTTGCCATGCTTATGACAGCTCATTCAACAGCGGATGCACGCCTGCCGGGCCGCCTGCTGGTCGGCTGTGCCGGCTGGAGCCTGCCCAAGGCCGATGCCGCTTCCTTCCCCGTCGAAAGCAGCCACCTCGAACGCTACGCCGCCGTGTTCCCCATGGTCGAAATCAACTCGTCCTTCTACCGTCCGCATCGCCCGGCGACCTATGCCAGGTGGGCCGCCTGCGTGCCCGAGGACTTCCGCTTCGCGGTCAAGGTGCCGCGGGCGATCACGCACGACGCCCGCATGGAAAACGTCGAACAGCTGCTGGTGCAGTTCGCCGCCGAGGCAGGGGAGCTGGGCGAGAAGCTGGGCTGCCTGCTGGTGCAGCTGCCACCCAAGTTCGGCTTCGTCGACGAGACCGCGCGCAGCTTCTTCCGCCAGCTGCACGCCATCTTCGGCACGACGGTCGCGTTCGAGGCGCGCCATCCGAGCTGGTTCTCGGAGGCGGCGACCGAGCTCCTGGTGGAGAGCCGCGTCACGCGCGTGATCGCCGACCCGGCGGCCGGGCAGCCCGGCCCGCACGTGCCGACCAGCAGCGACTCGGTCTACGTGCGCCTGCATGGCACGCCGCGCATCTACTACTCCAGGTACTCCCCGGAGTATGTCGAGTCGGTACGGCGCGAGCTCGACCGCCAGCGGGCGGCCGGGCGTACCTGCTGGTGCGTGTTCGATAACACCGCGGCCTTCGAGGCCGTGCCGAACGCGCTGCAGCTGCTGCACGGCCTCGACGGGCAGGTGCTCGACGAGGCCGCCATACCGCCGGCGCCATGGTGACCGCGAGCTTTCGCTTCTACGACGTGCTGGGCGACTTCCTGCCGCGCGAACGGCGCGGGCGCGCGTTCGGCACGCCTTGCGCGCGCGAGGCCACGGCCAAGCACATGATCGAGGCGCTGGGCGTGCCCCATACGGAAGTCGAGCTGCTGCTGGTAAGCGGCGTGTCGTGCGGCTTCGAGCACCTGCTGCGCGAGGGCGACCGGGTGGCGGTCTACCCGGCCTTCGGGATGCTCGACGTGCGCCCGCTGCAGCGCCTGCGCCCCTTGCCGGAAGGGCGCCCGCGCTTCGTGGCCGATGCCCACCTGGGCGCGCTGGCGCGGCTGCTGCGCATGGCCGGCTACGACACGCTCTACGACAACCATTACCACGACGACGAGATCGAGCGCATCGCGCGCGAGGAAGGACGGATCCTGCTCACGCGCGACCGCGCGCTGCTCAAGCGCCGCAGCGTCGAACGCGGCTGCTACCTGCATGCGCTGGCGCCGGAAGCCCAGCTGCGCGAACTGTTCGCGCGCCTGCGCCTGGGTCCCGGGATGCGTCCCTTTGTGTTGTGCCTGCACTGCAACCTGCCATTGCGCCCGGTCGCCAAGGTGGAGCTGCTTGACCGCCTGCCGCCGCGGGTGGCGCAGCTGCACCAGGAATTCACCACCTGCGATGCTTGCGGCCGGGTGTACTGGAAGGGCTCGCACCATGCGCGCATGGCAGGCCTCCTGCAGGGCGTGGCGGCGGCGCCGGCTGATGTAGAATCGCCGCCGACCCCTGACTCCCATCCATGACAGCGTGAGCGAGCAACTTTCGCCGTTTCCTTTCCCCGTCCGCACGGAGTGCCCTCCGGGCGCCTGCGTGTGCGAGCGCGACCGTGTCATGGCCAACCCGCAGGCCGACCACCGGCCCCTCGCCCTGACCCGCCAGCAGGAGCAGAAGCTGGTCGAGCGCATCGATCGCGTGAGCAGCTACGAAGACCTCAAGCACGTGCAGGAACTGATCCGCAAGAACCTGGGCGCCGAGCTGCGCATCGCGCCGGGCCCGAACGAGGTGCGCACCGTGCGCGGCATTATCGTCGTGCTGGAAGAGAAGCCGGGCCTGTGCAAGAAGGCCCGGCAGTCGGTGCCGGCGGCGGTGCGCCGCTGCCTGACCGAACACCCCGAGATCGCCTATGCGCTGCTGGATGCCCACGACCTGTTCGGCTCCCGCTAACCGCGCCGCACGCGTTTTGTTTGGCTCTTATACAATGTGGACGAGGCGGCAACAGCCGTGCGCATTTATCAGGAGAAAAGTAATGTCGGGCTACAGCATCAACATCGAAGAGAAAACCCTCGCTGGAAACAACTTCCGCGAGGTGCTCTACACCACCGGGCGCAGCCAGCTGGTCATCATGACCCTGCAGCCGGGCGAGGAGATCGGCCTCGAGCACCACGAAGGCCACGACCAGTTCATCCGCGTCGAAGCGGGCGAGGGTGTCGCGATCCTGGACGGCGAGGAGCACAAGCTGGAAGACGGCGTCGCGGTGGTGATCCCGGCCGGCACCGAGCACAACGTCATCAATACCTCGCAGACCGAGCCGATGCGCCTGTACACCCTGTACACCCCGCCGGAGCATCCGGACGGCATCGTCCACGCCACCAAGGCGGATGCCGACGAGTACGAGCGCCAGCACCACGGCCACTGATCCGGGTCGCGCCCATGAAAAAGGCCGGCATCCCTGCCTAATGCCAGTCAGTTAGCCGGAATTGTAGGGTGGGCGGATTCCCCGCCCACGCGGTGATAGTTGCGATATGAACAGCCGCGCGGGCTGCAGTACTGTGATTTGACCGCGTGGGCGGGAGACCCGCCCACCCTACGGATGAGCGCCGGCTCTTAAGTGACAGGCATTAGGCATCCCTGCCGGCCTTTTTTACGTGCACGCCTTTAGCGGCGCCAATGGTAGGGGAAGCGCGTCCCGATGTGGCCGCCCCAGCCGCGATGGTGCCCCCAGCCGCGGCCGAAATTGAAGCCGAGGCCGATCGAGACCGGCGGGTAGTAGTAACGCGGCTGGTACACCGGTTCCGGCACGTACACCGGCTGCGGCACGTACACCGGCGCCGGCTGCACATAGACCGGCGTCTGGTGCACGACCACCGGAGCAGAGCTATAGCTCGTGGTCGTCCCGGTGTCCCCGCTGGCGGCCGCACGGGCGCCCGTGCCCAGCGGTACCGGTGTCACCGACACGACTTGCCACTGGCTCGGATCGCCCGAACGCGGATAAGCCTGGCTGCCGTAGTAGTTCGGGCCCGGCGCGGCGCAGCCGGCCAGCACGGCCAGCGACGCGGTAACAATGATGAGTTTCTTCATGGCGGTCCTCCTGATGCCACCATGATAAAAAAATCCGTGCACTGTACCGCGTGGAATTACACCCTGTTACAACCGCCGGCGCCCAGAACGTTCATACGCGCAGCGACGCGAACTCCCGAAGCGGCACGGCGGCCGCCAGTGCCTGGTAGCCCGCATCGTTCGGGTGCAGCCCGTCGCCGCTGTTGTAGGCACTGCGCAGGTAGGCCGGTGCTTGCGGGTCGCGCAGCACGCTGTCCCAGTCGACCAGCGCGTCGAAGGCGTTCGGCGAGCGCAGCCAGCTGTTGACCTGCTGGCGCACCGTCTCGCGCGCCGCCGAGTTGCGCCCGGAGCCCTGGATCGGGGGCAGTGTCGCCCCGAGGATCGTGATGCCGCGCGCCCGCGCCTTCATGATCAGCTGGCGGTAGCCATTGACCAGGTTATCCCGCATCTGGGTCAGGGCCGTACTGGATGCCAGGATGATGTCGTTGATGCCGATCGCCACGATCGCGGCCTGCACCCCGGGCGTGGCCAGCACGTCGCGATCGAAGCGCTCGAGCACGTCGTGGCCGGCCAGCAGCGCGTTCGGGTTGTCCACCAGCAGCCGGTTGCCGGCAATCCCCCGGTTCACCACGCCGATGCGTCCCGCCGTGCCCAGTTCGGCCTGCAGCCGCCGCGCCAGGTAGTCCGGCCAGCGCCGGTTCTGGTTCACGGTGCTGCCCTGGCCGTCGGTGAGCGAGTCGCCGATCGCCACGATGCAGGGCGCGCCGACGTCGACGTCCACTTCGGTGAGGAAGGCCCAGGAAGCGAAACTGCGCGTGTAGCTGAAGGTGGTGCTGGCCGCGGCATTGCCCGAGGCGACATAGGTCGACGACCAGGAATCGCGGTGCAAGGTGCTGGCCCTGGCCGGCGCGCTCGACGGGAAATACAGGCTGATGGCGAGGTCGGCAAAGGGCGCGACCTGGAAGAACAGCGGATCGGACAGGACATGGGCGCCGGGCTGGATGGTGACGGTGCTCCTGCCGCCGAAGGTGAGCGGATGGTTCGATCCCGCGATCACGGCTTGCGCGCTGCTGCGCAGGCCGATCCAGGCGGCGTCGATGGCGAGCGGCGCGCTGCCCATCTGGTTGGACAGGCGCGCGCGCACGCGGTTGCCGCCGATGCTGGCGCGGATGAACATGCGGATCGTCTGCCCGCTGAAATTGTAGTCGTAGTAGCTGCCGGCAGGGGCGGGCCCGGCCGGTGCGCATCCCCAGCTCGCGCACCAGCCGGGCAGCTGCTGCGCCGATACGTCGAAGGGGGCGAGGGCAAGACTGCCGGCAAGGGCCGGCACACCGAGGACGAAGCGCCGTCGGCCGCTGTCCGGGCCGCCGGACGCGGGGGGGGGGGCATGGTCGGATTGGGAATCGGAAAGCTGAGGAAGCGAGGTGCGGAAGGCCGGAATGGACATGGCATGCTCCTGGAGTGAGGCGCAGCCGCGGCGCGGCCGCACCAATACCATAGACCAGCAGCGCTGCTCATCCAATCGTGCGTGTCAGTTCTTTTGCGCTGGCTCGTGTTTGAGCACCGAACTTACGGAACAGAGGAAACTTATGCGAAATGCGACGGTTCGTCAGTGCATGAAATTTCGTGCGTCACATGCAGATCGCCCGTGAATCCAGGCGCTATGCCGTGCGGCACTGTCTACGCCGCACGGAAAAACACGCGTCACTGCAGGATCGTCAAGAGACCGTCCAGTCCCGAGAAGTTCAGCGCCACCGAGGCCTGCGCACGCACTACCGGCTTGGCGCGGAAGGCCACCGACAGGCCGGCGATGCCCATCATCTTGAGGTCGTTCGCGCCGTCGCCCATGACAATGGCCTGGCGCGGCGTGAGGCCATATTGCGCGCAGACACGCTCGACGGTGCGCATCTTTTCTTCCGCATCGACGATGCCGCCGAGCACGCGGCCGGTCAGCTTGCCGCTTGCTACTTCCAGCACGTTCGCATGCGCGACGTCGAGCCCCAGGCGTTGTTGCAGGCGCTCGGTGAAGAAGGTGAAGCCGCCCGACACCAAGAGGGTCTTCAGTCCCGCCGCCTGCACCGCCTTCAGCATCGCTTCGCCGCCCATCGAGATGCGCAGGCGCTCGTCGTAGACGCGCTCCAGGGCCGAGGCGTCGAGCCCTTCGAGCAGGGCCACGCGGCGCGTCAGGCTGGCCGCGAAGTCGAGCTCGCCGCGCATGGCCGCTTCGGTGATCTCGGCCACCTGGGGTTTCAGGCCCTGCATGTCGGCGATCTCGTCGATGCACTCAATGGTGATCAGGGTCGAGTCCATGTCCATGGCCACCAGGCCGAAATCCGCTAGCCGACGCCCGGCCTCGATGAAGCAGGCATCGACGCCGGCCTCGAAAGCCGCCGCGTCGATGCGCTCCTTCAGTTCGGTGGAGAAGGGCACGTCCTCGCAGCGCAGGGCATGGTCGCCGAGGCGGACCACGCGCGCGGCTTGGGCGAGCAGGGCAAGGCGGTCGAGCGTGTCGAAAGAGGCCTGCGGCCCCTGGAGCACCAGGTTCATCGTCATTGTGTTTCTCAAGCGAGCAGTTGTTTGATGGTCTGTTTCACCTGCGTCACGCGCGCCGCCAGGTCTGGCATGCTGGCGCTGATGCGCAGCTTGTCCTGGCCGGCGAGCTTGATGTGGCGGTTCTTCTGGATCAGCGTGATGATCTTGATCGGATCGATCGGCGGCTTCTCCATGAACTGCAGGTTGGCCGCTTCGCCGTGGGCGTCGATCTTGACGATGCCGACCGACTTGGCCGCGATGCGCAGGCGGTGGGTCTCGATCAGGGCCTTGACCTGGTCCGGCATCTTGCCGAAACGGTCGATCAGCTCTTCCTGCATGGCGTCGATCTTGTCCTGGCTTTCGCAGTTGGCCAGGCGCTTGTAGATCGAGAGACGCTCGTGCACGTCGCCGCAGTAGTCCGAGGGCAGCAGGGCCGGCACGTGCAGGTTGATCTCGGTGGTCGAGGACAGCGGCGCGGCCAGGTCGGGCTCCTTGCCCGCCTTGAGCGACTTCACCGCTTCGTTCAGCATGTCCGAATACAGCTGGAAGCCGACCTCCAGCATCTCGCCCGACTGGTTCTCGCCCAGCACCTCGCCGGCGCCGCGGATCTCGAGGTCGTGCATCGCCAGGTAGAAGCCGCTGCCCAGTTCCTCCATCGCCTGGATCGCGTCCAGGCGGCGCTGCGCCTGCTTGGTGAGGCCGGAAACATCACTGACCAGCAGATAGGCATAGGCCTGGTGGTGCGAGCGCCCGACGCGGCCGCGCAGCTGGTGCAGCTGGGCCAGGCCGAAGCGGTCGGCGCGGTGCATGATGATGGTGTTCGCGGTCGGCACGTCGATGCCGGTCTCGATGATGGTGGTGCACAGCAGGATGTTGAAGCGCTGCGCAACAAAATCGCGCATCACCTTTTCCAGGTCGCGCTCGTGCATCTGGCCGTGGGCCACGCCGATGCGCGCTTCCGGCAAGAGTTCTTGCAGCATAGCGCGGCGGTTCTCGATGGTCTCGACCTCGTTGTGCAGGAAGTAGATCTGGCCGCCGCGCTTCAGTTCGCGCAGGCAGGCTTCGCGGATCACCGAGCCGTCCTCGCTGCGCACGAAGGTCTTGATCGCCAGGCGCTTCTGCGGCGCGGTGGCGATGATGGAAAAGTCGCGCAGGCCTTCCAGCGCCATGCCGAGGGTGCGCGGGATCGGGGTCGCGGTCAGCGTCAGGACGTCGACCTCTGCGCGCAGGGCCTTGAGCGCTTCTTTCTGGCGCACGCCGAAGCGGTGTTCCTCGTCGATGATCACCAGCCCCAGGCGAGTGAACTTCACGTCCGGCGACAGCAGCTTGTGCGTGCCGATCACGATGTCGAGCGTGCCGTCGGCCATGCCCTTGATCGCGTTGTTGATCTCCTTGCCGGTGCGGAAGCGCGACAGCTCGGCGATTTTCACCGGCCAGTCGGCGAAACGGTCGGCAAAAGTTTGGGCGTGCTGCTCGGCCAGCAGGGTGGTCGGGGCCAGGATCGCGACCTGCTTGCCGCCCATGACGGCGATGAAGGCTGCCCGCAAGGCCACCTCGGTCTTGCCGAAGCCGACGTCGCCGCACACCAGGCGGTCCATCGGACGGCCCGAGGTCATGTCCTTGATGACGTTGTGGATGGCCTCAAGCTGGTCCGGGGTCTCGTCGAAGCCGAAGCTGCCGGCGAAGTTCTCGTAGTCGGTGCTCGAATACTCGAAGGCGTGCCCCTGGCGCGCGGCGCGGCGCGCGTACAGGTTGAGCAGCTCGGCCGCGGTGTCGCGCACCTGCTCGGCGGCCTTGCGCTTGGCCTTTTCCCACTGGCCGGAGCCGAGGCTGTGCAGTGGCGCGTCTTCCGGCGAGGTGCCGGAGTAGCGCGAAATCACGTGCAGCTGCGAGACCGGCACGTAGAGCTTGGTTTCCTTGGCGTATTCCAGGTGCAGGAATTCCATCTCGCCTTCGCCCAGGTCCATGCTCATCAGGCCCATGTAGCGGCCGATGCCGTGGTTGATGTGCACCACCGGGTCGCCGATCTTCAGCTCCGACAGGTCGCGCACCATCGATTCGACCTGGCTGGTCGCTTCCTGCTTCTTCTTGCCGGCGCGGCGGCCCGAACCCGCGTACAGCTCGGTCTCTGTGATGAACACCAGGCGCCCGCTCGCTTCCTCGCTCAGCTCGAAACCGGCCTGCAGCGGGGCCACGCCGAGCGCAAGTTTCGCACTGGCGGCGCGGAAACCCTCGAAGCCTTCGACCGGCGCCAGTTCCAGCCCGTATTCGTGGAAGTACTGCTGCAGGGTCTCGCGGCGGCCGGCGGAATCGGCGACGATCATCACGCGCGCATCCTGGCGCAGCAGGTAGGCGCGCAGATTGGTCAGCGGATCGTCCAGGCGCCGGTTGACCGAGATGTCGGGAATCGGCGCCGACAGCTCGGAGCTTGGGGCGGCCGGGTCACGGCCGATGGTCCAGCGGCCATGCGGCTTGGCGCAGGTGAAGAATTGCTCTGCGCCCAGGAACAGCTCGCGCGGCTCGAGGATCGGCCGTTCGCGGTCGCTCTTGAGGAACTTGTAGCGCGACTCGGTATCGAGCCAGAAGCGCTGGATGGCGGCCTCGATGTCGCCGACCAGGGCCAGGGTAGCGTCCTGCGGCAGGTAGTCGAACAGGGTCGCGGTTTCTTCGAAGAACAGCGGCAGGTAGTATTCGATGCCGGCCGAGGCGATGCCGTTGCCGATGTCGCGGTAGATCGGCGAGCGCGAGGGATCGCCCTCGAAGCGCTCGCGCCAGCGGCCGCGAAAAGCGGTCCTCGCCGCTTCGTCCATCGGGAACTCGCGGCCCGGCAGCAGGCGCACTTCCTTGACCGGGTACAGCGAGCGCTGGGTGTCGGCGTCGAAGGTGCGGATCGATTCGATCTCGTCGCCGAACAGGTCGATGCGGTAGGGCAGGGCCGAGCCCATCGGGAACAGGTCGATCAGGCCGCCGCGCACCGAATACTCGCCCGGCGACATCACCTGCGACACGTGGGTGTAACCGGCCAGCGTCAGCTGGGCCTTCAGCCTGGCCTCGTCCAGGCGTTCGCCCTGCCGGAAGAAGAAGGTGTAGGCTGCGAGGAAGGACGGCGGGGCCAGCCGCACCAGCGCGGTAGTGGCCGGTACCACCAGCACGTCGCACTGGCCGTTGCGGATCTCGTGCAGCGTGGCCAGGCGTTCGGACACCAGGTCCTGGTGCGGCGAGAAGGCGTCGTAGGGCAGGGTTTCCCAGTCGGGCAACAGGTGGCAGGACAACTTGCCGTCCGCGAACCAGGGTATCTCGTCGAGCAGGCGCTGGCCGTCGCTGGCATTGGCCACGACGACGGTCAGTATCTGATTGTTGGCCTTGAGTGCCAGCGCGGCAGTGGCGAGCGCATACGCGTCGCTCGAGCCATGCAGGGCCGGCAGGGCAAAACGGGTTCCTGGTTTGGGAAGATTTTTCTTGAGATCGAAGGGCATTGAGCGCGCAGTGACGTTCGCAACAGTGGTGGGCCATTATAGACGAATGGCCCGGGCCACGCCGGGCAGGACGCCTTGGCGGATTGCGGTCCTGGCCTCGGTGCCGGCTTGAAGCGAGGTGCAGAATGAGAAGTGCAATGAAGCATTTTTCCGATCCGGCCGCAGTCGCGCATTACCACCAGGGCCCGCCGCGGCTGGTGCCGGGATTCAGCGACCTGCAGCGCATGGCGCAGGTGCTGCTGGCCGAACGGGCGCCGCTGGACGCCCGGGTGCTGGTGCTGGGCGCCGGCGGCGGGCTGGAACTGAAGGCCTTCGCCGATGCCCAGCCAGGATGGTCTTTCGACGGCGTCGATCCGTCGCACGAGATGCTGGAACTGGCCCACGACACCGTCGGCGAGCATGCAGGACGTGTCCGGCTGCACGAAGGCTACGTGGATGCCGCGCCGGCCGGTCCTTTCGACGCCGCGGCTTGCCTGCTGACCATGCACTTCATGCCGCTGTGCGAGCGCCGCCACGCGATGCGCGCGATCCGCCAGCGCCTGCGGCGCGGCGCGCCTTTCGTCGTGGCCCACATGAGCGTTGCCGAGGACGAGGACGAGCGCGCGCTCTGGCTGGCGCGCGACGAGGCCTATGCGGTAGCCTCCGGCGCGCCGCCCGAGGAAGCGCGGCAGCGCCGCGCGCTGATCGAGCGGGTGTTGCCGGTGCTGGCGCCCGAGCAGGACGAGGCGCTGCTGCGCGAGGAGGGTTTCAAGGAGGTGAGCATGTTCTACGCGGCCGGGGTGTTCCGCGGATGGATCGGCTACGCCTAGCGGCCGAGCCGCTTCACGCCTGGTGCGGACGGAGCTTTTCGAAGATGGCTGCCTGCGGCCCGGACAGGCTCGCCGCCCATTGCGCAGCCGCTGCGTTGCCCGCATCGCACAGCACACGCAGCTTGGCCAGCCGGTCGCCTTCATGCAGCGCCTGTGCGAGCGGCGTGGCCTCAATCTGGCCGGCCTGCAGGATCGCCTGCGCCACGCCCGGCGGGAATTCCCACAGTCCCGCGATCCCTGCCGACAGCCTGCGCGCGCTGTCCAGCAAGGCATGGGCGAAGTCGTCGGACTGCGGCAAGGGCGCCGCGCCGCCCAGCTGGTCCGCCAGGCGCAGGGCGACGACCAGCCCGACGCTGCGCATCAGGCCCGCGAGCGTGGCCTCGAAGGGATCGGCGCCGCAGGCGGGGGCCGCCATGCTGGCCGCCATCGCGCACTTCTCGGACTGGCTCCAGACCAGCGGCGCCGCCTGGCGCGCCAGGCGCCCGCTCTGGCTGCCGATCAGCGGACGGAAGGCCACCCGCGCCAGCAGCATGCGCAAGCCGTTCTGGCCCAGCAGCATCAGGGCGCCTTCGATGTTCGCGATCCTCGCCGTGGCACGGTAATACGGGCTGTTGACCTCGCGGATGACTTCCGCCACCAGGCTCACGTCCTGCGTCACCTGACGCGCCAGTTCGCCCGCTGAGGTGGCATCGCTGCGCAGGCTGCGCAGCAGTTGGGGGATGACCGCCGGCACCCGCGGCACCAGTTCGGCGGCCGCTTCCGGCTGGCGTGCCAGGCGCGCCAGCTCATCGAGAATCAATTGCTCGGGCATCTCGCCGGCATGCGTCGATCCTCCCGCAAGCGAGCGGTAAAAAACCAGGTCGAGGTCGAAGGATGGTGGCGGATTTACAACGCCGGTGGGGGCGGAAATGGCCGATGGCGGCGTCGGCGCCGGCTGCACCGGACTGCCGAACAGGCGTGCAAGCCAGCTTTTCATCGGGGACCGCAGGGAGAGGGTAACGAGCGACGGCCCGACTGCGCGACCGCGAAGCGGCCGCAGCCGGGCTGCGGGGCAGGTAGCCCGCCCGCAGGGAGCGGAAGGCGCAGGCAGTGCGCGCCGGTTCCGCGGGCCGTTCAGCGGCCGGTGCCCGAGGTCGACGAATTGGTCGCCGGCGGGGTGGTGGTGGTGCTCGGGTTGGTGGTGCCGGTGTTGGTGCCGCTCTGGCCCGAGCCGCCCGTGGTGTCGGAGCTGGTGCCGGTGCCGACGTTGCCGGAGGCGCTCGAGCTGCCGGTGCCGGTCGTGCCCATGCTGGCGTCGGAGCTGGAGCCGGTGTCGGTGCCGGTCGTGTTGCAGGCCGCTAGCGACAGGGCCATGATGCCGCCCAGCAGAACGGTGTGGATCTTGTTCATTCGTGTTCTCCTCGATGTGGTTGGGTCGGACCATCATGCGAGGTGTGCGGTGCACGTGAAATAGGAACAAAACTTCAGTCGGTGTAGGAGCGGGCGTACGTATTGCGTGGAGCGAAGTTCGCGCCCTCCATGCTGTTCAGGCAGCAATTGCCTGGTGACCGGCCAGCCATGCCAGCAAGTCGTCCGAAGGCAGCGGCCGGCTGTAGAAGTAACCTTGGCCCTTGGCGCAGCACTGGGCGCGCACGACGTCGGCCTGGGACTGGGTCTCGATGCCTTCGGCCACGGTCTTCATGCCCAGGCTCTGGGCCACCTTGACGGTCGCTTCGATCAGCACGCGGTGGTGGTGGCTGGTGTCGGCCTGGCTCACGAAGGAGCGGTCGATCTTGACCGTATCCACCGGCAGCAGGTGCAGGCTGGACAGCGACGAGTAGCCGGTGCCGAAGTCGTCGAGGGCCAGCTTGATGCCGAGCGCCTTCAGTTCATGCAGGCGCTGCTGGATGCCCCCGTCCTGCGCCGCCAGGCTTTCGGTGACCTCGAGCTGGAGCTGCTCGGGCGCGATGCCGGTGACCTGCAGCACGCGCCGCACGCTGTCGATCCAGCCCGGCTGCCCGAGCTGGGCGCGCGACAGGTTCACCGCGATCAGGCGCGGCGCGGCCGGCCCCAGGCGGGCGCGCCAGTCCATGAAATCGCGGCAGGAGCGTTCCAGCACGAAGTCGCCGACCGCGCCGATCAGGCCGCACTCTTCGGCGACGGCGATGAATTCGATCGGCGGCACGATGCCGCGCTCGGGATGGCGCCAGCGCACCAGCGCCTCGACGCCGGCCGCGTAGTCGGTGCCGCCATCGGGACGCAGGCCGACCACCGGCTGATAGACGACGAACAGCTGTTCCTCGGCCAGGGCCTGGCGCAGCTCGGCCTCGATGCCGGCGCGGCGCTCCGCGCGTTCGCGCATGGAAGCCTCGAACACCAGGTGGCGCGCACCGCCGGCACGCTTGGCCTCGACCATCGCGATGCCCGCGTCGCGCAGCACTTCGTCGGCGTCGCGCGCGCCGCAGTGGACAGATTCGGCTCCCCAGGCCAGGCCCAGGCTGGTGCCGCACACGACTTCATGGCCCTGCACCCGGTAGGGCCGGGCCAGCGCATCGAGGATGCGGCCGGCGACGCGCTCGGCATCCTCGCGCGAACGCATCCCGTCGAGCACCACCACGAATTCGTCGCCGCCCACGCGCGCGGCCAACTGGCCGCTGCCGCTGACGGTGTCGATGCGGTCGCTCGGCGGGCGCAGCGCGCCGCGGATGCGGTCGGCGATCTGCACCAGCAGCTCGTCGCCGGCCGCCTGGCCGAGGGTATCGTTGATCTGGCGGAAGCGGTCGCAGTTCATGAACAGCACCGCGAACTCGCCGGCCGACAGGGGCCGCTCCACCAGGTGCTGCAGCTGCTCGCGCACCGCTTCGCGGTTCGGCATGCGCGTGAGCGCATCGGTACGGGCGGCATTGCGCAGGCGGCGCAGCAGGGTTTCCTGCTCGCGCTGCACTTCCAGGGTGGCGTCGGTGACGACCGCCATCATGCGCTCGCTGTCGAGCTTCATCAGGCTGATCGCCAGCACCTGCGGGCTGCCCGGTGCGGTGAGTTCGGGCGGCAGCGTGGCGCGCAGGCCTTCGCAGATGACGCCCGAGGCTTCGCCGAACGCGGCGGCCAGCTGCGGAAGCTGCGGCGCGATCGGCGCCAGCACGGTGTAGAGGTTGTCGAGGCCGCTGTTGGGGGCGATCGGCATCAGGAGGTTCGATGCCATCGGGTTGAGCATGTCCACCGTGCCGTCCGGCGCGATCTGGGCCAGCCCGATCGGCGCCCGGTACAGGAACTGCACCAGGGCTTCGTAGGCGTCGCTCGGGTCATGCATGCTTGCGATCTCCTTCGGATTGGTGGGCCGGGCCGGAGGCCATTTCGGTGCGCCAGCGTTCGACGCGGTTGCGCCCCTGGCGCTTGGCCGCGTACAGGGCCTGGTCGGCGCGCTTGAGCAGCAGGTCGATGCCGCCCTCGCCCTCGGCCAGGCTGGCCACGCCCGCGCTGACAGTATACTGGATGCGATGTCCATCAAAGTGGACGACTTGCGAGGCCACGGCCGAACGCAGGCGTTCGGCCACCACCGCCGCGCGCGGCAGATTGGTGGACGGCAGCAGCACCGCGAATTCCTCGCCGCCGATGCGCGCGACCACGTCGACTTCGCGGAAGGTCTCGCCCAGGATCGCCGCCAGGTGCTGGAGCACGACGTCGCCGCCCGGGTGGCCGTAGCGGTCGTTGATGGCCTTGAAATGGTCGGCGTCGATCGCGATCACGGCGGTCGGGCGCGGCACCGTCAGGCTGCGGGTCAGCTCCTGCTCGGCCGCCTCGAAGAAGGCGCGGCGGTTCGCCAGTCCGGTGAGGTAGTCGCCGAAGGTTTCACGGCGGCGCCGTTCGCTGGCCTCGCGCTTGTCGGTGATGTCGCGCAGGATCAGGCAATAGGCCGGGCCGTCCGCCTCCAGGCCGCAGGGCGGCTCACGCTCGGGCAAGGGCGCGATCAGGGCGCTGCCCCAGAAGCCGCTGCCGTCGGCGCGCACGCGCTTGCCTTCGTCGAGGCTCCAGCCGTCGCGTTCGGCGTCGCGCAGGCGGTCGAGCAGGCGCTCCGGGGTCATCGCGTCAAGCGGGTAGAAGATCGAATAGGGCTGGCCCACCGCCTCCTGGCCGAAGCCGGTGACGCGGCCGATGCTCGGGTTCCATTCGGTGATGCTGCCGTGCGCATCGAGGCCGACCAGGGCGTAGTCGGTGATGCCGGTCAGGATGGCGTTGAACCACGCGTCGTTCTGGCGCAGCTGGCGCTCGCGCCGCACCTGCAGGGTGACGTCGTCGATCACCGCCATGATGCGCTGGGCGTCGAGCTTGAGCAGGGTGATCGCGAGGATCTGCGGGATCTTCTTGCCGCTACTGGCACCACTGCCGGCGTTCAGGTGCACGTGCAGGCCGTCGCAGATCTTGCCCGCGCGGCTGCCGTAGGTGCTGCACAGGTGGCGCAGCTCGGGCGCGACGCCTTCCAGCGCCGTGAACAGGTTGTCCAGGCCGCCGTCGCGCGAGAGCGGCATCAGGAGCTGGGCCGAGATCGGATTCATCATGACGATGGCGCCGTCGATGTCGGCCTGCACCAGGCCCACCGGGGCCAGGTACAGGAACTGGATCAGGGCTTCGTGCTCGGCCCGCAGCTCGTCGATGTCGTCCACGCGTGCGCCTCGGTCGTGCGGCGGCTCAGCGCTGGCGCTGGACCAGCACGTAGCGGTTGCCGCTGGCCGGGCTGGCCAGCAGGCGCAGCGCCACCTTGACCGGACGCATGCGCAGCGTCAGGACATAGTCGAGGGTGGCGTCCAGCGCGCTGCCATCCTCCATGGCGTCCTCGAAGCGCTGGGCCACCATGAAGTTGTTCAGGCAGGGGGCGACGTTGGTGAACAGCGGCTGGCCGACCACGCGCTGCGGCGACAGGCCGGCGGCCTGCGATTCGAAGGCGTTGTAGCGCTGGACATTGGTGTCGGCGTCGAAGCCGATCACGCCGAAGTCGAGCTGGTCGAGCTGTTCCGGGGAGCAGCTGTCGAGTTGGGACGCCAGGTCGGCGGTCGAAAACGACAGGGTGGGTACGTTCATGGCGTAAGTGTCGGGCGCGTTCGTTGATTTGAGGAAATTGATGTTGACATGCCGCCACCCCCTCTGTCAATTGTGCGCGACCGGGTTTTGACAGTTTGCGTTGTCGAATCACACTTTTGCCCGAAATTTCGGCAGTGTTGACAGGGTTCCAGGCTGTCGGCACCATCGACGGCTCGCCACGTATCCGCCAAGCCATGACTGTCAATACCGATTTCGAACCCCGTTGGTGGACCCACGGGCCAAGCCTGCTGCGCGTCCTGTCCGACCTGCTGGCCGGCGAACTGACCTTGATGCGGCCCGGCATTGTGCGCCGCCCGCCGCCTTGGCCGCCGGAGCTGGACTTGATGGCCGACCTCGGCGCCGATTCGCTCGAACTGCTGGGCCTGGCCACCGCCATGGAGCAGGTGCTGGGAATCGGCTGCATCGGCGAAGAGCGGGTGCTGGCCAACCCCCGGCTTGGCGCCTGGCGCGATGCGGCGGCATCCGGACTGGACCATGGCAGCGGGGTGATCAATTTCCGCACTTCGGGCAGCTCGGGCGCGCCCAAGGCATGTTCCCACCTGCTAGCCAGCCTGTGGCAGGAAACCGGCGCGCTGGCCGCGCTGTTCCCCGGCACGCGCCGGATCGTCGCGCTGGTACCGTCCCACCATATCTACGGCTTCCTGTTCACGGTCCTGCTGCCGCGTGCACTCGGCCTCGATCCCGCCGCGACCGTCGACCTGCGCGGCGCCTCGCCCGGCGCGGTGGCCCGGCAGCTGGCGCCCGGAGACCTGGTGGTCGGCTTTCCCGATTTCTGGCGCGCCTTCGCGGCGGTGGCCGGGACGCTGCCGGCGGGCGTGACGGGCGTCAGCTCGACCGCGCCATGCCCGGACGAGGTGGCGCGCGCCGCCATGGACGCCGGCCTGGCCCGTCTGGTGCAGGTCTACGGCAGTTCCGAGACGGCCGGCGTCGGTTGGCGCGACAGCCCGGATGAGGATTACCACCTGTTCCCGTACTGGGAGGTTGGCGAGGATGGGACGCAGCTCGAACGCTGCGGCGCGGACGGCAGCCGCCGGTCCTTCGCCTTGCAGGACCGGCTGGCCTGGAGCGCGCCGGGCCGGTTCCGGCCGATGGGACGGATCGACCATGCGGTGCAGGTCGGCGGCGTCAACGTGTTCCCCGGCTACGTGGCCGACGTGCTGCGCATGCACCCGCAGGTAGCAGATGCGAGCGTGCGCGCCATGCGGCCCGACGAAGGCCGGCGCCTGAAGGCCTTCGTGGTGCCGCGCGCGGGTGCGCCGCTGGAAGGCAGCCCGGAAGCGTCGGCGCTGCGCGCGCAACTGAGCGCGTGGATGGCCGAGCGCCTGCCGGCGCCGGAACGTCCCGCCGCGTATTCGTTCGGGGCCGCGCTGCCGCGCCAGGCCAGCGGCAAGCTGTCGGACTGGATCATCGACGCCGGCGCCTGAGGCCAGGCATCAGAATATCGTGGATGGGGC